>NZ_QKTQ01000001.1:0-518805 GCF_003234875.1 Curtobacterium sp. MCBD17_028 | reverse complement strand
GGGCAGGGCCAGGGGCGAGTGTGCACGACGCGCCGCTCACTCCCGGGCGGAACGACGTGCTGTGCACCCTCGGCGGAGGTGGGGCGGCGTGTTGTGCCCCCTCGGCGGATCGCGGCCCCGCGCGCTACCCCCGCTCCGTGCCCCGCACGGACGCCTTGACGGTCCCGAGCCGCTGCCCGACCCCGCGCCCGTGCGGCCGGATCGTGTAGGGGCCGACGGCGGCCGGGACGATGAACGTCTCGGCGTAGTGGACGACGAACGGCTCGAACGCGCCGGTCGGGCTCTCGACGACGGCCTCGGTGCCCTCGACGAGGTTGAGGACGTTGACCGTGCCGCGGGTGTCGTGCGGGACGACGTCGGTGAACCAGTGCCGACGGACCTCGATGAACTCGAGCTCGTGCAGGCCGGTGCGCTCCTCGACCCAGCCGTCGCCGGCGGCCACCTCGGTCACCTGGTCGACCAGGTGGTCGCGGGTCCACGTCGTGTCCCGGTCCCACTGCACGTTCGCCATCGCGTGGTCGAGGTGGATCGGACGCGGGACGCCGTCGAGCCCGACCCGGCCCCAGTCCCACATCTTGAAGGTGAAGATGTACGGCGTCGCCGAGATCTCGAGCACCATCGAGTTCGCGCCGGAGCAGTGGACGGTGCCGGCGGGGATGAGGAAGTGGTCGTGCTTCTTGGCGGGGAACGCGTTGACGAACGCGTCGGCCTCGAACGGGGCGGCGCCGGTCTCGGCGGTGCGGAGTGCCTGCTCCATCGCTGCGGGTTCGGCGTCCTCGCGGAGCCCGAGGTACACCACGGCGTCGTCGGCGGCGTCGAGCAGGTAGTAGCTCTCGTCCTGCGTGTAGTGCATGCCGAACTTGTCCTGGATGTACCCGGTCAGCGGATGGACCTGGAGTGACAGGTTGCCGCCCTCCATGGTGTCCAGGAAGTCGAAGCGGATCGGGAACTCCGGGCCGAACCGGGCGTGGGTCCGTTCGCCCAGGAGCTCCCGCGGGTGCCGGAGGACCAGGTCGAGCGAGGGGACCTCGACCAGCGTGCCGTCGACGTCGATCAGGAGGCTGTTCTCCTCGGGCACGCAGTCGAAGCACCAGGCGTAGTTCTCGGCGTCGTCGAGGTCGAACGTCGTCTTCATCCACTGGCCGCCCCACACGCCGGGGTCGAAGAACGGGACGACCCGGAACGGACGGGTCGTCGCGGCCGCGAGTCCGGCTCGGAACGTGTCGCCGGTGATGAGCTTGGCGGTCGCCATCGTGCTGTTCGCGTCGAGGACGTAGTCGATCCGGTCGAACAACGCCCGCTTGTGCCGGTCGGCCATCCGCCACTCGACGAAGAACCCGCGCTTGACCTTGCGGAGCTGGTCGTCGTCGCCGTTGTCCGCGCGCCAGTTCGGGGCGCCCGCGCGCTGCCGCTGCTGGATCTCCCACCGGGCGAGGTCGGCGAGGACGATGGTGTCGAACGTCGTCGGCACGAGCGTGGCGCCCCAGCCGTAGACCACGACGGGCCGCTCGGACGCGGTGACCCGGTCGGCCACGGCGGCGAGCCGGTCCGTGTCGTACAGGACGTCGAGCGTGCGATGGTCCATGACGCCGAACACCCGGTCGTCGGTGAGGTTCGGGGCGAGGAGCGCGTCGATGTACTCGCGGGAGTGCGCCGCCGCGGCCTCGACGTCGATGAGCTCGGCGTCGGGGAGCGCCCGCGCGAGCTCGGCACGGAGCCCCTCGAGGTCGCTGCCGGGGTAGGTGTCGATCGCGATCGGGCGACCGGGAGCCGCGTGTTCCGCCAGTCGCCCCCACGCCTCGGGGCCGGTCCAGGCGTGGTGCCCGGGTCCCACGGCCACCGACGGTGCCGTGTCGTAGGTCGCCCGTGATCCGGTCGGTCGGTCGTCCATCCCCGCTCCCTTCGCGTCCGCGACCGACGCTGGCCGCATGGACGTGTGTTCAGGTTGGTAACGTTATCAGGATCGGCACCGATCGCAAGCCCGCCGGGAGGCCCGGCACCGGCCCGTCGGGAGGCCCACCTCCGGCCGGTCTGGGCGCCGCGTCCGGCGTCTCCTCGGAAGCGCTGCCGCTCCTCCCGATGGACCCGAGCCTCCCGGCCGCTGGTTTCGACGTCCCGGTTGTCGTTCGCCAGCAGCACCGTCGGAACTCCCGGGCGGGTGCGGCCCCCACAGTGCACGCTGCCGCTGGTTTCGACGTTCCCGTTGTCGTTCGGCAGCGGCACCGTCCGAATACCCGGGTACGTCCTCGCGGCCCGCCGTCCGTGCGTCCCGACGTCCCCGCGTGCGGGGCGGCGCAGCCGGGAGGCCCGCCGGCGCTACGCGAAGTCGACGAACTCGACCGGCAACTCGACGAGCCGCGGCGCGCTGCCGTCCCCACGATCGAGGCGGTCGAAGAGCATCCGGGCGGCGACCCGACCCAGCTCGGCGGCGTCGTGCGCGACGACGGACAGCGGCACCGGGGACATGTCCGCGAACTCGAACGAGTCGAACCCGAAGAGCCGGATCGGAGCGGGCTGCTCGCCGCGGTCCCGCGCCTGCGCCCGGGACTTCGTGATCGCGCGGATCGCGCCGATGGAGTTGCGGTTGTTGGCGGCGAAGACGGCGGTGGGCGGGGCCTCCAGGCCGAGCAGCTGGTCCATCGCCTGCTCGGCCGAGCTGACGTCCTGCTGCCCGAGCCGGACGAGCTCGTCGACGGGCTCGAGCCCGTGGCGCTCGTGCGCCTGGCGGAAGCCCTCGAACCGTCGGCGGCCGGTCGACACCGACACCTGGTTGCCGAGGAACCCGACGCGGGTGTGCCCCTCGGCGAGCATGCGGTCCGTGGCGACGAACGCGCCGTGGATGTCGTCGAGCAGGATCGCGTCGGCGCTGACGTCGGGGAACGTCCGCGACGCGAGCACCACGGGCACGCCGGCGAGGGCGTCGGGCGCGAACCGGGCCGGCTCCCGACCGGCGGGGACGACGATGAGGCCCTCGACCTGCCGACCGAGGAAGTCCGCGAGCAGCTGCTGCTCGAGGTCCTCGTCCTCGTTCGTGACGCCGATGATGATGCGTCGGCCGGCCTCGCCGACGACCTCCTCGACGCCCTGGAGCATCCCCGCGTAGTACGGGTTCCCGACGTTCGTGATGAGCACGCCGACGAGTCCCGAGCGGCGACCCTGGCGGAGTCGACGGGCGTTCTCGTTCCGGTGGTAGCCGACCTCGGCGATCGCGCGCTCGACCCGGTCCTGCAGCTCGGGCCGGACGTTCTTGCCCCCGGAGAGCACACGGGACACGGTCATCGGGCTGACCTCGGCGACACGCGCGATGTCCTTGACCGTCGGCGCACCACGACCGCGCCCCGTCGTGGGCCCGCTCCCGTTCCCCGCGGCTGCCATGCCTCAAGGTATACAGCAGCACCGGCTCCGGCCGGTCACACGTGACAGCAGCACCGGCTTCGGCCGGTCACACGTGTACAGCAGCACCGGCTCCGGCCGGTCACACGATTGCCCCTTGCGGAGCGCCCCCGTCGTCCTGCTAGCGTTGTTGGTAACGATAACAACTCGACGACGAATGGTGCTGCTGATGACCGACGCCCGTGGTGATCGCCCGACTCGACCCCCGCTGATCTCGGCACAGCCGTGGCAGCACACCGACGCGCGGGTCGGCCTGATCGACCGCGCCGTCGCCGCCACCGGCACGATCGGCGGCGAACGCGTCCGCGTCCTGCCGGAGCCCATGCGCGCCACGCGCGACGGCATCGAGGTGCAGGCGGTGCGCCTCCTGTTCGACACCGAGGAAGCGGCGGCCCGCGCGACCGACGTCGTGATCGAACCCGGCACCGCGACCGGCACCGGCACCGGCGCCGCCGCCGCGCCAGGCGCGTTCGTCGGGTTCGCGACGGCCCCCGACGCGCTGTCGGTGCGCCTCCTGGTCCGGGTCGTCGACGCGCCCACCGCAGCGACCGTCCGGATCCCGTCCCTCGGCGACGGCGCGGTGTCCGTCGAGCTCACGCCGCAGCGCCCGTGGTCCGTGCACGTCGTGCACCACTCGCACTTCGACTTCGGCTACACCGACCCGCAGGCGACGGTCATCGCGAGCCAGCGGTCGTACCTCGACACCGCCATGGACCTCGCCCGCGCGACCGACGACTGGCCCGAGGAGGCCCGGTTCCGCTGGAACGCCGAGGCGCTCTGGGCGTTCACCGACTGGGAGCGGCACCGCCCACAGGCGCAGGTCGACGAGTTCGTGCAGCTCGTCAAGGACGGCCGGATCGGCCTCAGCGCGATGCCGTACAACCTGCACACCGACACGTGCTCCACCGACGAACTGCACGAACTCCTCCGTGACGCGCGGCGCATCCGCGACCAGTACGGCATCGACTTCACCACCGCGATGCAGACGGACGTGCCGGGACAGGTGGCGGGCCTCCCGGACGCGCTGCAGGAGGTCGGCGTCAAGTACCTGGCCGTCGCGCACAACTGGGCGGGCCGGTCGCAGCCGCACACCTCGGGCGCGCTCAACCTGCCCCGCATGTTCCGCTGGCGCACCCCCGCCGGCAACTCGGTGATCGTGTGGATGACCGACAGCCCGCACGGCCTGGCGTACATGGAGGGGCCGATGATCGGCTTCACGGAGTCGTACGCGTCCGTGGACGCGCTGTTCCCCGCGTACCTGACCGCGCTCGCCACCCGCGGCTACCCGTTCCCGCCCGGGATCTTCGGCGCGCACGGCGAGCAGACCGAGGGCCGCGACGGCTACCCGTGGGAGGTCCTGCACATCCGCACGCAGGGGTTCATGGGCGACAACGGCCCCGCCCGGCTCCAGCTCGCCGAGATCGTCCGCGAGTGGAACGACACGTGGACGTCCCCGACGCTGCGGGTGTCGCGGAACGAGGACTTCTTCGCCGAGGCGGAGGCACGCCACGGCGACGAGCTCCAGACGTTCCAGGGGGACTGGGGCGACTGGTGGGTCGAGGGCGTCGGCTCCGCGGCCGTGCCGCTCGCACTCGCCCGGGAGGCCCAGGCCGCCGTCACCGACGCCGGCGCGTTCTCGCAGGCGGCCGCGTTGATCGGCGCTGCCGCGGTACCGGAGGAAACCGCGCGCCGCACCGAGGCCTACGACGCGATCTCGATGTTCAACGAGCACACGTGGGGCGCCGGGAACTCCTGGACCCACGGGGACGCCGGGTTCGAGTCGGGGGAGCTGCAGTGGCAGTGGAAGGTGGCGCAGGGCATCGGCGCGCACCAGCGGGCCACCGAGTTCCGGGAGCAGGCGATGGCCTACCTCGGCGCCACGGTGCCGCGCGATCCCGACGCGGTCGTCAGCTTCACCGCCGCGAACGCCACCGGCCGCCGCCGCAGCACCGTCGCGCGCCTGCTCGTCAAGGAGGCCCACATCGGCCTCGACCAGGACATCGAGATCCGGGACGGCCGCACCGGCGAACCGCTGCCGGTGGTCCTCGAACCGCAGTCGAACACGGCGCACCGGGAGTCCGGGCGCTGGGCGGTCGTGCGGGTCGAGGACGTCCCCGCGTTCGGGTTCGTCCGACTCGACGTCTCCGTTGCGGCGACGTCCGCGCCGAACGGCGCTCCCGTTCCCCTCGGGTCCCGGGCCCGCGCCGAGGTGCTGACGCTCGAGAACGAGTACCTGCGCGTCGTCGTCGACGAGACCACGTCCTCCATCGCGTCGATCGTCGAGCGGCGGACCGGACGTGAGCTCGTGAACGGGTCGTCCGTCGCTGGGTTCAACGCGTACCTCTACGACCAGTACGGCAGCTCGGGCGCCGGGTTCAACCACCTGGCGAACAAGCTGTCCGTCTCCGACCGGCTCGAACTGCTCGTGTCGCGGACGACCGCCCGGCCCGCCGTCGTCCTCGGGCGGACGAGCGACGCGGTCGAGGAACGCCTGGTCTACGAGTTCGTCGCCGACGGGGTGGACTCCGTCGTCGTGACGCTCCGGCTCCGGCACGGCGACGGCGTGCTGCTCATCGAGAACCGCCTGGCCAAGCCGACGACCCTGATCAAGGAGAGCGCCTACTTCGCGTTCCCGTTCGCCGTCGACGACCCGGTCGTCCGGTTCGAGGTCTCCGGCGGGGTCACGGGCGACGGCGTCCCGCACATCCCGGGAGCGCCGCAGCACATGCGCGCGATCCGCAACTGGATCACGTTGACCGACCCGGAGACCCACGACGACGTCGTCTGGGTGACGAAGGACGCGCCGCTCGTGCAGACCGGGAGCATCGCGGTGCCGTACGCGCCGTTCCCCGCGAGCACGAGTCCCGTCGAACCGGGCACCGTGTTCTCGTGGCTCCACAACAACGTGTGGGACACGAACTTCCCGATCGAACAGGCGTTCACCGCGACCTTCCGGTACGCCGTCGGTGTCCGCACGGACCGGGACGGCGCCTCGACCGAAGGGCTGGCCGTGGCGGTGACCGGCGAGGTCGTGCACCCGCTGACGACCGCGGAGGCCAAGGGCCGTCCGGGCACCGCTCGGGCCGATGCGTCCCTGCTCGACCTCGACGACGACCGCGTGCAACTGGTCGGTGTCGTCGCGGGACCGGAGGAGGGCACCTCGATCGTGCGGCTCCAGTCGTTCGCCGACCAGGACGTCGCGCTGACGCTCCGTCCCGGCGCGGCGGTGGCCGAGGCGTGGGTGAGCTCGTTCCTCGGGGACCGGGGGACGGGCCTCCCGGTCGATGATGGTGCGGTGCGGGTCACGCTCGCGCCGTTCGCGACGACCGCGGTGGGCGTGCGTTGGGGCGGCGGGGTCGCCACCGACTGAGTGCACACGCGGACGACGTCGGCTGATTCGACGGGGTCAGTACTTCGGCCGCGCGAACTTGTACTGACCGCTCGTGTCCCAGGGGTCCTCGTAGATCTTCACGTGGTTGGTCGAGGCGTTGCCCGAGCCCACGTTCCCCTCCACCGTGCGGATGTGGCCGTCGCTGTGTGACCGGACGAGGCCGATGTGCCCGACGCCGTAGTACCAGATGATGTCGCCCTGGCGGACGTTGGCGGCCGACACCGGCGTGCAGAGCTTGTAGAAGTCCGACGCCCGAGGGCTGAAGCCGGTGTCGGTGCCACGGAGGCACCAGCTGACGAAGATCGCGCACCAGTCGCCACTCGTCTTGTACTTGGAGGACCAGATCGCGTTCATCTGCGCGAGGCTGTTGCCGGTGTAGCTCTTCGCCTCGGTGATCACGGCGGACGGGGTGGTGGGTGCGGCGGCGCTCGCCATCGATGCGGGTCCTGCGACTGCAGCGATCGCGGCGAGCGAGACACCGCCCGCTCCGATGAGGAGCGAGCGTCGGCTCAGTGAGCCGGAGACGTCGAACTTCGTTGTGGGTGCGTCCATGGCGAGACACTGGCAGCGGCACGAGCAGGCGACAAGTCCTCACTCCAGAGGACAGACCGCGGCGCGTCCGCCCGGCATGTCAGTGTCGCTCGGCCGCGGCCGCGGCCGCTGGGTCCCGGTCGTGTCGGCCCCTGCGTGCTGGTCGTGTCGGTCGTCCCGGTCGTGCCGGTCGTGTCGGTCGCGACCGCTACCGTCGTGCTGCGCGACGAACGAGCGCACCCGGGGGAGGAACCGTGCAACTGACGACCGACGGCCGCGTCGTGCTGAGCCCGAGCGACCTCAGCGTCTGGGCGTCGTGCGAGTGGGCGTTCCTGCGGCGCCTCGACGCCAAGCTGGGGCGCGCCGAACCGGTGGCCGAGGCGGCAGACGCGATGCTCGACCGCACCGCTCGCCTCGGCGACGAGCACGAGCTCCGGTACCTCGCCGCGCTCAAGGCGGAGTACGGCGCGGACCAGGTCGTCGAGTTCGAGCGCCCCGATCCGGACCGGTACGCGCAGGCTGCCCGGGCGGCGGCGGAGGCCATGCGCGCCGGCGTCGCGGTCCTGTACCAGGCGACGTTCCACGACCCGGGCTTCATCGGGTTCTCGGACTTCCTCATCCGCAACGACCGCGGCGAGTACGAGGTCTACGACACCAAGCTCGCCCGGCACGCCAAGATCACCGCGCTGCTGCAGCTCGCCGCGTACGCCGAGCAGATCGAGCGGCTCGGCATCCCGGTCGGGGCGCAGGTGCACCTGGTCCTCGGCGACGAGACCGTGAGCAGCCACGACCTCGCCGACATCGCACCGGTGTACCGGACGCAGCGCGACGAGCTCCGGCGCGTCATCGACGAGCGCATCGCCGCCTCCGAGCCGCTCGCGTGGGGCGACCCCCGCTACACCTCGTGCGGCCGGTGCGGCATCTGCAGCACGCAGGTCGAGGAGCACCGCGACCTCGTCCTCGTCGCCGGCATGCGCCTCGACCAGCGAGCGCGCCTCATCGCGGCGGGCGTGACGAGCATCGACGCCCTCACGACCGCCGAGGGCCCGGTGCCCGGTGTCAGCGCGGCGACGCTGGCGACGTTGCGGGCGCAGGCGCGCCTCCAGACCGGATCGGAACGCGACCGACAGCGGGCCGGTTCCGACGCGCACCCCGCACCACGGTTCGAGGTGGTCGACCCGCAGGCGCTCGCGGCGATCCCGGCGCCGGACGCGGGCGACGTGTTCTTCGACTTCGAGGGCGACCCGCTGTACTCCGAGGACGGCCACACCTGGGGCCTCGACTACCTCTTCGGCCTCGTCGACACGGACGCCCGCTTCACCGCGTTCTGGGCGCACACGATCCGGGAGGAACGACGCGCGCTCGTCGACTTCCTCGCGTTCGTCAAGGAGCGGCGCGCGCAGTACCCGGGCATGCACGTCTACCACTACGCGTCGTACGAGCGGACGCACCTGCTGTCGCTCGCCGCCCGGCACGGTGTGGGCGAGGACGACGTCGACGACCTGCTGCGCGACAACGTCCTGGTCGACCTGTACCCGATCGTGCGGAAGGCCCTGCTCGTCGGCAGCCGCAGCTACTCGATCAAGAAGCTCGAGCCGCTCTACATGGGCGAGGACCTGCGCGACGACGCCGGCGTGACGAACGCCGCGGACAGCATCACCGCGTACGTCGACGCGATCGAGGAGCTCCGGAACGGGGACCCGGTCCTGGGGCAACACGCGCTCGACCAGGTCGCGGACTACAACGAGTACGACTGTCGCTCGACGCTGCGGCTCCGCGACTGGCTGCTCGGCCTGGAGGCCTGGGGGCGCGTCGACGACGGCGGCTCCGCACCCGACACGGCCGGGTCCGACGGCGCATCCGACGAGCTGGAGGTCGCGCTCCCGCCCACGGTGCGCGAGCCCGACCCGGTGTACCTGGCGCTCATGGCCGAGATCGAGGGCGTCGACGCGCTCGACCGCACGGCGGACCAGCAGGCCATCGCGCTCGCCGCGGCCGCCATCGACTACCACCGGCGTGAGGGCAAGACGTTCTGGCAGGAGCACTTCGACCGGCTCCGGAACCCCATCGACGAGTGGGCCGACACCCGCGACGTGTTCATCGTGGAGCAGGCCGAGGTCGTGCAGGACTGGGCGAAGCTGCCCGGCAAGCGGACGTTCTCGCGCGAACTCCGCCTGCTCGGCACGCTCGCACCCGGCAGCAAGGTCCGCGAGGGCACGAAGCCGCACCTCGTCTATGACGAACCCCTGCCGATCTCGATCGCCTCGCCGGGGCTGGGCATGCGTGGCGCCTCGAGCAAGGGCGAGGTCCTCGACATCGGGCCGAACGGCGACCGCATCGAGATCCTGCTCAAGGAGTCGGTCGGGCAGGGGCAGACGGGGCACGAGGACCTGCCGGTGGCCCTCACGCCCGCCCCACCGCCGGCCGCGAAGCCGCAGCCCGAGGCGATCGCCGAGTGGGGGCGCGAGGTGCTCGATGCGCTCCCGTCGATGCTGCCCGACCCGGCCCTCGACCTGCTGCGGCGGGTGCCGCCGCGCGGAGGCGTCGTGCCGCTGTCCGTGACGGAGGACGACACCGTCGCGGCCGTCGTCGCGACCCTGCTCGGACTCGACCGGTCGTACCTGGCGATCCAGGGGCCTCCCGGCACCGGCAAGACGTACGTCGGCTCGCACGTCGTCGGACGGCTCGTGCAGGAGCACGGGTGGCGGGTCGGCGTGGTCGGGCAGTCGCACGCGACCTCCGAGAACTTCCTCGACGCCGTCGTCGCCGCGGGTGTTCCCGCCGACCGCGTCGTCAAGGTGCCGCAGCGCGGGGGAGATCCCGACCGACTCGAGGCGGCCGCTTGGACGCCCGTCAAGGACAACGTCGCGCTCGCCGCGTTCCTGGCCGGCCCCGCAGCGGGATCGACCGGTCGTCCCGGCGGTGTGGTCGGCGGGACGGCGTGGACCTTCGCCAACGCCAACACCGTCGAACGGCGGTCGCTCGACCTGCTCGTGGTCGACGAGGCGGGGCAGTTCTCCCTCGCGCCCACGATCGCCTCGTCCGTCGCCGCGTCGCGACTCCTGCTGCTCGGCGACCCGCAGCAGCTGCCCCAGGTGTCGCAGGGCTCGCACCCCGAGCCGGTCGACGAGTCCGCCCTCGGCTGGCTGGCCGACGGCGAGCACGTCCTGCCGCCGGAGTTCGGGTACTTCCTGGCGCACACCCGGCGGATGCACCCGGCCCTGACCGCGCCCGTCTCGCGCCTGTCCTACAACGGGTCGCTCACCGCGTCCGAGGCCGTCTTGTCCCGGTCGCTCCGGGGACTCGAGCCGGGCCTCCACGTCGCGCCGGTCGCGCACGTGGGGAACACGACGTCCTCGCCCGAAGAAGCGGAGCGGGTCGTGTCGCTCGCGTCCTCCGTCATCGGGCTGCCGTGGACGGACGGCGGCGTGACCAGGCCACTGACCGACGAGGACGTCATCGTCGTGGCGCCCTACAACGCGCAGGGCGCGCTGATCGGCGCCGCGCTCGACGCCGCCGGGCTGCGCGGGACGCAGGTCGGCACGGTCGACCTGTTCCAGGGCCGGGAGGCCGTGGTCGCCATCGTCTCGCTCGCCGCGTCCTCCGCGGCGGAGATCCCGCGGGGGCTCGACTTCCTGCTCATGCCGAACCGGCTCAACGTCGCGATCTCGCGGGCGAAGTGGGCGGCGTTCGTCGTGTACTCGCCGGGGCTCACGACCGCGCTGCCGACGTCGATCGCGGGGATGGCGTTGTTGTCGCGGTTCATCGAGCTCGTCGACGCTCCGCGGTAGGTCAGGCGGCGCCGGGTCGAGCCGGGTGCCAGCGCACGGGTCAAGCGCCGGGCATCGTGTCTCATGGCACACCGGCCCTGCACGCCGACGATCGCGATGCGGCCGCTGGTAGCGTCCGCAGATGGCGCCGACGATTGACGACACCGCTCGCTCAAAGGTTCTCGAGCTCCTCGCGCTTCCATCACCCGATTCGATGCGACCGACAGCGATCCGTCGAGAGCATCTTCGGCGCGATGAGGGAGTGCAGTACGACCGCGTTGTGCTTGACGCTGCTGACGGCGACACGATCCCCTGCCTACTGCTGACGCCGGATGAGCAGGCCGGGATCGACGTGATCGCGGTGCATCAACACGCGGGAGCATTCGCCATCGGGAAGAGCGAGCCAGCTGGACTCATTGGCGAACCGACCCTTGCCTACGGTACGTCGCTCGCTCGCGCTGGAGCGCGTGTGATCCTGCCCGACCTCGTCGGCTTTGAAGAGCGCCAACGGAGGTGGACCGACGATCCCGCTGCCGACGAGCGACTCGACGCGCTCTTCCGAGTGGCGAAGGGCAGCAGCCTTCAGTCCAAGCACACCGGCGACATCGCCGTCGTGACGAGCTGGATGCAGGACACCAGCGTGGGTCCCACTGATGTCAGGATCATCGGTCACTCGCTTGGTGGTCAAGTGGCGCTGTTTTCCCTCGCGGTCGACGCTCGGGTCTCGAAAGGAGTCGTGAGCTGCGGGATTGGCCCGCTGGCGTCATTTGAGTCGGAGCGCATCCGGCACAACCCGGCGTGGTTCGTTCCCGGCCTGTTGGCATCGGGCGACGTTCCGTTGGTCGCCGCTGCCGTCGAGCAGCCCGTTCTCGTCGCTGCCGGACGCAACGACAAGCTCTTCCCGATGGCCGGGGTGCAGGACGCGTTCGACGCTTTCCGGCCGGGCGTGTTGACCGCGATCGTGTTCAACGGTGGACATTCGATGCCGCCGTTCGTCCTGGACGCGGCCGTTCAGCATCTCCTTGCGTCGCCGGCGATGAATTGACCGACGGACAGCTGCGTGGGTTGTCGAGCTCGTCGACGCACCGCGGTAGGTCACTCGTCGCCGCGTTGAGCCGGGATCGCGGCACGGAGCGCCTCGGGAGCCCCGACCTGAACGAGATATTCGCGCCCGTCGTTCAGTCGAACCCGAGCAGCCGGACCGGATGACTGGAACACCGCGAGGGGGCGCCCGGGAGTCTTCCTGATGCCTGTGCCGCTGTGCTCTCTTGCACGGATGACAGTGGGCGAGACCTCGGCGACGTCCTGCAGCGGGATGCTGCGCCGGTACAGGGGAACGACCGCGATCTGGAGCCGGTCCTGGTCGACGGTGACGGACAGCCACTGGATGAGCGCTGCGATGCCGACGAGCCCGGCGACGGTGAACGCGACGATGACCACAGCCCGACCATCACGGTTGCCGGTGCCGAGCATCAGTCCGACGACGACGAGGCTCAGGGCGAGGATCATCGCGCCGACGATTCGGACCCACACTGGGCCGCCCCGGCGTTCGTGAAACAGCGGTTCGACTGGAGACCGGTCAGTGCTCATGGTCTCCCCCACAACGGCTATCTGAAATGTCAGCACAACGGTGCTACTGCAGGGCTCAAGCATTGCTCGGCCGATCTGGCTGAAGGGCGAAGTGCAGGACCCGGACTGGGGGCACGGGTCCGTTCGGGGTGACGTCTCGCTGCTCCTAGCCTTGGAAGACGTCCGTGGGGGTCACGGGCACTGGCGGCAGGGGGAACGTGAGCAGTCTCACGAACGATGGTCCAACGGTCTCGGGAACCACGGCACGTTCAGCTCCTCGCGGCTCCGCTCCCGTGACGCTCCGTGCTCGGAGGCCGGGTTATTCGGTGATGCAGAAGTGCCTCGAGATCCAGCACGGCGCGACGCCGCCCACCCGTCGCGAGCGCTTCTTCGGCAAAGACCCACTCGTGCCCGAGGCGCGGAGCTGGTTCAAGGGCGCGCTGGGTGAGCGGGCCGTCGCGGTCGCACTCGAGCAGCTCGGGCCGGAATGGACCGTCCTGCACGCGGTCCCCGTCGGTACGGGGCAATCCGACATCGACCATGTCGTCATCGGGCCAGGAGGCGTGTTCACCGTCAACACGAAGAACCACGCAGGGCAGAAGGTGTTCGTCGGCGGCGGGTCGTTCATGGTGAGCGGGTACCGGCAGCCGCACATGCGCAACGCCCTGCACGAGGCCGAGCGAGCCGAGCGACTCTTGTCGGTCGCAGCCGGGGTGCAGGTCCGCGTACAGCCGCTGCTGATCCTCGCCGCGGCCGCATCGTTCAAGGTAGGCCGTAAGACCCCGATGGTCGTGACGCTGCAGGCTCACCAGGTCGGTCGCTGGTTCCACGGCCTTCGACGGGTGAAGTCGGCGGAGGAGGTCCGCTTCCTCAGCATGCTGGCTGAGGAGCGGGGCACCTGGCACGTGGAGTCGCTGGTCATCACCGACACGCTCCGCCATGTGCAGCGGTTCGAGCGGCTCGAACGCGAGGTCATCGCCGCAGCGGGGCGCCGGCGCTTCGTTCGACAGGTGTCCGTGCTCGGGGTCCTCGCCGTTCCGGCAGCATGTCTGCTTGGGTACTGGTGGGCCATCGCCGTGTCAGCGCTGCACGGCTGAGCCTGATCTCCAGCACGAAGCGCTGACAGTCCGTCCCCACCGATCGAGGCCGCGGGAGCACCAGGTCCGGCCGCGCCCGGGTGCGCTGGCTGATGCGACGGTCGACGAAGAACCGGCGGCCGCGGCGGTGGAGGAGTCGCCGCAGCGCCAGCTCGGGCGCGGTGTCCCGTCGGCCCAACCGCGCCATGCGTGCCCGCCGTTCATCGTCCGCCTGCCACGTCTCGGTGACCATGCCGGGACGGTAGCGGGGCGGCGGACGGGTGCCGCGCCTCCTGGCCGGATCGGTGGACGACGGACGATCGCGCAGACGTGTTCGGGACCTGTGAGCACGTCAGGAGTCGTGCGCACATTTCCCGGAACGGTCTGCGCGGGGCCAGCGCCCCCGGCCCCGCCCGCACGAGCACTGCGGAGCAGACGACGGAGCAGGCGCACCCGTACGGCCGCCTGCCCCTCACCCCGCCGTCACGGGTACAGCTTGTTCGTGTCCCCGATCTGGATGGCGCCCTGCGCAGCTGGCCCGGCGCCCGAAGCGGTGACCGCCGACACGGACACCAGGTACGTGATCGTCGAGCCCATGTCGCCCGTCGTGTAGGAGCGCGCGGACGCCGGGAGCACGACGACCGTGGGTGTGGCGTGCGGGAGCGGCTGCACGGTGACCTGGTATCCGAGCACCTTCTGCCCGGCGGTCAGGACCGGTGGTGCCCACGCTGCCGACACCGTGCCCGTGAAGAAGTCCTTGTCATCACGGGTGAGCACGAGGTTCCGCGGTGGGGTGGCGAGCTCGGGACCGACCCGGACCGTGACCGTCGACGAGAGCCCTTGGCCCAGGTTCCCAGCGACGGTGACCGTGTAGGTCCTGCCTCGGATCAGGTGGTTGAGGACGATGGACGTGTCCCACACGCCGTTCGTGCTGATGCTCTGGGGACCGATGCCGAGCGAGTCGGTGCCATCACGGCTGACCACCCACGGGCCGAGCGCGCCGGCGGGCTGCGTCCACTGGATCAGGGCGCTGCCGAACCTGGCGGTGGCGGAGGCGAGGGGCAGGGGCGTCGCGCTCACATCGGTCGGCGCGGCGCTCGGCGCGGGGGCCGTGTGGATCGAGTCGGACGCCGCCGGGCCGACGCCGGCCTTGGTGATCGCCTGGACGGTGAAGGAGTAGTCGGTGTCGCGGGCCCAGTCCGTGTAGGTGTGGGACAGCGTGGACGCCGACACCGTCAGCGTGGAGGTCGGCCCGGGCGCCACCGTCGACAACCGATAGCCCGTGACGGGCGAGCCGCCGTCGGTCGCCGGAGCCTTCCAGGTCCAGGTGACGGTCTCCTTCGGCACGTTCTGCGATCCGCCGAGTGCCTGCAGAGCGCTTGGCAGCGAGGCGAGAGGTGCGACCGCCGGTTTCGATGTCCCGGCGGACGTCCTGGAGGCGGTGGCCGGCGAGGCGGACGCCGTCACGGCGGCGTGGGTGGCGGCCGCGGACGAGGAGGACGTGGTCGCCGCGGTTGCGGGGACGGCCGCGCCGACTGCGGCGATGCAGAAGGCCGCGGCGAGGGCAGCGAGCGTTGGTTTGCGCACGGGTTCGGGTCCCATCTGTGAGAAGCGCGTGTGGTGAGTGGCGCTCACCGTAGACCTCGTGGAGCGGCCCCTGGAAGGGGGTAGCGCGCTTCGTCATGTCGCGCTCCGTGATCCGTCGGCGCACGATCGCCGGCGCTCCCACACCCGTTGCTAGAGTTCCGAGCATCCGCCCGGGGCTCCCACCGACCGGCGCCGAAGCAGACCACCCGGAAGGAACCCGATGGACCTCACGATCAACGGCGCCCGACTCAACGTCGAGGTGCTCGAGCCGACGAACGGCGACCCGGACGCACCGGTCCTCATCGCGCACCACGGCGGCGGGGGGATCGGTTCGCTCGCCGAGCCGAAGGCCACGTTCGGCCCGCTCCACGACCGCTTCCGGGTCATCGTCTTCGACTCGCGTGGCTGTGGCCGGAGCGAGGGCGTCGGCCCCTACACGCACGAGCAGTGGGCGGCAGACGTCGACGGACTGCGACAGTGGGCGGGTGTCGAGCAGATCGTCGTGGCCGGTGGTTCGTACGGCGGGTTCATCGCCCTCGAGTACGCCGTCCGCTACCCGGAGCACGTCTCGGCGATCATCCTGCGGGACACCTCCGCCGACGGCAGCAACCTCGAGCTCGCGTTCGAGAACGCGCGGAACCAGGACCGCGTCGAGATCAACTGGGACCACTTCAACCGCTACTGGGGTGGCCAGACGCGCAGCGACGAGGAACTCAAGTCGCTGTGGACGGAGCTCATCCCGCTGTACGACTACGAGTACGACGAGGAGAAGTCCACGGCGGCGGTCGAGGCCGGCATCTACCGGCACGAGGCGCACAACGCCTGCTTCGTCGACAACTTCCCGACCTACGACCTCAAGCCGGACTTGCCGGGCATCGCCGTCCCGACGCTCGTGACGGTCGGCCGCGGGGACTGGGTCACGCCGGTCAGCGCCTCCGAGACGATCGCCCGACTGATCCCCGACGCGGAGCTCGTCGTCTTCGAGAAGTCCGGCCACTCGCCCCAGGTCGAGGAGCGCGAGAAGTTCCAGCAGACGCTCCGCGACTTCCTCGCCCGCGCCGTGCCCGTCGCGGCCACCGTCTGATCCGCAGCACGAGGAGATCGGGAACGGCGGCCCGCGCATCGTGTCCGGCTACGAGTCCTACGACTACCTCGACGGTGACCTCCACCTACCGCGAGATCCGCTGACGCCGGAGTTCGACCGCGTTCCGCCGTACGACGGCGGGCACGCGCCGGCGGTCGTCAAGCGCGCCGAGCGGCTCCTGGCGGCGACCATCACGATCAGCCTGCACGACCACCCGGTCCGGTTCCCGGCCGACATGGCGAACACACCCGCCTACAACCGCACGGGCCGCCAGTTCACCGCGTTCGAGGGCCTGCGCGCGTCCGGGCTGACCGTCGTGTTCGACAACATGATGGACGGCACCGCAACCGTCACGGGCAACACGCCCTGGCAGTGGGAGGACGTCGTCACCGACCTCGGGATGCGGCAGGCGGACATCGCCCACCAGTCGGACGTCGTCGTCATCCGCACGCTCGCCGACATCCACGCTGCGCACGCGGCCGGGAGGACCGGGCTCGTCTTCGGTCTGGAGGCCGCCACCCCGATCGGGAACGACCTCGACCGCCTCGACATCCTGTACGGACTCGGGATCCGGCAGATCGGCCTCGCGTACTCCCAGTCGAACGGTCTCGGGGCCGGCCTCTCGGAGCGAACCGACTTCGGCTTGACCGACTTCGGTCGCGCGGCCGTGCGTCGGATGAACCAGCTCGGGCTCGCGATCGACGTGTCGCACTCGTCCGACCAGACCGGCATCGACGCCGCCGACGCGTCCGACGTCCCGATCTTCATCACGCACGCCGGGGCGCGCGCACTCTGGGACATCCCGCGGCTCAAGTCGGATGACGTGCTCCGGGCCGTCGCCGCCGGCGGGGGAGTGATCGGCATGTCCGCCGCCCCGCACACGACGATCTCGCGCGACCACCCGACGCACAGCCTCCTGTCCGTCATGGACCACTTCGAGTACTGCGCCGAACTCGTCGGCATCGACCACGTGGCCTTCGGTCCCGACACGCTCTACGGCGACCATGTCGGCCTGCACACGACGTTCTCGTCCATGCTCGGGGCGGCCGCGGCCACGACGGAGGACCACCCCCGGGTCGAGTACGTCGACGGGCTCGAGAACCCGACGGAGAGCTTCCACAACATCGCGGCGTGGCTCGTCGAGCACGGGTACTCCGACGACGAGATCGGGAAGGTCCTCGGCGGGAACGTGCTCCGGGTGCTCGGGGAGGTCTGGGTCGCCTGACCTCGGGGTTCACGTCGTCGATGGGAGCCCTGCCCATCGCAATCTGATGGTCTTCCTTCCTTCTAAGAGGACCTTCCGGTGTCGCGGGTCTTGCGGGGGTCGGAATCGAATCGATTCTGGCTTCCTTCAGGGCCATGGCCACGAGCGGCGTTGTCCGCTTGAATGAGGACATGGTCGATCGGCCATCGCGTGACCGGAGGGGACGTACATGACCGACGACCAGGACATCACCTTGGAAGCCGAGGTGTCCGACGAAGACGCGGAGAAGAACATCGCCAAGGCGGTGCGTGGGCGTCGTGCCATCGCTCGCGGCTACGTCCGGTGGGTGCGCCGTCGGCACCCTGACGCGACGCCAGCCGAGGTCATCCAGTTGCTTGAGCGGCACTACGCCAGTTCGATTACGGCGGCTGGTGCGGCGATCACAGTCGGCACGATTGCCGCAGACGTCGGCATCGCGATGATCCCCGGCGTCGGCGCCGCGGCTGCCGGAGCGAAGAGCGCCAGCCAGCAGGTGGCGAAGAAGGCCGGGAAGGAAGCAGCGAAAGCGGTTGCGAAGAAGGCAGGCAAGGACCTTGCGCTCGGCGCAGCCAAGGGGGGCGCCAAGCGCGCCGCTGCCCTCCTGCCTGCGGGCGACGAACAGTTGCAGTTCGAGATCACGGCGTTGTTCGCGCTCGCGATCGCGGACATCCACGGGCTCGAATACGACCACGACCAGGCGCAAGCCCTGGTGTACGGGATTACCAACGAGCGGGTCAGCCAACAGCAAATCGCCACCATGGCGAGTGACCTCGCGAGGACGTCCACCGACGCGGACGCCAGCGTCGGGAAGAGCATCGCGGCCGGGAAGGGCGACTGGTCACACTGGGCGAGCACTCTTGCGGACACCCTGCCAGGCGGGGCGGCGCAGAGCCTCGTCCGCACCATTCAAACCGGCCAGCTGGAAACCGTGCGCGAGACCCTCACCGGCAAGCAGCAGTCGACCATTGAGTACGGTGTCGGGGCGCTCACCGGCGGTGTCGCGCGATTCGTCTTCGGACGCGACGTGATCCTGTCGACACGGTCGGCTTTCCCCGAGCCGCCTCAGGAGTTTCCGGACCATTTGGCCGTCGCGGCGAAGGACGAGCAGGATCTCCGTGACGGCGAGCCGAACCGGGCCCTCGCTGCGCTGGAGCAGGCGGCGAATCGGACCGGGGCGAGAGTGGTCGAGGCGGCGGGAGTCGTGGGAGGCGGGGTGGCGACGGGAGCGGCTGCTGTCGGATCCGGTGTCAGCAAGGCAGCCGGAACGGTCGCGCGTCAGTTCCGGAGTGTGGACCTCGATGGAGACGGAGTTCCCGACGAGCCGCAGGCGCTCACTGCGGTGAAGGGGGCGGGCGGTGCCATCGTCGGTGCGGCGAGTTCGGCCGGTGGAAGCATCTCCGGGCTGTTCCGGAGGAAACGCAGCGACCGAGCCGAGCAAGCCGATCCCGCCGACGCTGACGGTATCGAACTGGCCGATCCGTCCTGACAGAGAGCGTCCCACTCGCTCGTTATGGAGGGACCGGCGGAAGCCGGCATCCGAGCTCGCGCTCCACCGATGCGGTTGACTGTCGCGCTCATGGTCACGGTCGCCGAACCTGTCCCCAACCCCAGGCCACGGCGATGACTACTGGGCCTGTAGGTGTGAGGCTCGCGCCCATGCCCACGATGACCAGTCGGCGCAGGCGCTGGAATTCTGTACATGACGACCCTGTCCCTCGCCGAAGCCCGCGCCAACCTCTCGAAGCTCATCGAGTCCGCGGTCGCCACGCAGGAGCGCTTCGAGCTGACGAGGAACGGAAGCCGGGCCGCCGTGCTCCTCAGTGCGGACGACTACGACGCGCTGCTGGAGACCGTCGACATCCTGAGCCGACCCGACCTGGTCGCGTCACTCCGTGGTGCACTGCAGGAACTCGAGGAGGGTGCGGTGTCGTCGGTCGACGAGGTGCGGACGGCGATGCTCTCGCGAGCTCGGCTCGCGGAGTGACGCAGCCGTATCAGCTCGTCTTCACGAGGACCGCGCGCCGGGCGCTCGCCGAACGTCTCCCCGCAGGTGTCGCCGCCGCAGCCTGGCGATTCATCGTCGGACCCCTGGCGGCGAACCCGAAGCGAGTCGGGAAGCCCTTGCGACCGCCCTTGGCCCCGCTCTTCTCGGCGCGACGCGGGGAGTACCGGGTGCTGTACCGGATCGACGACGACCGCCCGTCAAGCGGGACGGCCCGGGTACCTCACGGGTACAGCTTGTTCGAGTCTCCGATCTGGATCGACCCCTGCGCCGCGGGCCCCACGCCGGAACTGGTGATCGCGGACACGGACACCAGGTAGGTGAACGTGGAGTCGAGCTCACCCGAGGTGTAGGAGCGCGCGCTCGGCGCGAGCACGACGACGGTCGGCGCGGCACCGGTGGCCAGCTGCTGCACGGTGACTTGGTACCCGAGCACCTTCTTGCCGGCCGAGACCTGCGGTGCCGCCCACGCGGCGGACACCGTGCCGACCCGCGCGTTCTCGTCGTTCCGCGTGACCACGAGGGCACGTGGCGGCGTGACCTGATCCGACCCGACGCGCACGGTGGTCGAGGCGGATCGCCCCTGGCCGAGGTCGCCCGTCACGGTGACGGTGTAGGTCCTGCCGCGGACGAGGTGGTTGAGCACGAGTGCGGTGTCGTTCGCCGAGGTCGTGCTGATGCTCTGTGGGCCGATGCCGAGTGAGTCCGTCCCGTTGCGGCTGACGACCCACGCGCCCTGGGCGCCCTCGGGCTTCGTCCAGTGGATGAGGGCACTGCCGAACGTGGCGCGGGCCGAGGCGAGGGGGAGCGGTGTCGCCGTGAGGGCGGTCGGAGCCGGGGCCTTCGCGGTGGCGGTGCGCGCGGGCCCGGCGGCGCTCGGCTTCGCCGTGGCGGCAGTACTCGACTTCGCCGCCGCGGCAGCGCTCGGCGTGGCGGACGCGGTCGCGGACCACGGCGTGGCGGACGGCGACGCAGACGAGGGCGTGGTCGCGGACGGTGTCCGCCCGGCGGCCGGCGCGCTGCTGCGGGCTGCGGCGGACGCCGCCGTGGTCGCGTGGCCGGATGCGGTCGCCGCGGCGGCGGGAACGGTGATGCCGACTGCGGCGATGCAGACGGCAGCGGCGATGACGGTGATGGTCGTTGTGCGCACGGGTTCGGGTCCCCTCGGGTGTCGCGCTTCGGGTGGAGCTCGATCACCGTATCCGGTTTCGGCGGGCCCCCGGAAGGGGGTGTCCGCTCTGCGTGTCGCCCCGCATGTCGGGCCGCGTGTCGGGTCCGGGCTGGCTCACGCGTCGGGGCCGCGTTCCGACCCGCGTGCACGCGCCGCGCGTCAGCCCCGCCCGCCGGCGACGAGGACGGTGACGTCGCCGCGCGCCCGGAACGGCGCCAGCTGCTCCTCGGTCGCCCCCGCGTCGGTGATCAGGGTCCACGGCTGTTCGATCGGTGCCCACGCGTCGAACGGGGCGCGACCGAGCTTCGAGCTGTCGGCGAGCACGTAGACGTGTTCGGCGTGGTCCATCATGAGTTCCTTGAGCCGGGTCTGCACCGGGCTGGCCTCGCAGATCCCGAGCCGGGCGTCGAGGCTGTCGGCGCCGAGGAACGCGCGGTCCGCTGTCAACCGGGTGAGGGCGAGCTCGGCGAGGGGGCCGACGAACCCCTGGCTGATGTTCCGGAGGTCGCCGCCGAGGCCGATGACGTGGACGTGCTCGTCGTCGGAGAGTTCGGCCAGGGTCGTCATGCCGTTGGTGATGACGGTGAGGCCGGAGCGTCCGCGCAGGCGTCGGGCGAGGCTGCCCGTCGTGGTGCCGGCGTCGAGGATGAGCGTCTCGCCCTCCTGCACGAACGTCGACGCGAGGCGGGCGATCTGTTCCTTCTGCGCGACCGCCATCGTGGTCCGCTGACCGAGCGAGGGCTCCTGGCCGGCCGCGCTCGTGGCGATGGCGCCGCCGTAGGTGCGGGCGAGTTCGCCATCCGCGGTGAGCTGTGCGAGGTCGCGGCGGATCGTCGACGGGGTGACGTCGAAGGTCTCGGCGAGCTGTTCGACGTCCACCAGTCCGGCGCGCGAGGTGAGCTGCTTGATCTGCTCGCGGCGCTGGGCGGCACCGGTCTTGCCCCTGCCTCTGGGCATCTCCGCGGCCCTCCCGTCCTCCGGTCCGCCGAGTCCGGCTCGGAGAACGGCACACGGAGCATACCGGGCGGCCGGATCCGGGCGGGTCTGGAGGCGCGGCGCGGCTTCGCCACGGCAGGTCAGCCGGTCCGTTGGTCCGTCGAGCAGCGGTCCGGCCCTCCTGGTGTTGCGCTGAGCGAAACGCGCAGTACGCTTGGTTCTTGCGCACAACGCGCAATCAAGGAGCCGGCCCGGATGCCGAGCCCCCTCGCCCCCCTCGAGAGGTAGTCCATGAGCGGCACAACGAAGTCGTCGTCCAACCACGTGTTCCTCGTCTGGCTCACGGTGTTCCTCGGGTGGGCGGTGACCACCCTCGACCTGCAGATCGTCAGCTTCGTGCAGGGGCCGATGGCGAAGTCGTTGCACACGAGCACGGGCACCGTCGGCGACGCGTTCTTCCTGTACGCGGTGGGTCTGGGCCTCGGCGCCCTCGTCCTCGGGTACTTCAGCGACCGGCTGTTCGGCCGGAAGCGCGCGTTCATGTACGGCATCATCGGCACCGTCCTCATGACCGGTCTGACCGGTCTCGTGCAGGACGCGCCCCAGCTCATGGTGGTCCGCTTCCTCGCCGGGTTCTTCTCCGGCGGTGAGTGGGCGATGGGCCTCGCGATGCTGTCCGAGTTCGCGCCGGTCAAGCGACGGTCGCTCATGCTCGCCGGCACCCAGGCCGGCGTCGGCGTGGGCTACGGCCTCGCCAACGTGTTCGCGCAGACCTTCGGCGCCCCGACGGCCGCCGGGTGGCGCGTCGCCTACCTGGCGTCCTTCGCGTTCGCGGCCATCGCGTACCTCGTGCGCCTCGGCCTGCGCGAGTCGCCGCAGTGGGCGAGGATCAAGGAGGCCCAGGAGGCCGCGCCCGGCGAGTTCAAGCAGGGCCTGCGTGCGCTGTTCGCCAAGAAGCAACTCGGCTACACGCTGATCGCGCTCATCATCGCCTTCCTCATCGGTGCTCCCCAGGGCGGCTGGGACTTCAACTACCCGGCCTGGTACGCCCACGGCGGCATCACCGGACACCCGATCCCCGCGGTGTCGGGCACCACGATCACGTACGCCTACGAGATCGCCCTGGTCGTGTCCACGGTGTTCGGCGGCTGGTTCATGGACAAGGTGTCCGCCAAGTGGACGCTGCCGCTCGTCTGGATCGCGGTGCCGTTCACCCTGCTCATCTGGCTCGCGCCGTTCTCGCAGGGCGTGGTGCCCGTCTCGCTGTACCTGTTCATCGCGGGCTTCTTCCGTCAGCTCGGCTGGAGCGTCACGGCGGCGTACTTCGTCCTCCTGTTCCCGACGCGGATCCGTGGTGTCGGGATGGGACTGGCGGTCGTCGCGGAGTGGTCGCTCGGCTACGGGACCTCGGCCTTCTGGGGCACGAACCTCGTCACGAGCGGCAACTGGAACACGTTCTGGCTCCTGCAGGTGATCCTGCTCGCCCTCATCCCGATCCCGATGGTGATCGCCGGTGTCGAGACCCGCGGGCGCAAGCTCGACTTCCAGGAGGACGTGCTCGAGCCCGGAGCCACGGCGGCCGTCGCGGCGCCCGGTCTCCTCGGGAAGGGGGAACCCCGTGCGCGCGCCTGAGCCCCGCGAGATCGGCCGCGTCGGGGACATCGGTCCCGCCGACGTCCTCGACGCCCTCGGGGCCGCCGGACAGGGCCGCGTCTACGACCTCGACGCGGGCCGGTTCGTGGGCATGCCGCAGTGGGACGGACACCCGACCTTCACCCTCACCCCGTACCGCACGCCGCAGGGCATCAAGCGGTCGCAGGACATCCCCCTGTTCGGCGAGCAGCAGAACGCCGCAGGCGTGAGCATGCTGACCGAGCTCATGATCACCGGCATGCACACGGGCACGCACCTCGACGCCCTCTGCCACATCACGGACGCCGACGACACGTGGTTCGGTGGCTTCCACGCGGCGGAGCACAGCAGCGACTTCGGTCCCACCCGGGCCGACGCCGCGAGCATCCCGCCGATCGTGCTGCGCGGTGTCCTGCTCGACGCCGCGGGGTACTTCGACGTCCCGCTGCTCGAACAGGGCCGCGGGCTGTCCCGGGCGGACCTCGAAGCCGTCGCCGCGGCCCAGGGGACGACGATCCCGCCGCGGTCCTGCGTGCTCGTCCGCACCGGCCTCATGTCGGTGTGGCCGGATCCCGCCCGCTACGGGGCCGCCGACGGCGCGGGCCCCGACCTCGAGGCCGCGCGCTGGCTCATCGACGACCTCGGCTGCGTCGTGCTCGGCTCGGACACCTCGACGGTCGAGCAGGTCCCGTCCGCCGACCCGCAGAACCCGCACCCCGTGCACGAGTTCGCTCTGCGGCAGCGCGGCGTCCACCTGCTCGAGAACGCGTTCCTCGAGGACCTCGCGCGTGATGGCGTGGACGAGTTCACGCTCATCTGCCTGCCGCTCAAGATCGCGGGCGCGACCGGCTCGATGGTCCGTCCCATCGCGATCGCGTAGACGGGATCCGAGCAGTGCAGCACACAGACCGAGGAGGAGACGCGATGGAACGGTGGCTCATCCTCGCCGACGACGTCACCGGCGCGCTCGACAGCGCCGTGGGCTTCGCCGGGACCGGCCTCGTCGAGTACGGGGTGACGCTGCCGGTCCACGTCGACGTCGCGTCCGTCTCGACCGGGTCCCGCGCCAAGCCGACGCACGACTGGGAGACCGACGACCGGTTCGACCGCGACGCCGTCGACCGCCTGTTCGTCAAGATCGACTCCACGCTCCGTGGCTGGCCGGGCGAGCACGTCCGCACCGCCGTCGCGTGGTGGGGCCCGTCCGCGACGGCCGTCATCTGCCCGGCTGCCCCGGCACTCGGCCGCACCGTCACCGACGGCCGCGTGCTCGTCCACGGGACCCCCGCCGCGCAGACGGCCGCCGGAGCCGATCCGGTCGCCCCGACCCGCGAGGACCGCCTGCCGGTGCTGTTCGACGCGCCCCTGGTGGACCTCGCGGACCTCCCGGGCGCGATCGGGCACCACCCCGCCGTCGTCGTGGACGCCGCGACCCAGGCGGACCTCGACGCGCTCGCCGCCGTCATCGAGGCCGCCGGGCCCCGTGCCGTCCCCGTCGGCGCGTCGGGCCTCGCGGCGGCACTCGGCGCACGGCGCTCGCCACGGCAGGCGCCGAGCCCGCGGGCTGCACGCGTGGTCGTGGTCGTCACCTCGGTGCACCCCGTGTCCCGCGCGCAGATCGACGCCCTGGAGGTCCGGGTGCCGATCGTCTCGCCGCCCGCCCTCGACATCGGGACGGTCACGCACGAGCAGGCCGTCGCGATCGCGCGGGCCACCGCCGACCGTGCCGCCGAGCACGTCCACCGGGATGCCGACACCGCCGTGGTCGTCATCGGCGGCGACGGCACCGACGCCCTGCTCAGCGCGCTCGGCGCCGAGGGTGTCGAGGTCCTCGGGTCCGTGCTGCCGGGCGTGCCCTGGGGTCGGATCCGCGGTGGTCGCGCCGACGGCACCACGATCGTGACCAAGTCCGGCGGCTTCGGCGACGCCGACACCCTGAACGCCATCATCCGCACCCTCACGAAGGACGAACCATGACCAACCCCACGCTCGCGCTCACCCTCGGCGACGTCGCCGGCATCGGTCCGGAGATCACCGCCAAGGCGCTGCTCGCACACCCCGAACTCCGGGAGATCGCGCGTCCGGTCGTGATCGGCGATGCCGACGCGATGCGCCGCGGGATGCGCGCCACCGGATTCGACACGGACGCCCTCGTCGTCATCGAGGACCCGCGCGAGGCCCGGAACGACCCGGACACCGTCGAACTCGTGCAGAGCGGACCGTCCCTGGCCGACGTCCCGATCGGCGAGCTCAGCGCGGCCGCCGGCGACGGCGCCTACCGCTTCGTCGTCGAGGCCTGCTCCCTCGTCAGGGCCGGCCGCGCCGACGCGATCGTCACCGCGCCGCTCAACAAGGCGGCCATGCACGCGGGCGGCCACGACTTCGCCGGCCACACCGAGCTGCTCGCCCACGAGTTCGGCGTCAAGGACTACAGCCTCGTGCTCTCGGCCGGGGACCTCTACGTGTTCCACCTCACCACGCACGTGTCGCTCCGCCGTGCGATCGAGGACGTCACCGTCGAGCGGACGACCCAGGTGCTGAACCTCGCACACGGGCTCGCACGGGCCCTCGGGCGTCCGGAGGAGCGGATCGCCGTCGCCGGCCTCAACCCGCACGCGGGCGAGAACCGGCTGTTCGGCGACGAGGACGCCGACGTCCTCACCCCGGCGATCGAGGCCGCCCGCGAGCGGGGCATCCCCGTCGACGGACCGATCCCCGCCGACGCGCTGTTCCCCGCGGCGATGCGCCGGGGCCGCTGGAACCTGCTCGTCGCGTGCTACCACGACCAGGGCCACGCCCCCTTCAAGTCGGTCTACGGTGACGACGGGGTCAACATCACGGTCGGGCTGCCCGCGGTGCGCGTCTCCGTGGACCACGGCACGGCGTTCGACATCGCCGGGACCGGCCAGGCGAACGAGGCGAGCATGCTGCTCTCCTGCGTCCGGGCGGCCGAGCTCGCCCCGGGCTGGGGCGCGGTGGTCGACGCGCTCAGCTGATCCGGGGGAACGGCCGGGAGGCACGGTGCGGGTCGGACCCGCACCGCGCCTCCCGGCCGTCCCGGCTCGCTCGTCGCGCCGCATCACGCTTCCTCGAGCACGGCCTCCGCGCGCTCCGGGCTGCCCTCGGCGAGCCCGCGGTCGATCGAACCGCGGAGCCCGAGCCACATGACGATCCCGGCGACGAGGACGAGACCCTCACTGACGGTGAGCGCCCAGATGATGCCCCCGAGGCCGAACCAGAGGTTCGCCAGGATCACGATCGGGATGAACAGCACCCCCTGGGTGACCGACATGATCGTCGCAGGCAGGGCGCGACCGGTGGCCTGGAACAGCGACGTGATGAGGCCGGTGAACCCGTTGCAGATCATCGACACGAGCTGCGCGGTGATGATCGTGGCGCCGACGGCGAGCAGCGCGTGGTCCGCGACGAACAGTGAGAACACCTGGTCCCGGAAGGCGAAGACGACCCCGGAGAACACGAAGGCGATGCCGCCGACGGTGATCGCCGAGCCGCGGAGCGCCGCAGCGAGCCGTGCCCGGTCGCCCTTGCCGAACGTGTAGGCGAGCAGCGGCAGGACCCCGAGCGTGACGCCCATGATGAGGAACTCCGGCACCTGCGCGATCCGCACGGCGACTCCCATCGCGGCGAGGGGGCCGTCGCCGTAGCCCGCTGCCAGGTTGTTGAGCACGAGCGACGTCACGATGAGGAACGCCGACTGCAGCAGCTCGCCGATGCCGACCCCGAACACGGGCCGCATGACCGCGGGGGAGAGCGTGAACCATCGCGGCGCGAGGCTGACGTGCTCGCTGTGCCGGGTCAGCCACGTGACGAAGTACACGACGGTCACGAGGTTCGACAGCCCGACCGACAGTGCCGCGCCGGCGACACCCCAGCGCAGCACGAGGATGAACAGCACGTCGAACACCAGGTTGCCGACCGTGGACGCGATGAGGCCGATCATCACCTGCCGTGCGGCGCCCTCGGCGCGCACGAGTTGCTCGAGGCAGAACGCCGCGGCGAGCACCGGGACGAAGGCGAGCATGACCGCGACGAACGCGCTCGTCGCGGGGACGGCCACACCGTGCGCGCCGAGGGCGAGCACCAGGGGGTGCAGGACCACGAGGCCGACGCCGCCGAGCACCGCGCCGACGATCACCGCACCCCACACGGAGAACGCGGCGACGTGCTTGATCTCGCCCGCCTCCGCGGGGTCCTGTTCCGACGCGCCGAGCAGCCGCGAGATGAGGGCACTGCCACCGGTCCCGAACACACCGCCGACGGCCATGACGAGCCCGAGGATCGGCGAGCCGAAGGTGACGGCGGCGAGCAGCGTCGCGTCGTGCAGCGAACCGATGAACCCGGCGTTGACGACGTTGTAGACGGCTCCGACGATGAGCGCGGCGGCCATCGGGATGCAGAGGTGGACGAGCGCCCGCACGATGGGCGCAGCGGACAGGTACCAACGGTTCGTGCCGATGGCGGGGGCGGCGACCGATGCGTCGACGGTGGTGGGGGCTGAGGTGCTCATGGTGACTCCTCGAGGGCAGGGTGGAGCCCGGTTCCGGGCATGACGGATGGCGCGCCGACGGACGCCGGCACGGCGGTGGTGGGGGTGCGGCCCGCGGACGGGCGCGCGGGCGACTGGCTACTGCTCCCGCGTCGGACGCGGGAGTGCGGAGGTCACCTTGGTGAGCAGGGCGTGGAGGGTGTGACGCTCCTCCTCGCTCAGGGGCGCGAGGATGGTCTCCTCGGCGTCCCGCATCGCGTCGTCGAACCCGGCGATGAGCGCGGCGCCCGCCTCGGTGGCGTACACGCGTTTGCTCCGTTCGTTCCCGGGTTCCGTGCGGCGCTCGATGAGTCCGCGTCGTTCGAGCCCCTGCAGGAGACTCGAGACGCTGGCCGGGGTCGTCCGTGTCATCGCGGCGATGTCACGCTGGATCGCACCGGGGTTCTGCACGAGGAACCCGAGTGCGAAGCCCTGCTGGTGGCTCAGCTCGCGCTGCCGGATCCAGTCCAGTCCGGCCTGCTGCTGCGCCCAGCCGACCCACCGGAGCAGGTCCAGGTTGGTCGTGAGTTCGGGCTCCTGTTCGGTCATGGTCAGAACTCTGACAGTTCAATACCTAACTGTCAAGGATCAAACCGACCGATCCTGATCGGGCGCGACGGCCGGGAGGCGCGCGACGGCCGGGGGCGCGCGACGGCCGGGAGGCGCACACGGCGCCTCCCGGCCGGGAGTGGTCCTGCGGTGGTGGTCCGGGGGTCAGTACCCGAGCGGCTGGGCACCCGTCTTCCGCGCCTTGACCGCGGCGAAGTAGGCGCTCGACGGCCGGAGGTACATGAGGATCGTCGCGACGATGGCGGCGACCTCACCGACCGCGTTGATGCCGTGGCCCCCGAGGATGGTGAAGAGCGACAGGATCGTCAGGATGAGGAGCACGATGCGTGCCCAGTTCGCCCCGCGACGCATGAACACGTCGAACAGGGCGAACGCGATGATGGAGAGCACGCCGATGACGATCGCGATCACGAGTCCGGCGACGAGCGCGGCGTGCACCGTCGACTCCGAGAGGTTGCTCGACGTCGACGCGACCCGTCGCTTTGCTTCGTCCTCCGCCGTGCCGAAGGTCGAGATCGAGACGATGAGGCTGACGATCTGGGCGAGCACGGCGAGCATGAACAGCCAGAACGCGGCGTTCACCAGCGTCGGCGGGGTGGCACGGGCCTGGCGCTCGGAGGCGTAGGTCATCGGGACTCCTTCGTCGGAAGCATGAGCGTGGTTCGACTGTGAGTCTGCCCGTTCAGCGGCCGCCGCGTCCGCGGGCATGTGCTCCCGGCTCAGGTCGAGGGCTTGAGCGGGTCGTGCCCGATGGACATGAGCCGGTGCCGCCACTCCGCGTCGCCGGCCGTCGGCTCGCGGTCGTCGCCGCGCTCGGCCTGCACCTCGGCGACCACGGTCTCCATGACGGTGACGTCGTCGTCGGTCAGGTCCGTCCTGCGCTTGCCGAGGATCTCGAGCACGGCGCGCGAGCGCTCGTCACCGGCCTGGTCGGCGAAGGCCTCGCTGTCCGGCTGCGACGCATCGGTCTCGAGCCACTCGCGCAGTTCGCGCGAGGTCATGTTGACGGCCGCGTGGAAGTCGTCCCAGAGGGCGTCGTCGATGTCGGTGTGGGCCATGGAACCTCCTGCGTGGGTGGGAGAGCGGACCGGTCGGACCGCGGACGAGGACCGGTCCGACCCTAGACGTCGGGTGCCGTGCCCCTTCAGCTGCGGGTCAGGGACGCGGGAAGCGGGCCTGTCGCCGTCGGGAGCGCCATGCTGGGGGTGATCGTCCGCCGTTCGTCGACGTCCCTCGTGCAGGGACCACGACCATCCCAGGAGGCCAACGCCATGTCCGAACCCACCACCCCGGGCCTCACCGCACGCGACGACGGCGAGCTCATCGCCATCGACGGCACCGACCCGGACTGGTGGCGCCAGGCCGTCGTCTACCAGGTGTACCCGCGGAGCTTCGCCGACAGCAACGGGGACGGTCTCGGCGACATCGCCGGTGTCACGAGTCGCGTGCCGTACCTGCAGCGGCTCG
This sequence comes from Curtobacterium sp. MCBD17_028, assembly GCF_003234875.1. Lineage (NCBI taxonomy): Bacteria > Bacillati > Actinomycetota > Actinomycetes > Micrococcales > Microbacteriaceae > Curtobacterium > Curtobacterium sp. MCBD17_028. The sequence continues at coordinate 488,837 of NZ_QKTQ01000001.1, read as the reverse complement.
GCGTCGACGCCATCTGGCTCAGCCCGTTCTACCCGTCCGCCCTCGCCGACGGTGGGTACGACGTCGCGGACTACCGGAACGTCGACCCGCGGCTCGGCACGCTCGACGACTTCGACGCCATGGTCGCCGCCGCGCACGACGCCGGCATCAAGGTGATCGTCGACATCGTGCCGAACCACAGCTCGAACGACCACGCGTGGTTCCGGGAGGCGCTCGCCGCCGAGCCCGGTTCCGCCGCCCGCGAGCGCTACGTGTTCCGCGACGGGCTCGGCGACGACGGGCAGATCCCGCCCTCCACGTGGCAGTCGAACTTCGGTGGCAGCGCCTGGACCCGCACCACGGACCCCGATGGCACACCGGGCCAGTGGTACCTGCACCTGTTCGCGCCCGAGCAGCCCGACTTCAACTGGGCGAACCCGGAGATCCGCGAGGACTTCCACACCACGCTCCGGTTCTGGGCCGACCGCGGGGTGGACGGGTTCCGCGTCGACGTCGCACACGCGCTCGCGAAGGACCTCAGCGAGCCGCTCCGCGACGCGAACCCGAAGGACTTCGACCTCCCGCTCGACGGCAGCGACCCGCTGTACGACCGCGACGAGGTGCACGAGATCTTCAGCGGCTGGCGGCGGGTGTTCGACGAGTACGACCCGCCCCGCACCGCGGTCGCCGAGGCCTGGGTGCCGAGCGCGCGGGTCGCCCTCTACGCGCGGCCGACCGAGCTCGGGCAGGCGTTCAACTTCGACCTGCTCCGCGCCGACTTCGACGCCGGCACGTTCTCGCGGATCATCGACGACAACCTGCGGCTCGCGGCCGAGAGCGGTGCGTCGAGCACGTGGGTGCTCTCGAACCACGACGTCGTCCGCCACGCCTCCCGCTACGCGCTGCCCGCCGGTGCGGACGAGGAGGACTGGCTCATGTCCGGCGGCACGCGTCCTGCGGCGGACGAGGCCCGGGGACTCCGCCGCGCCCGCGCCGCCACGCTCCTCCTGCTCGCGCTGCCGGGCTCGGCGTACCTGTACCAGGGCGAGGAGCTCGGACTCCGTGAGGTCGCGGACCTGCGTGAGGAGGACCTCCAGGACCCGGTGTGGGTCCGGAGTGCGCACACGCGCAAGGGCCGTGACGGCTGCCGTGTCCCGCTGCCGTGGGACACGTCGACGCCGGCGTTCGGCTTCGGCCCGGCCGCGCCGCACCTGCCGCAGCCGGCGTGGTTCGCCGACCTCGCCGTGTCCGTGCAGGACGGTGCGCCCGACTCGACGCTCGAGCTCTACCGGGCCGCACTCCGCGCCCGCCACGCGCTGCAGCACGGCGAGGACCTCCGCTGGCTCGACGCTCCGGGGCCGGACGCGATCGCCTTCGCCCGGCACGACGGTTGGGTGTGCGCGATGAACTTCGGGACCGACCCCGTGCCCGCGCCCGCCGGCTCGGTCGTCGTCGCGAGCGGTCCGCTCACCGCGGCTGGCGTGCTCCCGGGGGAGACCACGGTCTGGGTGCGTCCCTGACCGTCGCCCTGGGGAACGGCCGGGAGGCGCGGCGCGGGTCCGACCCGCACCGCGCCTCCCGCTGCGTCATGCCTGCGTGACGGCCGCGATGAGTCCGGGGAACCGCACGTCGAGCTCGTCGCGCCGCAGCTGGATGGCGTGCGTCCGGCCGTCGATGATCGTGCGGGTCAGACCGGCCTCGCGCAGGGTGCGGAAGTGGTGCGACATGGTCGACTTCGTGACGTCGACGCCCCAGTCCTCCATGGTCTTGCCGTGGGGTTCGCCGTCGGCGAGGACCCGCACGATGTGCAGGCGGATCGGATCCGCCAGGGCGCGCATGACCTCGACGAGCTCGACGTCGTCGATGGCGGGGACGGGGTAGTCGGGCACGGGCCTCCAGAAATAGTTCGACAACAATCGAACGAATGCGTACGCTGCACCGTATGACGGTGATCGAACGATCGTACCCAGCCCGCGCCGTGACCGCACGTCTGGCGGTGCTCGCCGCCGGCCTGTTCGTCGTCGGGACGAACGCCTTCGTGATCGCCGGGCTCCTGCCCGAGATCGCGACCAGCCTGCACACCTCCGTGTCGCGGGTGAGCTACTCGATCACCCTCTACGCGATCGTCGTGGCGGTCGCCTCGCCCGCGATCTCGGTCCTCCTCGCTCGACTCGACCGCAGCCGCCTCATGGCCGGTGGGCTGGTGCTCATCGCGCTCGGCACCGGCGTCGCAGCCATCGCGCAGACGATCGAGGTGTTCGACGTCGGCCGGTTCCTGGCAGCGCTCGGTGGTGCCGCGCTCGTCCCCGCCGCCACCGCGGCAGCGCCCGCCATCATGCCGCCGGACCAGCGCGGTCGGGCCCTCGCGATCGCCGGTCTCGGCTTCACCCTCGCCACCGCGATCGGATCGCCGGCCGGGACCGCGCTCGCCGGGATCGGCGGGTGGCGGCTCCCGCTCGGCGTCCTGGCGGGCCTCGGGCTCGTGCTCGCGGTGACGGTGGCCGTGTTCGTCCGCGGGGTCCCGCTCGGAGCGGCGATCGGCATGCGGGAGCGGTTCCGCACCCTCGGACACCGGCCGATGCTCGCGACCCTCCTCGCCACCGTGCTCCTCACCATGGCGTTCAACGTCGTCTACATCTTCAGCGCCGTCGTGACCCGGCCGGCGACGCACGGCTCGAACGGCGTGCTCGCCGTGCTCCTCCTGCTCTACGGCATGGGTGGGATCGTCGGGACGAACCTGTCGGGGCGGCTGACCGACCGGGTCGGGAGCCGGCCGATGGTCGCGGTCGCCCTCGCAGCCGAGGCGGTGGTGCTGGCGGTCCTGCCGTTCGTGGACCGTTCCGTCGTCGCGGTCGGCGCCGCGTTCGTCGTGTGGGGTGTCGTCGCGTTCGCCGCCGTGGTGCCCGTGCAGCACCGCCTCGTCGGCATCGACCCCGGTACCGCGGGGATCGCGCTGTCATGGTACTCCACCGCGATGTACGTCGGGATCGCGCTCGCCCCGGTGGTGGGCGCGCAGGTCCTCGGGGTCGGGGTCGACGCGGGAGCGGTGGCGGTGCCCGTTGCTGGTGCCGTGACCGCCGTGCTCGCGCTCGTGGCGTTCATGTCCGGGTACGCACGTCCTCGGCGGTGAGCGGCCCGCGCGGATGCGGCCGCTCGTCGGCGCCCCGCCGTACGCTCGGAGGCGATGACCTCCTCGCTCTTCGCCGACCTCGACTCGTTCATCCGCCACCCCCGCGTCACGGGCCTCGCGCTCAGTCACGACGGCGCCCGCCTCGTCGCGACCGTGCAGGAGCCCGACGCGGACGCCGCCCGGTACCGGAGCGCGCTGTGGGAGGTCGACCCCGTCGGCGATCGCCCGCCGGTCCGCCTGACGTCCTCGGAGCAGGGGGAGTCGTCGCCCGCGTTCACCCCGTCCGGCGACCTGCTCTTCACGTCGAGCCGCCCCGACCCGCGCAGCGGCGAGAACACGGAGGACCCCGCGCTCTGGTCGCTGCCAGAACACGGTGAGCCGATCCGCGTCGCGACGAGTCCCGGTGGCGTCGGGAGTCCGCTCGTCAGCCGCTCGGGTGTGGTGATCGTGACCGGCAGCCGCCTGGTCGGCTCGTCCTACGCCGACGAGGACCGAGCCCGCCGCGAGCGCCGGAAGGACCAGGCGGTCACCGCGATCCTGCACGACGGCATGCCCATCCGCTGGTGGGACCACGAACTCGACGACACCGAGGCGCGCCTGCTCGTGCTCGACGATGCGGGGGCCACCGCCCCCGACGCCGCTCGAGCCAGCGACCGGGAGGCCCGTCCCACCCCGCTCCGGGACCTCGCCCCCGACGCGGGGCAGCGCTTCCGGAACCCCGAGTTCGACATCGCTCCCGACGGCTCCTTCGTCCTCGCTCGCGCCACCGAGCGGATCACGGGCGGACGCTCGCATGCCGTGCTCCTCCGGATCGACGTCATGACGGGGGAGCGGTCCGTCGTCGTCGACGAGGACGGCGGCGACGCGAGCCAGGCGCGGATCGCGCCCGACGCCTCCCGGTTCGCCGTCGCGATGCGCGTGCGCGGGACGTACGACTCCCCGCACCAGGAGTGGATCGAGGTCCGCAGCATCGACGGCGGAGCAGCGGTGCGGCTCGAGCTCGGCGACATCACAGCGAACGACGTCGTATGGACGGCCGACGGAACGGGCCTCCTGGTGACGGGTGACCTGCACGGCGCGGGGGCGGTCGTCCTCGTCGACCCGACCTCCGGTGCCATCGTCCGATGGCTCGTCACCGACGCGTCGTACTCGAACCTCCTCGTGCACCCGGACGGGCGGACGCTGTTCGCGCTCCGCTCGGCGATGGACCGTCCGGCGAGCCCGGTGCGGCTCGACGTGACCGCGGAGGACCAGACGCCCGCGTTCCTGCCGGCCCCCGGCGTGGTCGACACCCTGCCCGGCACCGTGCAGCGAGTATCGGCCGAGGTCGACGGCGTCGAGGTGCCCGGATGGTTGTTCCTGCCGGACGACGCGCACCGCGGCGACGGCCCGGCACCCGTCATGACCTGGGTGCACGGCGGACCGTTCTCGTCCTGGAACGCCTGGTCGTGGCGCTGGTGCCCCTGGCTCGCCGTCGAGCGCGGGTACGCCGTCGTGCTGCCCGACCCGGCGCTCTCGACCGGGTACGGCGACGAGTGGATCGCGCGGGCCTGGCCGCACCGCGCCGCGATCGTGTGGCGTGAGGTCGAGGGCGTGCTCGACGCCGTCCTCGCCGACAGCGACCACCGCCTCGACCCGACGCGGACGGCGTTGCTCGGCGCGAGTTTCGGCGGGTACATGACGAACTGGATCGCCGGCCACACCGACCGTTTCGACTGCATCGTCACGCACGCCGGGCTCTGGTCCCTCGACCAGCAGCACGACACGACCGATGCCGCCGAGAACAAGAACGGGATCTTCGGCACCGAGCAGGAGCACCCGGACTGGTACGCGCAGAACTCGCCCGACCGGACCGCCGAGGCGATCACGACGCCGATGCTGCTCATCCACGGGAACCGGGACTACCGCGTGCCGATCTCCGAGGCGCTGCGGGCGTGGTGGGACCTGGTATCGGGGTTCCCGGGCGCGCCCGAGGACATGCCGCACCGGTTCCTGCAGCTCACGAGCGAGAACCACTGGGTGCTGTCGCCGTCGAACTTCCGTGTGTGGAGCGAGACCGTGTTCACGTTCTGCGACCAGCACGTCCGCGGCGGGGAGGCCCTGACCAACCGGATCGACTGAGGGATCGCGATGGACTGACGCGGCCGCATCGAGGGCCGTCGCCCGTTCGTCCCGGCGCGGCCCGCCGGCCTCGGTGCCCTCACATCTCGGACAGCGCCACGCTCATCATCGCGACGACGGCGAGGACCGCGACCCCGAGTGCCACCGCGCTGAGGGCCAACGCGGGCCGCACGGCGAGTGCGCGCCGCCGCTCCGGGTCACCGGACCGACCGGGGACGAGCCGCTGCACGAACGGGATCCGGCCACGGGCCGCCAGGTAGACCACCGCCGAGACGGCGAACGCCGGCACGGCGAGGTAGACGACGAACTCCGAGCACGCGCCCACGACGATCGCGACGGTCAGCAGGACGAGCACCCGCCCGGCTCGACCGAGGTCCTTCCGGACGAGCGCATCCGTGATCGGCAGGGCGATGCAGAGACACATGACGGGTACCAGGACGAGGAAGGGCATGGGAACGGCCTCCAGGGATCCGCGGGCGGGTGGTACCGATCGTGGCGGACCGTGCACCGGAGCGGCATCCGTCGTGAGGATGACCGTTCCCGCGGTCGGAAGTGATCCGTAGGTTGGGCGCATGACCGACCACGGAACCGGCGTCGACGCACTCCTCGTCGACACCATCGGCACCGTCGTCGACGACGTCGGGACCATCCGGGACCGTCTGGCGGTGGCGCTCGCCGCGCATGCCGGACACGACGTCGACGCGATCGCCCGTCGATGGGACGACCTGATGGACGCCGCCATGGCGGCGGTCAACACCGGGGAGGCCCCCTGGCGCCCGCACCGCGCGATCCGACGGGAGGCCCTCGACGACCTCGTCGCGGACGGCTCGCTGCCTGTGCTGTCGGCCGACGAGCACGACGCGCTCGTGGACGTCACCGAGACGCTCCGGCCGTGGCCCGATTCGGCGGGCGCCCTCGCGACGCTGGGACGGCAGGTGGTGGTCGCGTCCCTGTCGAACGCGGACCTCGACGAGCTCGCCGCGCTGTCGCAGCGTGCCGGACTGCGCTGGCACGCCGTGGTCTCCGCGCAGTTCGCGCGTGCCTTCAAACCCGCGGCCTCGGTGTACCGGACGGCGTTGGAGCTGCTCGGCGTCCCCGCCGCCCGCACGATGATGGTGGCGGCGCATCCGTGGGACCTCCGGGCGGCGGCCTCGCTCGGCATGCAGACCGCGTTCGTCGCTCGCCCGTCCGCCGACGCTCCGGCGCCCGACGACCGCTTCACGATCACGGTGCGCGATCTCGCCGACTTCGGAGCGCGCCTGCCGACTCTGACGCACCGGCCGGACTGAGACCGGGCCGCGACCGCCTGAAGTGGTCATCCCCTCGGCGGATGTGCGAGCAGTCCTCGGGTTGCGATGCTGCCGTCATGGGGAACGACGGGGTGTGGGCGGGCTTCGACGACGAGTGGGCGCCGGACCCGCTGGCGGATCGGCGTCCGCGGGGGAGTGCGGGCGCGTCGGTCGTGGGGATGACGTTGCTCGTCGGCTACGCGGCCGCGCTCCTGGGCGCCTACCTCGTCCTGCTGGCCCTCGTGCGTCACGAACCGCACGCGGCGCTCACGACACCCTCGTGGTGGGTGCAGGTGGCCGCCCTGCTGCTCGGGCTGTTGTCCGTCGGCTCGGTCATCGCCGCGGCGACCGTGCTCGTGCTCGGTGTCCGCGGGGCGCGCTCCGCCGACCCGGGACACCGCACGCTCGGGGTCGTCGTCGTCGTCCTCGGCGCGATGGCCGTCCCCGTGTCGTTCTGGGTGCTCGTGACCGGTGGCGTCACCGCGCTGTTCGGCTTCGGCGGGTTCTGACATCGCTGGCGGATCCGGGCCTAGGCTGCGGGTACGACGACGAGGGGATCGTGACGATGACCGACCGACAGACCTACCACGGAGATCCGACCGCGACGGCGCGGAGTGCACAGCGCGGCAGCAGCGGCACGTACGTGGCGCCCGAGTTCGCCGAGGTCGACCACCGCGAGCCGCTCACGCCGCTGCGTCCCCGGCAGCTCGCCGTCCGGGTCGTCGTCTCGGTGGTGCTCGGCGTCATCGGACTGTTCGACCTCGTTCGCGCGGTGTCGGGCATCGTCGCGGCGGCAGACCCGGGCGCTTCCGCCCCGGTGGCCTCCTCGATCCTGCTGTTGCTCCTCGCGCTGGCGTTCCTGACCTACCCCGCCATCAACGTCGTGCGGTGGGCGCGCTGGCGGCACGCCCGCCGCTGAGCGGGGCCGGGTTCGTCGCTGCCGCCAGGAGCTGACCGAACGACGCCGCCGTCACCACCCGACCTCGACCGCTCGTCGGACGCCCCACAGGTAGTCGTCGGGTCGCTCCCACGCCGCGAAGTGCCCGCCGTGTTCGAACTCCCGCCAGTCCACGATCCGGAAGCGTCGCTCGGCGAACCGTCGCGGCGCGTTGACGAGGTCGGCGGGGAACACCGTCATCACGGTCGGTACGTCGATGCGACCCCAGTCCTTGCCGCCGCTCACCGCGTAGGGCGCGAACGACGTGCCGATGCATCCGCTGACCCAGTAGGCGGTGATCCAGGTGAGCAGCTCGTCGCGCGAGAACGGCGGCGTGTCCACCGCCTGGTCGGTCCAGCGGTCGAGCTTCTCGCCGATCCAGGCGGCGAGGCCGGCAGGCGAGTCCGCGAGCCCGACCGACAGCGTGTTCGGTCGGGTCGACTGTTCGTGCATGTACCCGCCCTCGTCCCGTTGCCACTGTCGACCGCGCTCGACGTAGGCGCGCTCGTCGTCGTCGAGGTCGTCGGGGAGGCCGCCGAGGAAGTGGTACTGCGACACGTCCGTCAGGTGCAGCGCAGCCACCGCTCCGGGGTGCCGGGCCGCGATCGCCTCGCCCACGTCACAGCCGACGTCCCCGGCCGAGACGACGAACCGGTCGAACCCGAGGTCGAGCATCGCGGCGTGCACGGCGTCCGCCATCTCGATCGCCGACCAGCCGCTCCGCTCCGTCGCCGCGGCGAACGGGAAGCCCGGCAGCGCCGGAACGACGCACGTCACGTCGTCGACGCGGTCGAGCACCCGCTCGAACCGGAGGACCGAGTCCGGCCACCCGTGCAGGAACAGGACGACCGGGGCGTCGGCGCCCGCTCGGTGGACGATCGCGTTCACCGGTGTCGCCGACCCCGAGCGCATCCATGGCCGGGCGAGGACGCGCGCCTCGTGGTCCTCCCACCGGTAGGCGTCGGCCCAGTGGTCGAGGAGGGCGTCGAGGTCGCGCCCCGCCATGCCGAGGTCCTGACCGGCGCGGTCGACGGCAGGCAGCACCCGGCGTGCGCGCACGCGCTCGCGCAGGTCCCGCAGGACGTCCGGATCGACGGGGTGGAGGACGGTCCTCGTGCTCATGTCCCCATGCTGCACCGGGAGAAGCGACGAGGACAGGGGTCCTGCCTCCCGGCCGGTCGGCGAGTGAACGCTCACCCGCGCCCGCCTGGCGGAGTAGACAGGCGTCATGCCCAACGACGCGTACAACGAACCAGCCGTCGCCCTGCCCACCGCCTCGATGCCGCTGCTCGGCTTCGGCACCTGGCAGATCGAGGACGCCGACGCCCCCGCTGCCGTGAGCTCGGCCCTCGAGGCCGGCTACCGCCACATCGACACCGCCACCGGCTACGCCAACGAGCGCGGGGTCGGTCGGGCCGTCGCCGAGTCCGGACTCGACCGCGACGAGGTGTTCATCACCACCAAGCTGCCGCCGGAGCACGGCGGCCGTGAACGGCAGACCATCTCCGAGAGCCTGGACAAGCTCGGCGTCGACCAGCTCGACCTGTGGCTCGTGCACTGGCCGCCGAACGGCGAGGCGACCCCGGCGGTGTGGGAGCAGGTCATCGCCGCCCAGCAGGACGGTCTGACCAAGGCCATCGGCGTCAGCAACTACTCGCTGGCGCAGATCGACGAACTCATCGACGCGACCGGCGTGACCCCGTCGGTGAACCAGGTGCGCTGGAGCCCTGCGGAGTACGACGTCGCCTTCGCGCAGGGGTTGGCCGAGCGGGGCGTCGTCCTCGAGGGGTACAGCCCGTTCAAGGCCTCGAACCTCCAGGACCCGACGTTCCTCCGCATCGCCGAGGCGCACGACGCCGACGCCGCGCAGGTCATCGTCGCATGGCACATCGCGCACGAGTTCGTCGTCATCCCGAAGTCGTCGCAGCCGGAGCGCATCCGCTCGAACGCGCGCGGCGTGACGTTCCAGCTGACCGAGGACGAGGTCGCCGCGATCGACGCCCTGGGCGGCACCGCCCGCTGACGCACGACCCCGCGAGATCGCAGTCGTTGCCGTTCCAGACGCGGTCTGAACGGCAACGACTGCGATCTTGTGAAAGAGGGGGTGGACGGTCAGGGCGTCCGGGCCGGGCGCGAGAGCGCTGCGAGCGAGCGATCGGCGAGCGTCAGCGCCACGAGGACCGCGGCCGCCACGACCATGATCCACGCGAGTTCGTGCAGCCCGGGGGTGGTCGCCCGCGCCCCGAACGCCGCCCCGCCCGACGCCGACGCCACGATCGCGCCGAGGTACGAGAACGTCCGGAGCAAGCCCGCGGACGCGCCGACCCGCTCGGGGTCCGCCTGGTGGTACAGGGCGTTCTGGTTCGCCAGGTTGAGCAGCCCGAGCGGGATCCCGACGAGCGTGGTGAGGGCGAACAGGAGCCACACGGCCGTGCCGGACCCCACGGCGAGGAGCAGGACGCAGCCGACGAGCAACAAGACGCCGCCGACGACGAGCTTCGCCCGCACCTCGGGCCGTCTGCCGGTCAGGGTCGACACGACGATGGCCGCACCGAACAGGGGGAGCAGCACGAGCCCCGCGGCCGATGCCGACAAGCCACGGCCGTCCTCGAGCCACTGCGTGAACCCGTAGAGGAACGCGTAGCTGACGACCTGGGCGACGAGGGCGCGCGCGAACGTCCCGAGCAGCGGGAGGTTGCCGGCGAACACCCGCACGTCGATGAACGGGTCGACGGCACGGAGTTCGCGCACCGTGAAGGCGACCGCGGCGGCGACGGCGACCACGAGCAGCCAGACGAGTGCCGGCCGCAGGTCCATGAGGAACAGCAGGAGCGCGAGGAGCGTCGCCGCGAAGAGCAGGACACCGGCGACGTCGAACCGCGCACGCGTCCGGGTGGCGTCGAGCGCGGTGTGCCGGGGGAGTGCGACCCAGCCGAGCACCAGACAGGCGACACCGAGCGGGATGTTGACCGCGAACGTCGCCCGCCACCCGCCGACGGCGATGAGGAGTCCGCCGAGCGTCGGCCCGATCACCGCGATGGTCTGCGTCGTCACGGCGAGCGCGGTGAGCACCGCCTGGGGGCTGTCCTGCCCGGTGCGGCGGCCCTCGGCACGGATGAGCGTCATGGCGGCGGGGTACCCCGCGCACGTGCCGAACCCGAGCACGACCCGGGCGGCGACGAGCCACCCGAGCCCAGGGGCGGCGGTGCCGATCACGCCCGCGACGAGGGTGAGCACGGCGCCGACGAGGAACAGCCGCCGCGGCCCGAACGTGTCGACGAGTCGCCCCACCAGGGGCTGCCCGATCGACGTCGCCAGGTACAGCGCGGACACCAGCCAGGCGGTCTCCGACGCGGGGGCGCCGAACGCGGCGGCGATCGGCACGAGGGCGACCGCGATGATCGACGAGTTGATCGGGTTGAGGATCGACCCGAGCATCATCGGCGCGAGCAGGCGCCGGTCGAACCGGTCGGGAGGCGCGGCGCGGCGCGGTCGTCCGGCTCCCGGCGTGGACGGTGCAGTGGGGCGGGGGAGCCGCCCGGCGTCCGACTCGCTCATCGGTGGGTGCGCTCCGTCGGCGCCTCGGCGACCCGGTCGAGCAGCGCCAGGGCCTCGAGCAGGCGACGGCGCTCGTCCTCCGTGTACCGCTCGGCCATCACCTCGGTGAGCCACTCCTGCCGCGCGGCGCGGTTGCCCTCGTTCTGCACCGACCCGGCGTCGGTCAGGCCGACGATCTGGCGGCGCCCGTCGGTGGGGTCGGGTGCCCGCTGCACGAGCCCTGCGGCCTCCAGCGCGGTGAGGGTGTTCGCCATCGACTGCGGCCGGACGCCCTCGAGCACGGCGAGAGCCGAGGCGGTGGTCGCCTCGCCCTTGCCGACGCGGGTCAGGACGGACGCCTGCGAGGGAGTGAGGTCGCCCTCGGCCGCGACCTCGCGCAGGCGGCGGAGGAAACGGCCGACGGCCACGCGCACGGCCAGCGAGGTCGCCGCGGGGGATGCGTCGAGTGGGATCGGTTCGTCGGACATGATCGGCAGCCTAGACTGCGCATCAGTACCTGTACAGTCAGGACTGTCGAATTCCACACGACCACCGGAGGCTCGCCATGTCCACACCCGTCCTGCTCGTCATGGACTTCCAGACCAGCATCGTCGACCGGCTCGGGTCGCCCGAGGTCCTGGCGGCCGCCACGCGCGCGGTCGACGCGGCCCGCACGAGCGGCGTGCCCGTGGTGTTCGTCCGCGTCGCCTTCCGCGCGGGGTTCCCCGAGATCGCTGCGTCGAACAAGAGCTTCGGCGCGATGCGGCAGCGGGGCGACGCCGCCGGCTTCGACGAGCGCTCGACCGCGATCCACGCCGCGTTCGCGGTCCGCCCCGACGAGGTCGTCGTGACGAAGCGCCGGGTCAGTGCCTTCGCCGGCAGCGACCTCGACGTCGTGCTCCGCGCTGCCGGGGCGACCGAGCTCGTCCTCGCGGGCATCGCCACGAGCGGGGTCGTGCTGTCGACCCTCCGGCAGGCCGCGGACCTCGACTACGGGATCACGGTCCTCGCCGACGCATGTGCGGACGCCGATCCCGAGGTCCACCGGGTCCTGACCGAGAAGGTCTACCCCCGACAGGCCGACGTCACGACCGTGGACGCTTGGGTGGCGAACCTCCGCGGATGACGCTGCCGGGCCTCCCGGCCGTCCCCCGGATCAGACCAGGATCTTCGAGACGCAGACCACGTCCGCCACGAGGGTGTGCGCACCGAACGGGGCGATCGGCACGTACCCGCGGCGCAGCAGCGTGTCCGTGATGTCCGCGTCGCCCGGGGTGCCGGCGTGCACGAGGGCGGGGGAGCCGAGTTCGCCCGCGACCTGTTCGAGGCGGCTGAGCAGCGCGCTGCCGACACCGGCGCCCCGGGCGTCCTCGCGGATGAAGAACGACTGGATCTCGAGCACGCCATCGGCGACCTCGCTGAGGGCCCCGTAGCCGAGCGGCTCACCCATGCCGTTGCGGACCGTCAGGTTCGCCGCGACCGACGCCGGGGGCAGCGTCCGTGCCATGCGCGGGGGGAGTCCGGCGCTGAGGAGTGCGACGGCCCGCAGGCGAACGGCGTCCTCGCCGCTGTACGGCTCGTGGTCGATCGTGATCTCGGATGGTGCTGTGGTGCTCATGAGCGTCATTGGTTCCTCGGTTCGGGTTGCACAGGGTGACCGCTCGGTCGCCCCACTGCACGTCCGGAGTCGCCACGTCCAGGGCCGGGCGGGAACTCGGATTCGCTAGTCTGTCTAGCAAATCAGGTCACACCGGGGGCACGCTGTGAGTCCTGTCCCCGGTGACCACCCAGTTCGGGGTGTGGTGGATCCGGACGGAACTGTCCTACTCCAGGAGCCCCCGCACGTCCTCAGCCGTCAGCGCTCCCGAGAACGTGTCGTCCTCGTCGATGACCGCGTCGAACAGTTCCCCCTTGCGGGTCGCGAGGGCCAGGACCTTGTCCTCGATGGTGTCCTGCGCGATGAGGCGGTGCACGCTCACGGGGACCCGCTGCCCGATGCGGTGCGCGCGGTCGATCGCCTGGGCCTCCGCCGCGGGGTTCCACCAGGGATCGAGCACGAACACCGTGTCGGCCTCGGTCAGGTTGAGGCCGAACCCGCCCGCCTTGAGGCTGATCAGGAACGCCGGCGCACTGCCCTGCTTGAACCGGTCGATCACCGCTGCGCGACCGGTCGTCGACCCGTCGAGGTACTCGTACGCCACGCCGCGCGCGTCGAGCCCGGACGCGACGAGCCGGAGGAACGAGGTGAACTGACTGAACACGAGGGCACGGCGCCCCTCGGCCTCGAGCTCCGCGAGGTCGTCGAGCAGCAGGTCGAGCTTCGCCGACGGCACGGCCGAGTCCGGGTCGATGAGCGCCGGCGAGAGGGCGAGCATCCGCAGGAGCGTCAGCGAGCGGAACACGATCATCCGGTGCCGGTCCATGTCGTCGAGCAGGTCGAGCACCTTGAGCCGCTCGCGCTGCAGGGTCCGGTCGTAGAGGGCGCGGTGCTCCGGGTCGAGGTCGACGTGCAGCACCTGCTCGACCTTCTCGGGCAGGTCCGCCGCCACGGACTCCTTGGTGCGCCGGAGCATGAGCGGCCGGATCCGCCGCCGCAGTCGACCCATCACATCGGCCCGCTGCTCCGGTGTCAGGTCCGGGGACGCCACCGGCTTGACCACGTCATCGGTGAACCGCGTCACGCTCGACAGCAGACCCGGCGCGACGACCGAGAAGATCGACCACAGGTCCATGAGCCCGTTCTCGAGCGGCGTCCCGGTGATCGCGAGCTTGAACGGCGCGGGGAGGTCCGCCGCGAGCCGGTTCGCCTGCGACGTCCGGTTCTTGACGAACTGCGCCTCGTCGAGGACCAGCCCGGCCCACTCCTGCTGTCGGTACGCCGCCGCGTCGAGCCGGAACAGCGCGTACGAGGTCACGACGACGTCCGCCTCGGCCGCGGCGTCCCGGAGCATCCGCCGTCGCTTCGCGGTCGTCGCCGTCACGCCGCGCACCACGAGCGACGGGGTGAACCGCGCCGCCTCGGTGACCCAGTTGCCGACGACGCTCGTCGGCGCGACCACGAGGAACGGGCGACGGTCGGGAGCCGCGGCTGACGGGCCTCCCGACCGGTCCGGTGCGGCGTCCCCCGAGCCGGCCCGCGCCCGTTCGCGCTCCCGGACGCCCGCCACGAACGCGAGCGTCTGCAGCGTCTTGCCGAGCCCCATGTCGTCCGCCAGGACCCCGCCGAGCCCGTGCTCGTACAGGAACGTCAGCCACGCCAGGCCCTCGCGTTGGTAGGGGCGGAGCTCGGAGTGCACGGACTCCGGCACGGACACGGCCGCGATCACCGGGTCGTCGTCGGTGGCGTCCTGGAACCGCAGGAGGCCCTCGACGGTCTCGCGCCACCGGGCGTCCTGCACCGTCTCGTCGGCGAGCTGGTCGAACTCCGACCACAGTGCGGCCTGGTACGGGCTGATGCGGTAGCGACCGGGCTCCCACTCGTCGAGCTCGGTCGCCTCGTCGATGAGGCGCTTCAGCTCGTCGAACACCGGGTTCTGCAGTGACATGTACGTGTTGTCGATGAGCTTGAGCTTCCGCTCCCGCTTGGCGAGCGCCTCGAGCAGGGGCGTGAACGGGATCGTGCGACCCTCGACGGTCACGAGGAACCCGAGGTCGAACCAGTCGCGGTGCGGGCTCGGCATCGTGGTCAGGGTCAGCTTCGGCTGGTCGGTGACTTCCCGGTAGTCCGGGCGCTCGCCCACGATGCGGACGCGCAGGTCGTCACGGGCCTGGAGTGTCGGCAGGGCCGTCGTCGTGAACTCGATGGCGTCGGAGCCGTCGAGCACCTGGTCGCCGTCGTCGGAGTCCCCGTCGTCGGCGTCGCTTCCGTCGACGTCGACGTCGCGGTGGCGGTCACGGACCGGGTCGACGCCGGTCCGGCTCGGCCACCGCAGGCCGGGCGGCCCGTCGACCTCCGACAGGTCCGGAACCGGTCCGTGCGCTGCGGGGAGGTCCCGTCGGCCGTCGACGTGCCAACGCCAGCTGAGCAGCACGCGGTCCTCGGGCTCGAACGTCACGGTCAGGACGAACTCCGGCGGCGTGCGGTCCGGGAGCTCGAGCGAACCGTCGGCGCTCACGAGGTCCACGCTGCCGCGCAGGCGGGGCGAGACGTCGTGCAGGAACTCGTCGACGTCCGCGGGCGGGACGGTGATGCGGTCCCCGGTCGTCAGGAGACGGCGCTGGTCCTCGCGCAGGGGCGTCGGTGTCGGTGCGAGGGTGACGTGCAGCGACGGGGAGCGGCGGAAGGCGTAGACGCCGTGGGTACCGATCGCGCCCGCGGCCCCCGGCGGGATCGGACGGCCGTCGACCAGGGCGAGCGCGCCGAGCTGCACGCCGTCCGACGTGCGGGACGCATCGAGGACGACCCGGGCCTCCCGGCCGACGACGACGGCACGGGCGTCGGTGTCGGCGCTGGGGTCGGGCGCCGTCCCAGTGCCGGTGCCGGTGCCGGCACTGGCGCTCCGGCCGCGCCCGCGTGCGGCGGCCTTCGCGCCCGCTGCGACGAGCGCGATGCCGAGCCGCTCGGCCTCGTGCAGGAGCGGCCACAGCAGCGGACTCGCGAACTCGTCGAGGAACAGCCAGTCGCTCTCGCCCGGCGCGTACGCCGCGTGCGCGGAGCGGTGCAGCGCGGCGAACTGCAGGAACCAGGCGTGCTGGTCGGGGTCCGCGCCGAGGCGGTTGCGGGAGTAGGGGAGCGACCCCCAGGTGAGTTGCCCGCGGACCCAGTTGCCCGCGGCGCTGCGCGTGACCGGGCGGACGCCGAGGCGGACACGGCTGCCCGTCGACCCGGCGGCGTCGCGACCCGCCGCCGCGCGGGCGAGTCGCTGCGGGACGAGGTCGCGGAGCTCGAACTGGAGGCCCATCGCGGTCGTCCGTGCGCTCGCCGGCCCGGGGTCGCCGGCGAGCGACCCGAGCGCCGTCCGCCAGTGCTCGGGCGGCGCGGCCACGGCGTCGTCGACCGCCGTCGCGGCGAGGCCCGTCGGCTCCACGAGTCCGGTGAGTCCGGCCGCGCCGGTCAGCCCGGGGTCGCGCCGGACCGCGGCGGCCGTGACCTCGAGGAGCGCCGCCGCGACGTGCTTGCAATCGCCACCGATGGGGCACGTGCAGGTGTTCCGGCCGGGTCGGCTGAACGGACCGCGGGTGGGCGTGAGGTGCACGCTCACCTGGTACGGCTCGGGGCCGGAGCCCTGCACGAGGGCGGCGAGCGTCTCGTCCGCGTCGTCCCAGCGGGTCCCGAGCACGCCGCCGGCACGCACGAGGTCCTTCGCGCGCCCGAACGGACGCGGGCCGACGAGTCGGATGACGTCGACCGCGTCGACGAGCGGGGCGGGCATGTCCCCCATCGTCGCAGGAGCGTCCGACGTCGTCAGTCGCCCGGCTCCGCCCGCAGTCCCGCGAGCAGCAGCCGCACCATGCGTTCGGCACGGCCGGACCGCTCGGTCCCGGGAGGCCCACCCGCGTGACAGAGGTCCGCGACCGCTCCGAGGAACTCGGCGGCGTCGACCTCGTGCACGACGTCCCCGGACGCGGTCGCCGCGGTGAGCAGCCGATCGAGCGTCGGTGCGAGTCGCGTCGAGAAGTACTCGGCGAGCGGTTCGTACGCCGGGTCGCCCGAGTGGAGTGCCGCAGCGAGCCCGCGCTTCGTGGCGACGAACTGGGTGTAGCGCATGATCCAGCGGTCGAGTGCCTCGCCCGGCGGCGAGGTGGCCTCGATCTCGTCCGCGGCCGCCACGCACGCGTCCATCTCCCGCCGGAACACCGCCGAGATGAGGTCCGAGCGGAGCGGGAAGTGCCGGTACAGGGTGCCGACCCCGACGCCCGCGCGTTCAGCGATCGACCGCACCGGCGCGTCCACACCGGCGTCCGCGAACACCGCCTTCGCGGCTTCGAGGAGGGCATCGACGTTCTGCCGCGCGTCGGAGCGCATCCGTCGGCCGGCCGGGGCGATCGACGCCTCGGTGTCGCTCGTGGGCGCGGACATGATGGGGCTCCTCTTGCGGCGGAACAAAGTTCCGCATAAGGTGACGGAATCAAGCGGAACAACGTTCCGGATATCCGATCGCATCGAGCGGTTGTTCCGGAAGGTCGTTCCGATTCATCGATCATACGACCCGCCTCGGCTGACAGGGCGGCGCGGGTCCGGAAGTGGAGCATCATGCAGTACCGCACTCTCGGCCGCACCGGCATCAAGGTCACCCCGTACGCGCTCGGCGCGATGATGCTCGGGAGTCTCGGCAATCCGGACCGGAAGGAGGGCGTCCGGATCATCCACCGGGCCCTCGACGCCGGCATCAACCTCGTCGACACCGCCGACCGCTACGGCGACTCCGAGGAGGTCGTCGGCGAAGCGCTGAAGGGCCGCCGCGACGACGTCGTCCTCGCCACGAAGTTCTGGGGTCCCGTGGACGACGACGTCAACCACCGGGGCGCGTCGCGGCGCTGGATCACCCAGGCGGTCGAGCGATCGCTCCGCCGCCTGCAGACCGACCACATCGACCTGTACCAGCTCCACCGCCCGGACCCCGACACCGACATCGACGAGACGCTGTCGGCGCTCACCGACCTCGTGCGGCAGGGCAAGGTCCGCGCGATCGGGTCGTCCTCGATGCGCGGCTCCGAGATCGTCGAGGCGCAGTGGACGTCCGAGCGCCGCGGGTTCGAGCGGTTCCGCACCGAACAGCCGAACTACTCGATCCTCGACCGTGAGATCGAGCGCGAGATCCTCCCCGTCGCCGAGCGCTACGGCATGGGGACCCTGGTCTACAGCCCGCTCGCCGGTGGCACCCTGACCGGGCGCTACCGGGCGGGTCAGGACAACGACGTGTTCCGCTCGTCGGTCTCCGGGATGCGGCACTTCCGCGACGAACGCCGCCTCGCCACCGTCGAGCAGCTCATCACGCTGGCCCAGGAGGTCGGTGTCCCACTCACCCACCTCGCGATGTCCTTCGTGATCGCCCACCCCGGGGTGACCTCCGCCATCGCCGGACCCCGGACCATGGAGCAGCTCGAGGACACGCTCGCCGGGATCGACGTCGCGCTGTCGGACGAGGTGCTCGACCGGATCGACGCGATCGTCCCGCCCGGCGAGAGCGTCGGGGTGATGGACATGGTCTACCGCGGCCCGGAGGTCGGCGACCCGGCGCTGCGCCGACGCCCGGCCGCGGAGCGCTCCGCCGCCTGACCGTCCCGTTCTTCCGCGAGATCGCAGTCGTTGCCGGTATCTGCGGCTCCAGAGCGGCAACGACTGCGATCTCGACGAAGGGGGGGTGACCGGGCCGGTGGGAACGCTGGTCAGCGCAGCGCGGAGAGGGCGTCCGTCGACGCCGAGTGCGTGGCGCCGTCGCTCGTCGTCCAGGTCACGGTCAGGTCCCCGAGGTCCCCGGTGTCCCGGTCCACCGGCGGCCACCACGCGGTCCACAGGCCGTCCCCGACGGTCGTCGTGATCGTCCGGCCCGAGGCGGTGTGGAGCACGACACCCGTGACGTCCGGCCCGACCTGCCCGTACGCGCGGCTGATCGCCTGGCCGCCCGATCCGTTCATCTCGGTGCTCTGGACGTTGACCGTCCCGGCGGCGAGCACCGGCAGCGGGGTCGAGCGGTCGTCGATGAGCTCCCACGACACGACATGTCCGGAGCCGACAAGGCACCAGCGCCGCGCGCCGTCGCCCGCGCTCGACACCACCATGGTCAGGACCGAGCCGCGGCGGTCGACGTCCGACACCGAGATCCGTCCGGCCGTCGAGGTCGCGTCGGTGCCCACCGACGTCGTGCACTGCTGTGCGATCGCCTCGATCGACGAGGACGTCGCTGACGGGTGCGAGGGGACCGCCGTCCACGAGGCGATCTCGGCCGTCGACAGGCTCGTCGCGTGTCCCGGCAGCTGGTGGTAGAGGTCGCGGGCGATCGGCAGGCCGACCACGGCGCCGCCGAGGAGCAGCGCGCCGCCCGCCACGGTGGCACCGGTCGCCCAGGCGGCCCGTGTGACCGGCCCGCGTCCGATCCGCGTCGCCGGCATCGGCCGGGAGGCCCGGGACGAGCCCGTCGCGCGGCCCACCCCCGGTTCGGGGTCGAGTCGGACGATGGCGGCGAGGAGGCGTTCCGCGCGGTCGATCTCGGGTGGGGTCAGGTCGGCGCGGGGCTCGGGGTCAAGGCCGCCGAGCTCGTGGTCGAGTCGTGGTGCGTGCGGTCGTGTCATCGTCGTGCCTTCCGGTCGAGGCGGAGTGCGGTCATCGCGGTGGGGGAGTCCGGGTGGTCGGGGCCCGGATCCGCGTCGGGGGTGGGCCAGCTGGCGAGCGGGTGCGGGGCCTCCCGGCCGGTGTCGGAGGTGGGCCAGGTGGCGGCGGGTTGCGGGGCCTCCCGGCCGGTGTCGTCGCAGGCGGTGGCGGCGGCCGGTGCCGTCGACGATCCGCGTCGCTCGCCCTCGTCGGAGGCGCGGAGCACCGCTGCCAGGCGTCGTCGGGCGCGACTGGCGCGCATCGAGTAGGCCGCACGGCTGATGCCGAGGACGGCGGCGGCTTGCGCTCCGGTCATGCCCTCCCAGACCTGCAGGGCCAGGGCCTCCTGGTCGAGCTCGTCGAGCGAGCGCCACGCGAGGGCGAGGTCGTGCCGACGTTCGAGCGTCGCGATCGGGTCATCGCTCGGAACCGCGACCGATGCCTCACCCTGCACCCGGACGGCGAGTCCGGTCCGACGTCCGGCGCTCCGGGCGGCGTTGAGCATGACGTTCCGCGCCGTTCGGTAGAGCCAGGGGAGCGGTGCGACGAGCATCTCGTCCTGCCGGCGCCACGCGGCGACGAAGGTCTCGGACACGACGTCGTCCACGGCCGCCGGATGCGCTCGTCGACGGACGAACCGCAGCACCGCGGGGTAGTGGAGCCGGTACAGCTCGGTGAATGTGGGGTCCACGGGACTCCTTCGGATCGGTGGTCACCCTGGATGTGTCCGGCACGCCCCAGTGTGCAACCGGATCCCCTTGTCCCCTTGTCCGCGGAATCGCACTCGTTGCCGTTCTGACCCGGGCCAGAGCGGCAACGACTGCGATCTCGGCGCTCAGATGGTCAGGGTGGCGGTCGGGCGGCCGGGAGGGACGGCGTCAGGACGCGAAGTCGAGGTCGAGCACGCCGTCGACTGCCTCCGACCGCGGCGGCACCTGCCCCGTGTCGAGCATCTCGTCGAGGTGGACCGACAGGTAGAGACGGACGATCGGGCGGCCGCTCGCGTCGTGGACGGGGACCCGACGGCGGAACCGGACGTACGGGTACCGCCGGTGCTCGAACGTGGCGACGACCACGTCGCGCGGCCAGGCCCCCTCGACGACGACCTCCACGTTGCGGTAGTCACTCGGCACGCGGTGCATCGCATCGTCCTCGGCGGTCCACATGACGGTGTCGGAGCTGAGCCCGGTGAACTGCGAGCGGACTGCCTCGACGTCGGCGACGATCTGTTCGTGGCTGCGCTCGGCGAGGTGCCAGCGTGTCCCCGCGACGCCGTCGAGCTCGATGCGATCCCGCCAGGGATGCACCGTCGCCTCGCGGTCGTCGAGATGGCGCTCCCACCGCTCGCCCCAGTCGGCACCCTCGTCGGACGGGTCGCCGTCCGACCGGTCGTCGTCCGACGGGTCGTCGTCCGACGCGTCGTCGGCGTCGTCCCACCGCTCGCCGTCGGCCGCGGACCGCCCCTCGACCGTGGGCAACGAGTCGGTCACGATCCGATCCGGGAGGCCCTGCCGCACGTCCACCTCGACGGTGCGCGGCTCGTACCGGATGTCCCAGGACCGGTGCGCCGGGACGTGGCGCGGACCTGCCGCGTGCACGCGGAGGCGCAGCACGTCACCGACCCGCTCGACCGCATCCACGAGGTGGTCGACGACGATCGTGCGCCGCGCGCCGTCCATGCCGACGTGCACGATCTCAGTGGGAGGCGTGGGGAGCGGTG
Organism: Curtobacterium sp. MCBD17_028; assembly: GCF_003234875.1. NCBI lineage: Bacteria > Bacillati > Actinomycetota > Actinomycetes > Micrococcales > Microbacteriaceae > Curtobacterium > Curtobacterium sp. MCBD17_028. The sequence continues at coordinate 467,873 of NZ_QKTQ01000001.1, read as the reverse complement.
TCGGGGCGGGTCCGAGCGGCCGTTCGTCCTCGTCGTCGCCCGGGAAGCGGATGTACCAGCCGGAGCCCGGGCCCTCGTCGTCGGCGTCGTTCCCCGTCGCAGCGGCGAACATGGCCGCCGTGGCGACCACACTCGGGCCCGCCGCCTCGGACTCGGCGGCGGCGTGGTCGCCCTCCGCGTGGTTCTCGGGGTGGTCCTCGTTCTCGTCCTCGTCCTCGTCCAGCCAGGTCCCGTCCTCCTCGGTCCAGCCGTCGGCGTCGCCCCACGCGCCCGCGTCCGGCCAGAACGCCTCGTCGTCCTGGTCGTCGGATGGCGGCGCTTCGAGCGGCAGGTCCTCGACGTCGGGGAACGAGGTTGCGTCGTCGGGCTGTTCGTCGTCCTCGGATCCGATCCAGAGCGAGGGACCCCGCGGGTCCACCGTCCAGAGCCCGGCCGCGTCGGCGCTGCTCGGCCGCCGGGGACCCAGATCGACCGAGGAGGTCCTGCCGTCGGCCCCGACGTGGACCGCGGTCCAGGTCGGGCCGGTACGCGTCCCGGCTCCGCTGTCAGGGATCTCGCCGTCCTCGGACTCCTCGTACACGACCCAGACTCCGTCCGGGGCGGCGATGACTTCCGTCGACGGTGCGTGCTCCGGGAGCGGCGCATCCGGCCAGGTTGCGAATCGAGTGTCGTCGTCGGTCACGAGTGCGGCGACCGGGCGATGCTCGTCGACCACGATCGTGATCGCGCCAATGACGACGGGGAGCAGGGGTTCGAGCGGATCGACGACGGTCACGCGCTCACAGTAGGGGGACCGGCGTCCATCTCGCGAGATCGCAGTCGTTGCCGTTCTGACCCAGGCGAGAGCGGCAACAAGTGCGATCTCGACGGTTTCGGCCGGCGGCCCGCCGAGCGGTTGCCGGCCCGCCGGCCCGGTCAGGCCTGCGGATGCGCCCAGGCCAGGAGGCGCTCCACCGGCCATGTCGTCACGATGCGGTCGGCCGACACCCCGTTCTGCGCCGCCCGCTCCGCCCCGAGCTGCAGGAAGTCGAGCTGTCCGGGCGCGTGTGCGTCGGTGTCGATGCTGAACAGGCAGCCCACCTCGAGCGCGAGCTGGATGAGGTCGTCCGGCGGGTCCTGTCGCTCGGGTCGGCTGTTGATCTCGAGCGCCACGTCGTGCTCCACGCACGCCTCGAACACCGCACGCGCGTCGAACGTCGACTGCGGGCGCTCGCCGCGGGACCCCTGCACGAGGCGGCCGGTGCAGTGCCCGAGGACGTTCGTGTGCGGATCACGGATGCCGCCGAGCATGCGCTCCGTCATCGTGCGGCGGTCAGCGCGGAGCTTCGAGTGCACGCTCGCGACGACGACGTCGAGCCGGTCGAGCATCGCCGGGGTCTGGTCGAGCGTGCCGTCCTCGAGGATGTCGACCTCGATCCCGCTGAGCACCCGGACGTCGGGGTGGTCCGCCCGGAGGTCGTCGAGCACGCCGAGCTGTTCGGTCAGGCGCTCGGCGGTCAGACCGTGCGCGACGGTCAGGGTGGGCGAGTGGTCGGTGAGCGCGATGTACTCGCGCCCCAGGGTCCGCGCCGCCTCGACCATGAGCGCGATGGGCGTGCCGCCGTCCGACCACTCACTGTGGCAGTGCAGGTCGCCGCGCAGGTCGGCCAGGAGGACCGCCCCGGCCTCGCTCGTCGTCTCGCGTTCCCGGTCGCGCAGGGCCTGCAGGTAGTCGGGCACGCGGCCCTCGAGCGCCTGGCCGATCACCTCGAGGCTGCGGGAACCGACCCCCTTGGTGCGGGCGAGTGCGCCGGAGCGGAGCCGGGCCTCCAGATCGTCGTCGGACCGACCGGCGATCGCGGCGGCCGCCGTGCGGAACGCCTGCACCTTGAACGACGGGGCGAGGTCCCGTTCGAGCCAGAAGGCGATCTCCTGCAGGGCGTCGACGGGATGCATGTCGTCCATCCTGCTCGTCCCTGCGTCCCTGCGTCCCGACGTCCCGGCGTCCCGGCGGCCCGGGCGTCCGGCGTCCCGGTGGCCGGGTGGCCGGCACCCGACCGTTCCGACGAGATCACAGTCGTCGTCGTTCCGACGCCGGTCAGAGCGGCAACGACTGCGATCTCGCGGAAGGGGGAGCGGGGGAGCGGCCGGCGGTCAGCCGACGCTGTGCCCGCAGGCCGCCGCGTAGTCGCGGAGGACCTCGCGCACGGCGTCGACCGCGAGGGCCTCGGGCTCCGGCGCCAGCACGCCCTGCCGCACCCGCGTGAACTGCTTCGGCAGGAACTGCCCGATCAGCGGCTCGGGGATCCCGGACGCGGTCAGGTTGGTGAACAACCGGTCGACGCGCTCCTCGACCTCGGGCGAGGCCCAGTAGTAGCGGATGCGGTCGCTGTAGCTGTACCGGCGGGCGATGCGCTGCTCCTCGGCGTCGCCCTCGTAGTAGTGCTCCCAGTACCCGGGATCGGCGACCATCCGCTCGTCCATGAACGCGACGAGGTCGGAGCGCTCGCCGGCGGGCACGAGTTCGTCCTCGATCGCGGCGAGGGCGAACAGGGCCTCGCGCAGGGCGAACGTCAGCCCCGGCCCGACCTTGAGCACGGCCCAGTGGTCTTCGACGAGCTCGGTCAGGTGGCCGCGGGTCTGGTAGTCGGTGCTGTGCGCCTCGAACACCATGTCGGGCTCGTCGTCGAGGACCCGCTGCAGCTGCTGCGTGGCCGTCCGGTCGTAGTCGATCACCTTGAGGTGGTCGAACTCGACGCCGGGCTGCACGACGAGTGCGACGACCCGCGGCCACACCGCGTCGAGGCCGCGGTCGCGCAGGGCGCCCCGGTGGGCGTCGAGGGTCTCGCGTGCGGCCGCGGGACTCGTCGGCTGGAGCGCGCCGAGTGTCTCGTGCGCGCCTCCCGGCACGGGCACCTCGGTGCCGATCACGTACACGGGCGGTTCGCCGTCGGTCGGCCGGGCGGCCTCGGCGATCGCGATGAGCCGGGCCGCGCGTTCGGCGACGACGGCGTCGGGCAGGGGCGTGGGGTCGCCGTCGAGCCGCATGCTGCAGTCGATGTGGAGTTTGGCGTACCCGGCGGCGGCGTACGCGGCGACGAGGTCGTCGGCCTTCGGCATCGCCTGATCCGGGGTCTCGCGCTGCCACCGGTTCGGCCCGAGGTGGTCCCCGCCGAGCACCAGGCGGTCGCGGGGGAAGGACTCCTCGTCGGCGAAGCCGAGCACCTGGTCGCGGAACTGCTCCGGCGTGAGCCCCGTGTACCCGCCGAACTGGTCGACCTGGTTCGAGGTCGCCTCGATGAGCAGGACGGAGCCGTCCTCGAGGGCCTGCCGCATCGACGCCCGCAGCACGAGGGGGTGCGCGGAGCAGACGGAGGTGATCCCGACGGTGTCGCCGCCGCGGTGCCGACGGACGATGGCTTCGACCTGGTTCATGTCGTGGGGTTCCTTCCAGCGCGGTGAGCGCGGTCCGTGGTCGACGACGGGACGTCGACCGGGAACGGGTGCATCGGGACCAGCATGGCGGTTCCCGACGCACCCGATGGTGGTGCGGCGGCGATCAGTGGAGACGCAGCGCCTGTGGGATCCGGTCGCCGTGCGCCTCGAGCAGCTCGTCGCACATCGCGTGGATGTCGTCCAGGCTCAGCGACGCGGCGGCGTTCGGGTCGAGCATCGCGGCGTGGTACACGTGGTCGCGGTCGCCCTCGAGGACGGCCTTGACCGTGAGTTCGACGACGTTGAGGAACGTCCGGTTGAGCGCGACGAGCTGCGCGGGCAGTGCGCCGACGGACTGCGGGTGCAGGCCGTCGGCGTCGACCGTCGCGGGGACCTCGATCGCGCACTCGTCGGGGAGGTTCGCGATCTTGCCGTTGTTCACGACGTTGACGTACAGGTCCGTCGGCTGACCGGTCACCTGCGCGCGGATGTACTCCGACGCCATCTCCGAGGTGGGCTCGAGCGTGAGTTCCCCGCCGCCCTCGAGGATGTGCTTCGTCTCGTCGAGCTCGTCGAGGTTCTCCTCGGAGCGGCGCAGGTACTCGCCGACCGGGATGCGGAACCGATCGATCGCGGCGTCGTCGTGCATGAGCCATGGCACGTACTCGGCCGAGTGCTCGCTCGACTCGGTGGGGAAGTACCCGAACCGGCGGAAGATCTCGACGCGCACGCGGCGCTGCAGCTCCGGGTCGGCCTCGACGACCTCGCGGAGGCGCGGGTACAGGTCCTCGCCGTCGCGGGTGAACCGGAGGACGAACGCCTGGTGGTTGAAGCCGGCGGTGACGTACTCGATCTCGTCCTGCGGAACGCCGACGAGCTCGGCGAGCTGGCGGTGGGTGTCGCGCACGGAGTGGCACAGGCCGACGACGCGCTGGAAGGGCGTGCTCGCCGCGACGGCCCACGGCAGCATCGCCATCGGGTTGCTGTAGTTGAGGAGCGTGGAGTCGGGCGCGACCTCGGCGAGGTCGTTCCCGATGCCCTGGAGCACGGGGATGGTACGGAGGCCGCGGAAGATGCCGCCGACGCCGATCGTGTCGCCGATCGTCTGACGCAGCCCGTACTTGGCGGGGATGTCGAAGTCGAGGCGGGTCGCCGCGTACCCGCCGACCTGGATCTCGTTGATGACGAAGTCGGCACCCTTGAGCGCGGCGCGTCGGTCGATGTCGGAGCTGATGCGCGCGCCGGCCCCGGCCAGGTCGGACACCCGGCCGGCGAGGGCCTCGGCGTACCCGAGGCGCTCGGCGTCGATGTCGTGGAGCGACAGCTCGAGCTGTCCCTGGAGCTCCGGGTAGGTGCACAGATCGGTGACGACGTTGCGGGTGAACTCGACGCTCCCGGCGCCGATGAAGGCTACTTTGACCACGAGCTCACCCTGGCATGCTGCGTGCTTTCTGCGCAATCAGCGCGCAGGAATGCATGGAGAACTGCGCGAAATGCTTGGTTCCTCAGGCGCGGACGACCCGGCAGCCCTGGCGCTCGATCGCCTCGACGGCGCTGTCCGGCGCCCGCGTGTCGGTGACGAGGACGTCGACGTCGGCCATCGAGCAGACGCTCGCCAGCGCCATGCGACCGATCTTGGTGGCGTCGGCGAGCACCACGGTGGCGCGGGACCGCCGGCTCATCATCGCGTTCACCCGGGCGCCGACCGGATCGTAGTTCGTGCACCCGGCCGTGGCGTCAACTCCGTCGACCCCGACGAACGACACGTCGATGTGGTAATCGGACAGGAACGCCTCGGCGCTCGGACCGACGGTTTCCTGGCTGCTCGACCGGACCTCCCCACCCGCCGCGAACACCCTGACTCCGCTGTGTTCGACGAGCCCCGTGGCGATGTTGAGCGCGTTCGTGACGACGGTCAGCCCCGTGCGGTTGCCGATCTGCTGCGCGAACTCCCACACCGTGGTGCCGCCGGTCAGGCCGATGACGCGCGCGCCCTCGAGGTAGGCGAGCGCGGCACGGGCGATGCGGTGCTTCTCCGCCGCGTCCTGCGAGGTCTTGTACCCGAGCGGCAGGTCGTTGAACGCGACGTGCCGGGTGGCCCCGCCTCGGGTCCGACTGACGAGCTGCTGCTGTTCGAGGAGCTCGAGGTCCCGCCGGACGGTGGCCTCGGACACGGCGAACCGTTCCGCGAGTTCGGGGACGTCCATCGAGGTGTTCTCGACGATCGCGGCGACGATCTGGTTGAGCCGTTGCTTTCGCTGCACACAGCAACTCTAGCCTTCGCGCAGTTCCTGGGGGAGTGTTCGCGCGTTTCGATCATGATTCCTGCAACTTTGTGTCCTGCTCGTTACGAGCGCCCGTGCTCAGTTGACGGAACTGCGCGAAAAGTGCAAGCGTTGCCGCCACGCCCGCGCAGGTTGCGCAGGTATCGGTCCTCGGCGCGACGACGCGCTGCGGTGGCAGAAGGGTCACGACAATGGCAATCAAGCGGAAGGGCCTCCGGGGCTCGGCGCTCGTCGCGGGAGCGCTCGGGCTCTCGCTCCTCGCGACCGGGTGTGCCGGGGGCGGGGCGAGCTCGGGGTCGGACCAGACCAAGGGCGCGACGATCACGGTCGCGTGGCTGAACCCCTCCCCGCCCAAGGCGGCGCTCGCGCAGTTCACGAAGCAGACGGGCATCCACGTCAAGTGGACCGTCGTCGACTGGGACAGCCTGCAGACGAAGATCGCGGCCGCAGCGACCTCGAACACGTACTTCGCCGACGTCACCGACGTCGACTGGTCCCGCGTCGGTCAGCTCGGCAAGCTCGGGTGGTTCCGCCCGATGTCCGACTACCTCGACGTGAAGTCGATGAAGTCGGACATGCCGCAGATGAGCTCGTTCACCTCGAACGGCACGGTCTACGGCATCCCGTTCGACTCGTCGTACATGGTCACGACCGTGAACCAGGACGAGTTCGCCAAGGCCGGCATCACGACCATGCCGACCACCATGGACGAGTACACCAAGGACCTCGAGCAGGTGAAGGCGAAGGGCGTCACGGACACCCCGCTCAACATCCCGTTCGCCGCGGCCGAGGGCCTGTCGACGTACTGGTACCAGACGACGGCCGCGTTCGGCGGGCAGGTCCTCGACAAGAGCGGCATGCCGCAGTTCACGTCGCCGAGCTCCGGCGGCTACAAGGCCGCCAAGTGGATGGTCCAGTCGATCAAGAACGGCCTGGTCCCGAACGGGAACATCAACGTCACGGATTCGCAGGGCATGCAGAACCTCATGGCGAAGGGCATCACCGCCTCGACCCTGTCGGACTACTCCGGCAACGTCGGCAGCCTGTACGACGTCCCGGCCTCGTCCACCGTCGTGCACCACGTGCAGTACATCCCGACGCCCGGTGTCAGCGGCACGGTCGCCAACCTCGGCAACCCGGACGGCATCGGGATCCCGAAGCAGGCGAAGTACCCGAAGGCCGCCGCGGAGTTCATCAAGTGGATCACCGCCTCCGGCAACCAGGCCGCGTTCGCCGGTGCCGACGGCGCGTCCAAGGTCATGCCGAACTACCCGACGCCGTCGCGGCTCAGCGCGATGAAGACCCTGACGACGTCGGGCAACCTCGCGCAGGGTGCCGAGCTCACGACGCTGCTGCAGGGTTCGAAGGCCGTGTTCCCGGCCGGTGCGCCGTCCTGGTACCCGCAGTTCTCCCGCGCCGTGAACACGAACCTGCACGCGGCAGCGGTCGGCTCGATGTCGGTCGACCAGGCGGTCGCCGCCATCGCGAAGAGCGCGAACTCGCTCGCGAAGGGCAACTCGTGACGGTCGGCACCAGCGCGCCGGCCACCACGCGGACCGGCCGGGCCGGTCGCGTGGGCAGGGCGGGCCGCGCCGCGAGCGGGCTGCCGGCGGGCCGACCGGGAGGCCCGGGGCGGCGGAAGCGCATGGACCTCCTGCCCTACGCGCTCGTCACGCCGCTCGCACTGTTCATCCTCGTCCTGGCGCTCGTGCCCGCGGGCATCACGCTCGTCGAGGCGTTCTTCAAAGCGCAGCCGCTGGATCCGCCGAACTCGTTCGTCGGCATCCAGAACTTCGTCCAGCTGTTCCGTGACGACACGATCGTGTCGAGCATGGTGAACACGGCCTACTACGTCGTGATCGGCGTGATCGTGTCGACGGTGCTCGGGATCGTCATGGCGGTGACGCTCCAGAAGCCGTTCATCGGCCGCTCGGTGCTCATCGCGATCCTGATCCTGCCGTGGGCGCTCCCTGGCGTCGTCGAGGGCATCGTCTGGTCGGGCATCTGGGACAGCAACACGGGGCTGCTCAACAGCGTCCTGTCGACCCTGCACGTCATCACCCACTACCAGGTGTTCCTCGGCCAGAACCGGTTCGTCACGATCCTCGTGATCGAGATCGTCCAGGTGTGGCAGATGACGCCGCTGTCGACCCTGCTCGTCCTGGCGGCGCTGCAGAACATCCCGGGCGAGCTCTACGAGGCGGCCTCGATCGACGGCGCCACCGGATGGAAGTCGTTCATGCAGGTGACGCTGCCGTTGGCCCGACCGGGCATCGCGATCGCCATGGTGCAGGCCGTCATCGCCACCCTCAACGTGTTCGACCAGCCGTACGTGTTGAACGGCGCCGCATCGACGGGCGCGTCCGTCACCGAGCAGACGTACTTCGTGAGCTTCCAGAACCTCGACTTCGGCGAGGGGTACGCGCTGTCGCTGCTCATCACCATCGTCACGGTCGTCGTCTCGCTCGCGGTCGTCCGCTTCGTCTACAAGCCCGTGGAGTTCTGATGCGTCGCAGATCCGTCGCCCGTCCCGTCGGCGTCGTCTTCATCGTCCTCTGGACGCTCGTGCCCCTGTACTGGGTGCTCAACACGAGCCTCCAGACCGACCAGCAGATCAGCGCGAAGCCGGCGAACTACATCCCGCCGACGCCGACGTTCGGCAACTACGCGACCCTGCTCGGCGGCAGCGGGGACATCGCCTCATCAGTCCGGCAGTCGACGCTCAACATCTTCATCGAGTGCGGCGGCGCGACGATCGTCACCGTCGTGCTCGCGACGATCGCGGCGTACGCGTTCGCCCGGATGACGTTCCGTGGTCGGAACGTGCTGTTCTCCGCGGTCCTCGCGACCATGGCCTTCCCCGCCTACGCCACGCTCATCCCGCTGTACCGGATGCTCAGCGCCGCCGGGCTCGTGAACACCTACACCGGCATCGTGCTCGTCTACGTGTCGGGCTTCCTGCCGCTCGCGACCTGGATCCTCTTCAACTACATGTCGAGCCTCCCGCTCGCCCTCGAGGAGGCCGGGTCGATGGACGGGGCCAGCCGACTCGGCGTGCTCTGGCACATCGTGCTCCCGCTCGCCCGGCCGGGCATCGTCTCGACGGCGATCATCACGTTCCTGTCCGCCTGGGCGCAGTTCCTGTTCCCCCTCGTGCTCTCGAGCGACATCTCGACCCAGCCGCTCACGGTCGTGATCGCCGCGTTGCAGGGCCGCCACACGGTGCCGTACTCGCTCATGAGCGCAGCCGGCGTCCTGGCGGTCGTCGTGCCCGCCGCGATCGCCGTCGTCCTCAACCGCTACATCGTCAGCGGCCTGCTCACCGGGAGCGTGAAGTGACGGACGCGTTCGTGCTCATCGGCGCCGGCAGCACGGTGTTCACGCCGGGGTTGCTCACCGACCTCGCGCGGAACGAGGCGTTCGACGACGTCACCGTCCGGCTCGTCGACCTCGTGCCCGAGGCCGCCGAGACGATGGCCGCGGTCGGACGACGCATCGCCGCCCAGTACGGCTCACACATGCGGGTCGAGGCTGTCGCGGACCGGCGGGAGGCCCTCCGCGGCGCCCGGTTCGTCACCACCACCATCGCGGTCGGGTCCGCGGACGGCTGGCGCCGGGACCTCGAGATCCCCGAGCGGCTCGGCATCCGGCAGACGGTCGGCGACAGCGTCGGCCCCGGCGGGGTGCTCCGCGCGCTGCGGCACGTGCCCGAGCTCGTCGCGATCGCGCGGGACGTCGCCGACGTCGCGCCCGAGGCGGTGCTCGTCAACTACAGCAACCCGCTCACCGCCAACGTGCGGGCCGTGACCCGCGAGACCCCGGTGCAGGCGGTCGGGCTCTGCCACGGCACCATGCACACGAAGGCGGCGCTCGTCCGGGCGCTGGGGGAGGACCCGGACCGGGTCTCCGCCACCTTCGCCGGGCTCAACCACCTGTGCTGGCTCCTCGACATCCGCACGCCGGAGCGCGACCTGTACCCGCGCCTCCGCGATCTGGTGGCCGACCAAGCGGGCGGGATCGACGCGGTTTCGGACTGGACCGAGGGGCCGCAGGCGCCGGTCTCCGCGGACCTGCTGCGGACCTTCGACCGTTACCCGGCGCCGGGAGACCGGCACGTCGCCGAGTTCTTCGGCGACTACCTGCGAGCCGGACCCGACGACGCGCTGCCGTGGGGCCTCCAGGCCGGTCTCGACGCGACCCGCGAGTACATCGGCGAGAAGTCGCGGTTGTGGGACGACCTGCGCGAGCTCGCCGACGGCGATCGGCCGGTCCCGCCGCCGACCGACCAGGAGGCGGAGCGCCTCGTCGCGATCGCCGCGGCGATCCGCACCGGCGGCAGCCACGTCGAGCTCGCCGTCAACCTGCCGAACCGGGGCCTCATCACGAACCTGCCGGCGACCGCGGTCGTCGAGGTGCCGGCGGCGATCGGTGCCGACGGCATCCGTGGGATCGGCGTCGGGGACCTCCCGGCCGGCATCGCGGCGGTGCTGTCCGCCCGAGCCGAGCAGCAGGAGATCACCGTCGACGCCGCGCTGTCCGGGTGCCGCGACCTCGCGCTGCAGGCACTCGTGCTCGACCCGCTCGTGCCCGACCGCGCCACGGCCGTCGCCGTGCTCGACGCGGCCGTCACGGCCGACCCGGAACACCTCGGCGGCTTCGCGCGGGCCGAACGAGCCGAGGCCTGACCACCGCGGACCGACCCCCGCCCCGCTCCTGCACCATCGTCGACGCGACCGGACGCCGACGCATCACCGACCGAACCACCACCATCGTCCGCCCACCCGCACGGGTGCGGCGGAGCACCATCGACGTCTGGAGACCGACATGACCGACACCCAACCGCACGCCACCGAGCACGCGGTCACGGCGGGCGCCGAAGCCACGTTCCGCGAGATCCGCCAGCAACCCGCGGTCTGGCGCGACGCAGCCGCGACCCTGACCGACCGGCGTGACGAGGTCGACGCGTTCCTCGGCCCCCTGCTCGCACTGCCCGACCTCCGCATCGTGTTCACCGGTGCGGGCACCTCCGCGTTCGCCGGTGGTGTCGTCGCCCCGACGATCGCTCGCGCCACCGGTCGCCGCGTCGAGAGCATCGCGACCACCGACCTCGTGTCGAACCCGCACCACTACCTCGCTGAGGACGTCCCCACGCTCCTCGTGTCGTTCGCGCGGTCCGGGAACAGCCCCGAGAGCGTCGCCGCCACGCAGCTCGCCGACCAGGTACTCGCCCACACCCACCACCTCGTCATCACCTGCAACGCCGACGGCGACCTCGCCCGGCAGCACGAGCAGCGCGACGACTCCCTCGTGCTCCACATGCCGGCCGCCTCGAACGACGCCGGGTTCGCGATGACGTCGAGCTTCACGTCGATGATGCTCAGCGCGCTGCTCGTGTTCCTCGGTGACGCCCCCGATCGCGTCACGTTGCTCGCGGACGCGGCGCAGACCGTGATCGACGACCGGTGGCCCGGCATCGCCGCGCTCGCCGAAGCGGGCGTCCGCCGCCTCGTCTACCTGGGCAGCGGGCCGCTCGCCGCCCTCGCGCAGGAGTCCGCGCTCAAGGTCCTCGAGCTCACCGCGGGGCGGGTCGTGAGCTACCACGATTCTTCGCTCGGCTTCCGGCACGGACCGAAGGCGGTGCTCGACGACGAGACGTTGGCGATCGTGTTCCCGTCGACCGACCCCTACACGCGCGGCTACGACCTCGACATCGTGCGGGAACTCCGCTCGGCGCTCGGGGCCGAGCGCGTCCTCACCGTCGGCGCGCTGCCCGGCGAGGACGTCGACGGCATCGCGCTGCCGGGCCTCGAGACGATCGACGACGGGTTCCTCGCGCTCGTCGACATCGTCGCGGCGCAGATCCTCGCGTTGTCGTTCGCGCTCCAGGTCGGCACGACGCCGGACAACCCGTTCCCCGGCGGCGGTGTGAACCGCGTCGTGCAGGGCGTGCGCATCCACCCGCTCGCTCCCGTCGCGGACGAGCGCTGACGTGGCCCACTGGCTCGGGGTCGACGGCGGCGGGACCAAGACCGCGTTCGTGCTGCTCGGCGACGACGGCGCGGAGCAGGGCGTCGTCGAGGGATCGAGCAGCTACCACCTCGAACACGGCATGGACCGCGTCGAGCAGGTGCTCGTCGAGGGCGTCGCCGCCGTCACCGCCCAGGCCGGCATCACGCCCGCCGACGTCGACCACGCGTTCTTCGCGCTCCCCGGGCACGGTGAGTCGAGCCACGACACCCCGCTGCTCGACCGGCTCCCCGCGGTCGCGCTCGGACACGACCGCTACCGGTGCGGCAACGACACCGTCGCCGGGTGGGCGGGGTCGCTCGGCGGTGAGGACGGCGTGAACATCGTCGCCGGCACGGGCAGCATCACGTACGGCGAGCGGCGTGGGCACGGCGTCCGCGTGGGCGGATGGGGCGAACTGTTCAGCGACGAGGGCTCGGCGTACTGGATCGGTCTGGAGGCCCTCACCGCGTTCAGCAGGATGAGTGACGGTCGGGCGCCGCGCACCCTCCTGCACGAGCGGATCCGCACGGTCGCCGAGGTCGAGGACGACCTCGACCTCGTCGACGTCGTGTTCCGTCAGTGGGGCCGAAGCCGCGGTCGCATCGCCGCACTCGCACCGACGGTCACGCGAGCGGCGGAGGACGGGGACGCGACCGCCACCGCGATCCTCGACCGAGCGGCGACCGAACTCGTCGAGCTCGTCGAGGCGACGGCGCGGCAGCTCGGCTTCGCCGCGGGGGAGTCCGTGCCCGTCTCGTGGTCGGGCGGGGTGTTCCATGCGGAGGCTGTCCGGTCACGGTTCGCGGCCCTCCTCGACGCGAGCGTGACGGCGTACGACCTCCGTGCGCCCCGGTTCTCGTCCCACGTCGGGGCAGCGCTCTACGCGGCCAAGACCGCCGGCCATCCGCTCGACCCCGCCGCGCTGGCGCGACTGGCCCCCGCGGGCATGCCATCCTGAGAGGCGTTCGAACGCAGCACGGCGCCCATCGCCGACGAAGGAGTCAAGACACGTGATCGCAGGCATCGAGACGGGCGGGACGAAGGTCATCTGCGGGGTGGTCTCCGAGGACGACCCCCAGCGGCTGCTCAGCACGACCCGGATCCCCACGACCACGCCCGACGAGACCACCACCGCGATCAACGCCTTCCTCGACGAGGCCGAGGCGTCGTCGTCCGAGCCGGTCACCGCGCTCGGGGTGGCGTCGTTCGGCCCCGTCAACGTCGACCCCGCCGAGGACCGCTGGGGCTGGGTCACCGGGACGCCCAAGCCGGGATGGGCGGACCAGGACCTGCTCGGACGGATCCCCCTGGCCTCCCGGGTCCCCACCGTGATCATGGCCGACGTGGGCAGCGCGGCCCTCGGCGAAGCGACCTGGGGCGCGGGGCGCGACGTCGACCGCGTCGGGTACGCGACGTTTGGGACCGGCGTGGGCGTCGGCCTCGCGCTCGGCGGCCGACTGCTGCACGGCAACGGCTACCCCGAGATGGGGCACGTCATCGTCCGCAAGCACCCGCAGGACGACTTCGTCGGCAGCTGCCCGTTCCACGGCGACTGCCTCGAGGGGCTCGCGTCCGGGCCGGCCGTGCTCGGCCGATGGGGACACGACGCCTCCTCGTTCACCGACCCCGAGGAGCAGGCCCTCGCCTACGAGATGCTCGGCTCCTACATCGCGCAGCTCGCCCTCACGGCGGCGATCACCGCCGGCGTGCAGCGCTTCGTCGTCGGCGGCGGGGTGCTCAAGTCCCCGGGGCTGTTCGATGCCGTGCGGGCGCAGCTGCCGATCCTGTCCGGTGGGCCCGGCGCGGGGCACGCCGCGTCGCTCGACGCACCGGACTTCCTGGCGCAGCCGGCGCTCGGGGACCACTCGGGCGTGCTCGGGGCCGTCGCGGCGGCGCTGACGCTCGAGCGCTGACCCGATCCCGGGTGACTGAGTGCCTGGACGACGACTGCGCGCCTGGACGACGACTGCGCCGTCGCGACGACAGCGCAGTCATCGTCCACGCGCGCCCTTCCGGAAGCCTCGCGCCCGCCCCAAGCGCGCTACGGCCGGTAGTCGCCCCGTCGTCGGTACAGTGCCGCGGCGGACTCGTCGGCGAACGGCTTCACGCCGTGCATCCCGCCGACCGTCTTCGCGGCGGTGCTGAGCAGCCACGCTGCCGTTCGTGCTGCGATGGTGATGATCCGCATGCTGACTGCTCCCTCGTGGTGATCGCGAGGCTAGCCCCTCCCGCGTGCTCCCGTCACGGTCCATCGCGGGCGTTGAGCCGCAGTACGGACGACGAGCCGCGCCGATGCGCGGCGCACTGTCCGGAACCCGGTTCGGTCGCGGCGTCAGCGCCGCCGGAGCGCCCGCACCGCTGCGACGACGAGGCAGACCACCGCCGCGAGGACGAGCAGGAGCGCCAGGGTCGCCAGCGCGTTGTCGACCTGGACCGCATCGACGAGGGGCGGGCGGCTGGTGTACCGGACGGCACCGCCCTCGCGCGACGCATGGACGCGCAGGACGAGGACCGCGGTGCCCGCGAGGACCAGGAGCACCGCCGCCGCCGCGAGGAGACGGGCCAGCGGGCGTCGACGTCGGGACACCCGACGAGTCAACCAGAGGTCAACGCCTGGGCACGGCCGCGAGCCGCCGGAACCCCTCGTCGAGCGACACCGCGGGCGTCCACCCGAGGTCGGCCCGGGTCCGCCGCTGGTCGAACCAGTGCGAGGTCGACAGCTGCTCGGCCAGGAACCGCGTCATCGGCGGCTCGTCGCGCCCGGGCCGGACGCGCCACAGCGCCTCGACGGCGGACCCCGCGACCCGGGCGAGCCCCGCCGGCACGTGCAGCGTCGGCGCCGGCACGCCCGACGCCCGACAGATCCCCGCCAGGAGTTCCGCCACCGGGCGTGGCTCGCCGTTCGTGACGACGTACGCGTTGCCGTGGACGTCCTCGGCCCGGTCGAGTGCGGCCACCATGGCGCTCGCCGCGTTGTCGACGTACGTCGTGTCGATCAGGGCCGCCCCGGCGTCGAGCAGCGGCAGCCGCCCCGCCCGGGCGCGCTCGACGATCCGGCCGACGAGCTGGGTGTCGCCCGGACCCCACACCAGGTGCGGGCGCACCGCGACGACGGCGAACCCGGGAGCGTCGGCCGCCAGCGCAGCGAGCTCGGCCTGCGCCTTCGTGCGGGCGTAGTCCCCACGTGCGCGGAACGGATCGGCGGGCGCGGCGTCGTCCCCGACGATCGAGGCGCCGGCGTGCGCCACCGAGGGCGAGGACACGAACACGAACCGGGACGCCCCCGCCGAGCGGGCCGCGGCGAGCAACGTCCGCGTCCCCTCGACGTTGACGCGCGCGAAGTCCGCGGGGTCGCCCGCGAGCGACACCTTCGCCGCGAGGTGCACGACCGCGTCGGTGTCGGCGACGGCCGCCTCGGCGTCGGCGGCCGACGTCAGGGAGCCGAGCCGGTCCTCCAGGCCGAGGACGCCGGACGGGCGCCGCTGGAAGGTGTGCACCGTGTGACCGGCGTCGCGGACCGCGGCGGCCACGGCGCGGCCGAGGAACCCGCTCGCGCCCGTCACGAGGACCCTCACGGTCGCACCATCCGGCCCCCCGCGAGCACGCCGGCGGCCCAGCGCGCCACGCGCGTGCGGTCGATCTTCGAGTTGTGTCGGATGTCGGTCGGGAGGCGCGGCACGACCAGCACCGCCGCCACCGGCGCGTCGACGGTCGCCCGGACCCGCTCCGCGAGCGCGGGGTCGGCCAGGTGCGGCCGTCGCGCCGCCGGGGTGGTCTCGACGACGGCCACGACCTGCTGCGTCCCGGCGGGGCCGACGCCGACGACGGCCGCGCGGTCGACCTCCGGCACGGACTCGATGCGCTGCTCCGGTCCGACGGGGGTGACGACGCCCGACGCGGTGGCGACGACGTGGGGGAGCCGCCCCTCGACCCAGAGGCGTCCGTCGGCGTCGAGGTGTCCGACGTCGCCGGTGCGGTGCCAGCGACGGTCCGTGCTCACCTGCCGTCGCGCCGCGAGGTCGGTCAGCCACAGCCGGTCGTAGTGGTCCTTGCCGTGCGGCGCAGCGAGGACGATCTCGCCGGTGACCTCCGGTGTCGTGCCGAGGGGACCCGTCGCCGCGCCGAGGTCGTCGAGGGGTGCGATGCGCACGGCGACACCGGCGGCGGGCCTCCCGACGCACACACCCCCACCGGTCCCGGCCCCGGTCCCCCTTCCGCGAGATCGCAGTCCTTGCCGTTCTGACCCCTGCGACACCGGCGACAACTGCGATCTCGCCGGCGTGTGGGCGGGGCCCACCGCGGCGGCTCGGATGCCCGCGAGGTCGATGTCCGTCATGAGCAGCCCCTCGGTCATGCCGTACGGCGTGTGGGCACTCGCGGCGGGCATCAGCCGGGCGGCCTCGGCGAGGAGCGGTTCGGGCACGGGAGCGCCCGCGGACAGGAACAGGCGGACGCGTCCGAGCGCGGCGTGGTCCTCGGCGGTCAGCGCACCGGCCGTGGCGACGACGTTCGCCAGCGCGGCGGGCGACAGGAACACGACGACGCCCTCGCCGCTGGGCTCGGTCCGGCCGGTCCCTTCGGTCCCCCCGGTTCCTTCCGCCGAGATCGCAGTCGTTGCCGTTCCCGACCCGGTCTGAGCGGCAACGACTGCGATCTCGCGGAGGGGCGGGGCGGCGGCGGCGGCCGCAGCGGCGACCGCGCGAGCCGTCAGGGTGCCGGGCGCCGTGACGTCCATGTCGGGCGTCACCGACCGGGCGCCGAGCGCGGGTCCGAGCAGGGCGAACGGCGCGAACCCCGCCACGAGCCCGGTGCCGACGCCGACGCCGTACTGCGTCGCGAGGGCGTCCCGGACGGCGGCGAGCTGCGCGTGCGTGTAGACGACGCCCTTCGCGGGTCCGGTCGATCCCGAGGTGAACAGCACCGCGGCCGTGTCCGTCGGTGCGGGTGCCGCCGGCAGTGCGACCCCGGCACGGAGCCGGGCCGCGCCCCGCGAAGCGAGCCCCGCCAGCGTGTGCTCGACCCCGAGGGCGACACGGGGTGCCGGGGGGACCGAGGGCGTGGCGATGCGTCGACCCGGCCAGCCGAGCGCGCGGGCGGCGGTGAGCCCGGGGAGCGCGCCGACGAGCCAGTCGGGTCTGGCGCCACGCACCGCCCGCGTGAGCCCGCGGACTCCGAGGCCGGCGTCGGCGACGACGACGACCGCCCCGATGCGGACACAGGCGTAGAGCACGGCGGTCAGGTCGGCGCCCGGCGTCACGAGGAGGGACACGCGGTCGCCGCGCTGCACCCCGGCGTCGGCCAGGCCGGCGGCGATCTCGCGGACGCGACGGCTCAGGAGCCGCCAGCTGACGGAGCGCGGGGGACGGCCGCCGCCGGGCGCCATCTCGACGAGGGCCACGTCGTCGGCGTCGGCGAGTTCGTCGAGGGCCGCCCACACGGGGCGGCTCACGTCGGCATCGGCCCGGAGGCCCGCACCGGCGTCGGTGTCGGCATCGGCATCGGCATCGGCCGGGAGGCCCGCACCGACCTCGGTGGGCACGTGCCCCTCGGGCAGACGGTCGCCGAGCCACGCGAGGACGGCCCCGGCGACGTCGACGTCCTCCGGCAGCAGGTGTCCGGCGCCCTCGAAGCGGTGCACGTCGGCGTGCGGCATCCGCGTCGCCAGGTCGTCGAGGTAGCGCTCGAGGAACACCGGGTCGCGCGGGCCCCACAGCACGAGGGCGGGGACGCCGAGCGCGCGGACGCCCTCGGCGATCCGGTCGAGTTCGACGGCGCTCGGGTGGCGGTCGTCGACGGGGATGTCCGCCACGAACCCGCCGATGCCGCCCCGTCGGTCGGCTCCGCGGTACGGCGAACGGTAGGCGTCGCGCACGGGAGCGGGGAGCGGCGGGTGGGCGATCGCGAGCGTCGTCTCGAGGAACCCGGGTGTCAGGACCGTCGCGCGCCCGAGCACGGACGGCCGCAGGGCGAGCCGGAGCGGCGCGGGGATCGGGGCGTCGGCGGGTTGGTGCACGGCGGTGTTGCACACGACGACGCCGGCGAGCAGATCGGGGTGGTCCACGGCCCAGCCGAGGGACACGACGCCGCCCCAGTCGTGTCCGAGGGTGACGACGGGACCGGTGAGGCCGAGTTCGTCGGTGAGGGCGCCGAGGTCCGCGACGCGCTGCGCGAGTCCGCGGGGCACACCGCTCCGCTCCGAGTACCCCATGTCGAGCTGGTCGACGGCGACCACGCGCCAGGCCGGACCGCCGGCCCGGGCGGTCTCGGTCGCGGCGGTGAGGACGCTGCGCCAGAGGTACGACCAGGTCGGGTTCCCGTGGACGCAGAGGACGGTGCCGACGGGCTCGACCCCGAGCTCGGCGAGCTGTCCCGCGTTGTCGAGCACGTGCCAGGTGCGCGTGGCGGGTGACGGGCCTCCCGGCGCGTGCTCGGGCCCGACCGCGGGGGTCGCGACGAGGCGCGACCAGGCGGGGTCGAGTCCGGGGAGGTGCGGGGGGAGCGCGGCGGGCGCGGTCGCCGCGGCGGCGCGCGGCAGGCCGGACCTCACCAGTCGATCTCCATCATGGCGGTGTTGAGGCCGGAGCCGACGCCGCCGAGCAGGACGCGGTCGCCGCGCCGCACGTTGCCGGCCTGGACCTCTTCGGCCAGGGTGATCGGGATCGACGCCGGACCGACGTTGCCGTACCGCGAGTAGGTCACGGGGACGCGGTCGCGGTCGATGTCGATCGCCTCGACGATCGCCTTCATGTGGATGTCCGACACCTGGTGGAAGATGTAGCGGTCCATGCCGCCCCAACTCCAGTCGCGCTTGGCCTCGTTCCAGGCGGACACGACGAGCTCGACGCCGCCGCGGAGCAGGGCCTTGGCGTCGGTGAACATGCCGTCCACGCTGCCGACGCAGAGGTCGTACCACTGGGTCGCGGCTCGGGTGACGCCGCCGTGGATGCGGTGCCCCTCCGGGTGGACGTCCATCGGGCCGAGCACGGCGGCCGCGGCACCGGACCCGAGGGTGAGGCTCGCGAACTCGCTCATGAAGTCCTTGCGGTTCCGACCGCCCTCGCTCAGTCGCGCGATCGTGTTGAGCTGGACCTGGTCGGCGTCCTCGCCGTCGATGACGACCGCGTACTGGATCTGACCGGAGTCGATCATGCCCGCGGCGACGCTCATCGCGTTGACGAACCCGAGGCACGCGTTCGCGATGTCGAAGTTGATCGCGGACGTCGGCAGCCCGAGCCCGTGGTGCAGGCGGACCGCGACGCTCGGCTCGAGGTGCGGGCGGGTCACCGACGTGTTGATGAGCAGCCCGACCTGGTCCGGGCGGACCCCGGCCTCGGCGAGCGCCCGGCGGGCGGCGTCGATCGCGGCCTCGTCGAAGCTCTGCTCGGGGCCCCAGTTCCGACGCTCCTTGACGCCCGCGACCCGCTCGAGCAGGCCCTTCGGGAGGCGGAGGCGTCGGAGCACGGGGTGGAGGCGCTCCTCGATGTCCGCGGACGTCGTGACGCGATCGGCGATCGTGGTGGCGACGGCGAGCAGGCCGACGTTCTCGTGACGGGTGGTGGCGTTGCCGGGGGCGGGGAGGTCGGCCCGGCGCGTCTCTGGGGTGGCTGCGGGGCGGTCTGTGACGGTTGACACCTCATCAATGATGCACCCCTCCCGCTGGGCGGTGTGCGCGTCGACGGTCGTCACAGCGCGCGGAGCTTCTCCAGGAGGGGACCGGCGGCCTCGTCGAGGAACCGGTCCTGACCCTCGTCGCCGACCTGGACGATCGCGATGTCGGTGAAACCGGCGTCGAGGAACGGCCGCACGCTCTCGGCGAGTCGGTCGAGGTCGGGGCCGCACGCGATCGACTCCGCGACGTCCTCGGGACGCACGAACTGGCTGGCGCTGTCGAACGACGCGGGGGTGGGCAGGTCCGCGTTGACGTGCCAGCCGCCAGCGAACCAGCGGAACAGGTCGTGTGCCCGCGCGACCGCGGCGTCCTCGTCGGGGTCCCAGCAGATCGGGATCTGGCCGATCTTGCGTGACGGGGCGCCCTGGTGGTGCTCGTTCCACCCCTGCACGAGCTCGGGCACGGGATCGGTGGTGATCATGTGGTCGCCGAGGGGCGCGAACCGCTCGATGCCCTTCGCGCCGGACACCGCGACGCCGATCGGGACCCCGCCGTCCGGGACGTCCCAGAGCTTCGCCTGGTCGACGCGGAAGTGCGTGCCCTCCCACGTCACGACGTCACCGGACTCGAGCGCGCGGATGATGTGGATGGCCTCCTCGAGCATGTCCTGTCGTTCGCCGACCGCGGGCCAGCGTTCCCCGACGATGTGCTCGTTGAGGTTCTCGCCGGCACCGAGCCCGAGCGTGAACCGGCCCTCGGACAGGATCTGGAGCGTCGCGGCCTTCTGGGCGACCACGGCCGGGTGGTACCGGATCGTCGGGCAGGTCACGTAGGTCATGAGCTCGACCGTGCTCGTCACCTGCGCCACGGCGCCGAGCACGGTCCAGGCGTAGGGGGCGTGCCCCATGCTCTCGAGCCAGGGGAAGGCGTGGTCGCTCGACACCTCGAAGTCGTACCCGACGTCCTCGGCCTTCTGCGCGTACCGGACGAGTTCGCGGGGGCCGCTCTGCTCGGTCATCAGGGTGTAGCCGAAGTTCGTCATCAGGGTGCTCCTCGTCAAGGGTGTCCGGCTTCCTCGTCTACGCCTCGACGGCCGCGAGCGCGCATCCTGCCGCCGCGGATCGGGTGCCGCGGGTGCTCCGCGGGGCCGGGATCGGGGAAACACCGCCGACACGGCCCGGACACCCCACCGACACGCCGCCCGCGTAGCGTGCAGGGATGAGTGCAGAGCTGACGCTGGGCGCCGAGGAAGAGCTCCACCTCATCGACCTGCAGACAGGGCGGTTGTCCGCCAAGGCCCCCCAGCTCCTCCCGGGCCTGCCGCCCGACCGGTACGGTGCCGAGCTGCAGCGGACGACGATCGAGACGAACGTGCCGGTGGTGCGGGACCTCGCGGACCTCCGGACCGAGATCGTCCGGCTCCGGACGGACCTGACGGCGGCGATCGCCCCGCACGGGCTCGCGATCGGGAGCGTCGGGACGGCACCGCGCTCGGAGTTCGCCGACTTCGAGCTGACGTCGACCGGCCGGTACGGGCGCATGCAGGAGCAGTACCGGATGCTCGTCGACGAGCAGCTCATCTGCGGGCTGCAGATCCACGTCGGCGTGAGCGACCGCGACCTGGCGGTGCAGATCGCCCAGCGGGTCGCCCCCGCGCTGCCGGTGCTGCTCGCCCTGAGCGCGAGCAGCCCGTACTGGAACGGCCAGGACACCGGGTACGCGAGCATCCGCAGCATCATCTGGCAGCGCTGGCCCACCGCGGGGTCGTTCGGCCGGATGACGAGTGCGGCCGAGTACGACCGGATGCTGCAGGACCTCATCGCGAGCGGGGTGATCGCCGACTCCAAGATGGCGTACTTCGACGTCCGGCCGTCCTCGCACGCCCCGACGCTCGAGCTGCGGGTGTGCGACGCGACGCCGATCGTCGACGATGCCGTGCTCATCGCGGGCCTGTTCCGCGCCGCGGTCCGCCACGCCGAGCAGGACATCGAGCGCGGTGACGAGTGGCGCCCCCGCCGGGAACCCCTGCACCGGGCGGCGATGTGGCAGGCGGCCCGTGGCGGCCTGTCGGGCGAGCTCGTCGGGCTCGGCGAACACCCCGAGCGGCTCCCGGCCCACGTGGCGGTGCGGCAGCTCGTCGACCGCCTCCGTCCGCAGCTCGAGGAGCTCGGGGACTGGGGCCTGGTCGGGACGCTCGTCGAGGAGACCCTGGCCCGCGGCAACTCGGCGGACCGGCAGCGCACGGCGTACGCCGAACGCGGGGAGCTCGACGACGTCGTCGACCTGGTGGTCCGCGAGTCCCGGAGCGATCCCGACGTCGGCGCCGACGAGCGCGCGGTCGCCATCCCCGGCTACCACGTGCGCGCTGGCGACGAGGCGGTCGGTCCGGGCGCCTTCCCGCGCCCGGTCTTCCGCGACCTCGCCGGGTACCTCCGTGGGTGGGACGACGACGAGGCGCTCGCCCGGTGCGCCGCTCGCGACGCGTGGACGGAGCGGGAGCAGCTCGGGTTCGTCGTCGGTGGTGCCCGGCAGCCGTTCCACTGCGACCTCGTCCCGCGCATCGTCAACCCGTACGAGTGGGGCCAGCTGCAGCGCGGGCTGACGCAACGGGCACGCGCGATCGAGGCGTTCCTCCAGGACGCGTACGGCGATCGGCGGATCGTCGCCGACGGTGTGCTCCGCGAGTCCGACGTCGTCGGCGCGGCCGGGTGGCGCGATGAGGCCACGCGGCTGCCGGCGGGCACGGTCCGGGCCGCGGTGCAGGGGTTCGACGTCGTCCGCAACGAGTTCGGCGGATGGCGGGTCCTCGAGGACAACGTCCGCTCACCGAGCGGTGTGGCGTACGCGCTCGCGGTGCGGCGGCTCATCGACGACGTCCTGCCGGACGCGCCTCGCCCGACGGGGCTCCGGGACGCACGGAGCGTCCTGCCGCTGCTGCGCGCGACCCTGGCCGCCCCGGCACGCGCCCGCGGCGTCGCGGACCCGACGCTCGCGGTGCTGACGAGCGGGCCGTCGAGCGCGGCCTGGTACGAACACCACACGCTCGCGGACGAGGCCGGCATGCTGCTGCTCACCCCCGACGACGTCGCCGTCCGGGAGGACCGGGTCGTCGAGCGATCGACCGGTCGCGTCGTCGACGCCCTCCTGATCCGCATCGACGGCGAGGTGGTCGACATGACGAACGACGCCGACCCGGACCTCGGCGAGCACGTCGTCGCGGTGGCCGCCGCGGGGGACGTGTTCCTCGCGAACGGCCCGGGCAACGGTCTGGCCGACGACAAGTCGATGTACGTCTCGGTGCCCGACCTCATCTGGTACTACCTCGACGAGCGACCGCTGCTCGAGTCCGTGCCGACGTACCGGACGCGGGACGAGTCGGAGCGTCTCACCGTCCTCGAGCGCGTCGGCGAGCTCGTGACGAAGCCCGTCGACGGCGAGGGCGGCCGCGGTGTGCTCATCGGACCGAGCGCCAGCGCGGAGGAGGTCGCCGACCGGCGGATCGCCATCGCCGCCGCTCCCCAGGCGTGGGTGGCGCAGGAGGTCGTCCAGCTGTCCTCGCACCCGACGCTCACGCCCGCCGGGCTCGAACCCCGGCACGTCGACCTCCGCGCGTTCGTGTACCTCACGGGGACCGGAGCGGACGAGGCGCACCTCGCCGACGTCGCGCTGACCCGGGTGGCGCCCGAGGGCAGCATGGTCGTCAACTCGTCCCGGGGCGGCGGAGCGAAGGACACGTGGATCGTGGGAGGGGACTGACATGTGCGGACTCGCGGGAGAGCTCCGGTTCGACGGCCGTCCGGCGGACGTCGGCGTCGTCGCCACGATGTCCGCCTGCCAGGCCCACCGCGGCCCCGACGGCGACGGGCTGTGGGCACGGGGGCCGGTCGTGCTCGGGCACCGGCGCCTGTCGATCGTCGACCTGTCGTCGGCCGGCGCCCAGCCCATGGTCGACGCGGCGCTCGGGCTCACCATCGTGTTCAACGGGATGGTCTACAACTACCCGCAGCTGCGCGAACAGCTCCGGGCCGCGGGCCACACGTTCGCGTCGACGTCGGACACCGAGGTCGTGCTCAAGGCGTACGCCGAGTGGGGCACCGCGTTCGTGGACCGGTTCCTCGGCATGTTCGCGGTCGCGATCTGGGAACACCGCTCGGGGCGGCTCGTGCTCGCCCGCGACCGGCTCGGCATCAAGCCGATGTACGTGTCGCACACGCGGGACCGCATCCGGTTCGCATCGACGCTGCCGGCGCTCCTCCGCGGCGGCGAGGCCGCCGGCGCGGACACCGACACGTCGATCGACCGAGTCGCCCTCGCCTCGTACATGACGTTCCACTCGGTCGTCCCCGCTCCGCGGACGATCATCGCGGGCATCGAGAAGCTCCCGCCCGCGACCGTCCGGGTGGTCGAGCCGGACGGGTCCGCGCGCGACACCCGGTACTGGGAGCCGTCGTTCACCCGGGACCCCGCACGGGCGGACTGGACGCCGGAGGACTGGCAGGAGGCCCTCGTCGCGCACCTGCGGACCGCCGTCGAACGGCGCATGGTCGCCGACGTCCCGGTGGGCGTGCTCCTCTCGGGTGGGATCGACTCGTCGCTCGTCGTGGCGCTCCTCGCCGAGGCCGGCCAGCACGACCTCGCCACGTACAGCATCGGGTTCGAGTCCGCCGGGGGCGAGTCCGGCGACGAGTTCGCGTACTCGTCCGCCGTCGCGCGGGCGTTCGGAACGGACCACCACCGCATCCCGATCGCCTCGGACGCCCTGCTGCCCGGGATCGACGGCGCGGTCGCCGCGATGAGCGAGCCCATGGTGTCGCACGACTGCGTCGCGTTCTACCTGCTCGGACAGGAGGTCTCGAAGACGATCAAGGTCGTGCAGTCGGGGCAGGGCGCGGACGAGGTCCTCGGCGGGTACGACTGGTACCCGCCGCTCGCCGGGGTCCCGCGGAACGAGGCCGCGGAGGCGTACAAGCGCGTGTTCATGGACCGCCGCTGGCCGGCCCTGCGACGCCTGCTGCGGCCCGAGTGGCTGCCCGACGAGGACACCCCGAGCGCGTTCGTCGACGCCGCGTTCGCCCACCCCGGCGCCGAGGACTCGGTCGACGCCGCGCTTCGCATCGACACGACGGTCATGCTCGTCGACGACCCCGTCAAGCGTGTCGACACCATGACGATGGCGTGGGGCCTCGAGGCGCGGGTCCCGTTCCTCGACCACGAGTTCGTCGAGTTCGCCGCCACGATCCCCACCGAGCTCAAGCTCGCGGACGGCGGCAAGGGTGTCATGAAGCGCGCTGCGCGGGGGATCGTGCCGGACGCCGTGATCGACCGGCCGAAGGGGTACTTCCCGGTGCCGGCGATCCGGCAACTCGAGGGGCCGTACCTCGACCGCGTGCGGGACGCCCTCACCGACCCCGCGGCCCTCGAGCGCGGGATCTTCGACGAGGCGAGCGTCGCGGCGATGCTCGCCGACCCGAACACCACCCGCACGACGCTCGGCTCGAACGCCCTGTGGCAACTCGCGCTGCTCGAGATGTGGCTCCAGACACAGGGGATCCGATGACCGACGTGACCGATCTCGTCGGCGTCGCGCACGCCGTGGCGCTCGGCGACGCCCTGACCGACGCGTGGGGTTCATGGGGTCCGACGATGACCCGTGATGCCCGACGCGTCGCGTTCGTCAGCGACCGGCACGGCACCCCCGAGGTGTTCGTGCAGGACGTCGTGGTCGACGGCCCTCCGCCCGAGGCCCGGCGGATCCCGCTGTCGGACGACCCCGTCGTCGCCGTGACCTGGTCCGCCGACAGCGCGTGGCTCGCGGTCGCGGTGGCCACGGACGGCGGGGTGAAGCAGCAGGTGTGGGTGGTCCGGCCGGACGGCTCCGACGCCCAGCAGATCGCGGGCTCCCGGTACCAGCACGCCGAGCTCGGCCCGTGGAGCCGGAGCGGGCACCGCGTCGTCGTCACGCTGCCCTCGACGGAGCCGGAGCAGCCCGCCCGCGCGTACCTCGTCGACCCGGCGACCGGGCAGCGGGACGACCTGGCGGTGGGGGAGCTCATCCACATCCTCGACCTGTCCGTCGAGGAACGCCTCGTCGTCCTCCGTGACGGTCAGCGGGGCGAGGAGTTCGTGGTGGTGGTCGACCGCCTGACGGACGAGGACCACCCGCTCCTCACACCACCGCACGAGGGCTCCGCCGAGATCGCGCTGCTCCGCCCCGCACCCGCGAGCGGCACCAGTCCGCTCGTCGCCTACATCGCCACCGAGGCCGGACTCCCGCGCCGTCAGCTCCTCGCAATGCCGCTCGGGCCGCACGGATGGCGGGGCGAGGCCAGCGTCCTCGTCGGGCGGGACGACGCCGACCTCGAGTACCTCGACGCGGACGACGCCGGACGCACCTTGCTGCTCGGCTGGAACGTCGCGGGGCGGACGGAACTCGACCTCGTCGACACGGCCACGGCCTCCCGGACGACCGTGCCGGACCTGCCGGGCGCCGTCGTGACCGACCCGGTGCTGAGCCGCGACGGCCGGAGCGTCGTCCTCGCGGTCGAGGGACCGACCCGTCCCCGCGAGCTGTGGCGGCTCGACACCGCCGCACTCACCTGGACCCGGGTGACGGCGGTGCCCGAGCTGCCGGCCGTGCCGCTCGTCGAGCCGACCCTCGAGACCTTCCACGCCCGCGACGGCCTGCCGATCACCGGGTGGCTGTACCGGGTCCCGGCGGCGGCGCGCGACGCCTCCCGGTCCGCCGAGGTCGACGGCGTCCCCCTCGCACCGGCCGGACCCGCGATGCTCCACCTGCACGGCGGACCGGAGTCGCAGGAACGGCCGACGTTCTCACCCCAGCACCAGGCCATGGTCGCCGCGGGCATCACGGTGTTCGCGCCGAACATCCGCGGCTCGAGCGGATCGGGCCGCGAGTTCGTGCACGCCGACGACCGCGAGCGCCGGTGGATGGCGCTCGCCGACGTCGTCGACGCGGCCCGGTTCCTCGCCGACGCGGGCGTGGCGGACCCGGCGCGCATCGCCGTGACGGGCCGGTCGTACGGCGGGTACGCGACCCTCGCCTCCCTGGCGTTCACGCCGGACGTGTTCGCGGCTGGGGTGGACGTGTGCGGCATGTCCGACTTCGCCACGTTCTACCGCGACACGGAGCCGTGGATCGCCTCCGCCGCCGCGACGAAGTACGGCCACCCGGTCGACGACGCCGACCTGCTGCACGCGCTCTCGCCGATGCGGGCCGTCGACGACGTCCGCGCGCCGTTGCTCGTCGTGCACGGCGAACTCGACACGAACGTGCCGATCGGCGAGGCGCACCAGGTCGTCGCCGCGCTGCGGGAGCGGGGCCGCCCGGTGTCGTACCTCGAGCTCGCCGGGGAGGGGCACGAGTACCGGCGGCGGGAGTCGCGACGGACGCTCGTCGCGACGATGGTCCGGTTCCTGGCCGACGTGCTCGGCGCCGGCTGACGCTGTGGCCCACCGCCGCCACCGGTGGTTGGCTGTGAGGGTCGGGTCGGGAGGCCCGGACCGCCGCACCCGGAGCGGGTGCGGCCGACACGACGACCGGGAGGACCAGCACGTGTTCGAGATCGCCGACCGGATCCTCGCCCGACTCGACGCAGGCGAGGCCGTCGCCGTCGCGACCGCCGTGGGCGTGGACGGGAGCGCGCCCCGCGGCGCCGGGACCTCGATGGCCGTCACCGTCGACGGCACCGTGATCGGGAGCATCTCCGGGGGCTGTGTCGAGGGCGCCGTCTACGAGATGTGCGAGCGGGTCCTCGCGTCCGGCGTCGCGGAACTCGAGTCGTTCGGCCACGACGACCACCCGTTCGCGATCGGCCTGGCCTGCGGTGGACGGGTCGAGGTCCTCGCGACCCGGCTCACGCGCGACGACCTGGTCGCCGTCGACGCCCTGCGCCGAGCCGCGGCCGGGCGTCCTGCCCGCGTGACGCGGGTCCTCGAGGGTCCCCGGCTCGGAGCGATCGTGGCCCGGCCGGACGAGTGCTCGGACGTCCGGAGCGCCACCGAGCGCAACGAGCCGGCACCGCGCATGGTCGTCGTCGGCGCGGTCGAGTTCGCGGTCGCACTCACCAACGCGGCGTCGACCCTCGGTTACCGGGTGACGGTCTGCGACCCCCGCCCGGTGTTCGCGACCCCGGAACGGTTCCCCGCCGCGGCCGAGGTGGTGGTCGCCTGGCCTCCGACGTGGCTCGCGTCCGCGGGGCTGGACGCCGACACCGCGGTCGTGGTCGTGAGCCACGACGACCGGTTCGACGCCGAGGTCGTCGCGCTCGCCCTCGAGCGGGGCGCCGGGTACGTCGGGGCCATGGGATCGCGGCGCACGCACGAGCGGCGGATGCAGGAACTCGCAGGGCTGGGCGTGACGGACGTCGCACGACTGCGGTCGCCGATCGGCCTGGACCTCGGTGCGGAGACCCCGGAGGAGGTCGCCGTGTCGATCCTCGCCGAGGTGCTCGCAACGAGGAACGCCACCAGCGCCCGGCCGCTCCGGGAGCGCTCCGGGAACATCCACCCGGCGCGGGCGGCGTCCACCGCGTCCTGACCCGGTCGGCGTCAGGCCCGCGAGGGCAGCGCCCCGACGAGCTTGTCCGGCTGCACGGGCAGGGAGCGGATGCGGACACCGGTTGCGTGCCACACGGCGTTGGTGACGGCGGCCGCGGCCCCGACGATCCCGATCTCGCCGATCCCCTTGCCGCCCATCGGCGCGAGGTGGTCGTCGCGTTCGTCGAGCCACTCGACGTGCAGGTCCTCGACGTCGGCGTTGGCCGCCACGTGGTAGGTCGCCAGGTCGTGGTTGCCGTAGTCCCCGAGCACGGGATCGAGCAGGCCGTGCTCGTGCAGGGCCATCGACAGGCCCATGGTCATGCCGCCGACGAACTGCGATCGGGCGGTGCGGGGATTCATGATCCGTCCCGCCGCGAACACCCCGACCATGCGGGGGACCACGACCTCACCCGAGTCCAGGTCGACCCGCGCCTCGACGAACTGCGCGCCGAACGCCTGACGGACGTACGGGCCCATGGCGGCGACGTCCTCGGTGGTGTCGACCACCACCTCCAGGCCCTCGGGCGGCACCGGCTGACCCTCGTCGAGCAGCGCGGTGAGGTGGCGGCACGCCTTCGTGACGGCCCACCCCCAGGACGCCGTGCCGGACGAGCCGCCCGCGACGGACGCGACGGGCAGGTCGCTGTCCGCGATGCTGATGTCGATCGCCTCGACGGGGACCTCCAGCGCGTCGGCGGCGATCTGCGCCATCACCGTGCGCGCGCCGGTGCCGATGTCCGTCGCGTTGACACCGATCGCGTAGCGTCCGCCGGGCAGCGCCGTCGCCCGGGCACCGCTCTGCTGGGCCATCGCGGGGTACGACGACGCAGCCACACCGGTGCCGACGAGCCATCGGCCCTCGCGTCGAACGCCGGGCCGTGGGTCGCGGCCGTCCCACCCGAACAGCTCGGCGCCCCGGCGCAGGCAGGCGACGAGGTTCCGGCTGCTGAAGGGCTGCCCGGACTCCGGGTCGACCTCCGGGTCGTTGCGCACGCGGAGCTCGACGGGGTCGATCCCCGCGGCGATCGCGAGTTCGTCCATCGCGGACTCGAGTGCGTACATGCCGGGGCACTCGCCCGGGGCCCGCATCCACCGCGGTGTCGGGACGTCGAGGCCTGCGAGGCGGTGCGTGACGAGCATGTTCGGGGCCCCGTACATGTGCCGGGTGACCTCGCCGGTCTGCTCCGCGAACTCCTGGATGCTCGACGTGTGCGAGTACGCCTGGTGCGACACCGCCGTCAGTTGGCCGTCGGTGTCGAGCCCGAGCCGCATGCGCGAGATCGTCGGCGTGCGGTAGCCCGCGATCGCGAACATCATCTGCCGCGTGTAGGCGATCTTGACGGGTCGACCCGTCACCATCGCCGCCATGACGGCGAGCGGGACGTTCGGCCGTGGGGATCCCTTCGACCCGAACCCGCCGCCGACGTGTTCGGCCCGGACGCGTACGGACGAGGGGTCGAGCCCGAACAGCGCGACGATCGTCGACTGGTCGGGGCTCGTGCCCTGCGACGCGTCGACCACGTCCAACCGGCCGTCGTGCCAGTGCGCGGTGGTCGCGTGCGGTTCCATCGGGTTGTTGAAGAGCGCGGGCGTCCGGTACGTCGCGTCGATGCTCGTGGCCGCCGTGGCGAGGGCGGCGTCGACGTCCCCCTCGCTCGAGTCGGTGGCGAACCCCGCGTTCACCTGCTCGGGCGCGTAGAGCTTCGGGTGGTCCTCGGTGAGGACGACGTCCATGCCCTCCTCGGCGTACTCGGGCACGAACCGGGCTGCCGCCTCGCGGGCGGTCTCGAGGGTCTCGGCCACGACGAGGGCGACCACCTGGCCCCGGTACGCGATCCGGTCGGACTGCAGCACGAGCAACTCGGCGTCGTCCGACTCCTGCAGGCGCGGCGCGTCCTCGTGGGTGAGCACCGTGACCACACCGGGCATGGCGCGGACCTCGTCGGCGTTCGTGGCGACGATCCGACCCGTCACGACGGAGGCCTGCACCGGCCAGGCGTAGAGGACGTCGTCCTCCGGCCCCTGCTCGAAGGCGTACCGCGCGATGCCGGTGGTCTTCTCCCGCCCCTCGAGGCGGGCGAGGGGAGCCCCGATCGCGGTCACGCCGCGGCCTCGCCGGTGTCCGCCGCGCGACCGTTCGTCGGGCCGGCGGCGTCGTCGACGCCCGTGAGTTCGGCGAGGACGCCGACGACGAGCCGCCGCAGCAGCGGGACCTTGAACGCGTTCTGGTCGGTCGGGGTCGCGGCGGCCAGCTCGGCGTCGGCAGCCGCGGCGAACGCCGACAGGGTCACGGGGCCGCCCCGCAACGCGTCCTCGGCGGCGGAGGCGCGCCACGGCTTGTGCGACGCGGCACCGAACGCGATCCGGACGTCGCGGACGACGTCGCCGTCGACGTCGATCGCGGCCGCGACGGAGGCGAGTGCGAAGGCGTAGGACCGGCGGTCGCGGGCCTTGCGGTACGTCGAGTGGGCGGCGAACGGCAGCGCGGGGATCGTCACGGCGGTGATGACCGCCCCGATCGGCAGGTTCGTGTCACGCTCCGGCTCGTCGCCGGGGAGCCGGTAGAAGTCGCCGATCCGGAGCGAGGACGGCCCCTCCGTGGTCGTGAAGTGCACGGTCGCGTCGAGTGCGGTGAGCGCCACGGCCATGTCGCCGGGGTGCGTCGCGATGCACGAGTGGGACGTGCCGAGCACGGCGAGTTCGCGCGACAGGCCCTCGATCGCCGGACAGCCCGTGCCCGGCTCGCGCTTGTTGCACGGCTTGCTCACGTCGTTGAAGTACACGCACCGGGTCCGCTGGAGGAGGTTGCCGGCGGTGGTCGCCCGGTTCCGGAGCTGTCCGGACGCCCCGGCGAGGAGTGCGCGGCTCAACACCGGGAAGCGCGTACGGACGGCCGGATGCGCGGCGAGGTCGGCGTTGAGCACGCCCGCGCCGATGGTGAGCGAGCCGTCGGGCTCCTCCACGACGTCCGTCAGACCGAGGTGGGACACGTCGACCAGGCGATCGGGCCGCTCGACGCCGAGCTTCATGAGGTCGACCAGGTTCGTGCCGCCGGCGAGGGGCTTGGCCGTCGGCTCCGCCGCGAGTCGCCGGACCGCGTCGTCGACGTCCGTCGCGCGCTCGTAGTCGAACGTCTTCATCGTGCAGCCCCTGTCGTCTCGTCACGCCGCTGCGTGCCGTCGGTGTCGTCGGTCTCGGTGTGCACGTGCACCGCGTCGGCGGCGTCGGCGTCGTGGACCGCCGCCACGATGTTGACGTACGCACCGCAGCGGCAGATGTTGCCGCTCATCCGTTCCCTGATCTCGGCGTCATCGAGGACGATCT
The DNA here is from genome assembly GCF_003234875.1 of Curtobacterium sp. MCBD17_028. Classification (NCBI taxonomy): domain Bacteria; kingdom Bacillati; phylum Actinomycetota; class Actinomycetes; order Micrococcales; family Microbacteriaceae; genus Curtobacterium; species Curtobacterium sp. MCBD17_028. The sequence goes on along the minus strand of NZ_QKTQ01000001.1, from coordinate 436,673 downwards.
CGTCGGCCGCGAGGTCGGTGGTGACGTGGCTCGGCATCCCCGCACGGGCCTCGCGGAGCGCGCCGATGGTCGAGCAGATCTGGCCCGGCGTGCAGTACCCGCACTGGTACGCGTCGCGCTCGAGGAAGGCCACCTGCACCGGATGGAGATCGTCACCGTCCGCGAGTCCCTCGATGGTCGTCACGGCGCTGCCCTCCGCCGCGACCGCGAGCACGAGGCAGCTGTTCACCCGGCGGCCGTCGAGGAGCACCGTGCACGCGCCGCACTGGCCGTGGTCGCAGCCCTTCTTCGAGCCGATGAGGTCGAGTCGCTCGCGGAGCACGTCGAGCAACGACGTGCGGTTGTCCACCACCAGCGGGCGGTCCTCGCCGTTGATCCGCAGCGTCACCGCCGTCGTGGGTACTGCATCCCGCACCGAAGCGTCCATGGGTGGAACGTACCCATGGTCGGCTGGTGTGTCCGGAGGCAGGAGCGTTCCTGTGGACGGAGTACCGTCGGCTCGTCCCTGAGGAGGAGTCCATGCGCCTGACCGAGCAGCAGCGGTCGTACCTCGACGCCGTGCGTGCCGTGTGCGCCGAGCTCGTCCCGGACGAGGAGGCCCGCCGCCGCCTCTCGCGCGACGACACCGCGCTCAACGCCCCCGAGGCCTTCGCGCTGTTCGCCGACCGGGGTCTGCTCGGGGTGTCGCTGCCCGTGGCCGACGGTGGCGGCGGACGGACGTTCACCGAGGAGTGCCTGCTCCTCGAGGAGACGGCGCGCGCGGGCGTGCCGCTCACGGCCTACTCGACGGCGTTGACCGCCGCGCAGAGCTACCTCAAGTGGGGCGACGCCGACCAGCGCCGGACCATCGTGACCTCGATCGTCTCCGGGCATGCCGAGTCGGTCACGTTCACCGAGCCCGAGGCGGGGTCGGACCTGGCGGCGGCGACGACCCGCGCCTCCCGGGACGGCGACGACTGGGTGCTCGACGGCCGCAAGACGTGGATCTCGTTCGCGCACCTGGCGCGCCACCTGCTCGTGCTCGCCCGGACGGACGACAGCGGTGTCCGGCACGACGGGCTGACGCTGTTCATGGTCCCCGCCGACGCCCCGGGTGTGACGGTGCGCCCGATCGAGACGATGGGCGCCCACATGGTGAACGACGTGTTCCTGTCGGGCGTGCGCGTGCCGTCGTCCGCGGTGGTGGGGACACGCGGTGAGGCGTGGCGACACATCGGCCGCGGCCTGGCGGTCGAGCGCGTCATCATCGCCGCCATGAGCGTCGGGGCGGCCCAGCGGGCGCTCGACCAGCTCGTCGCGCACGTCACGACGCGCGAGCAGTTCGGGGCGCCGCTGTCGCGGAAGCAGGCGGTGCGGCACCGCATCGCCGACCTCGCGTCCGACGTCGCGGTGTGTCGCGCGTACGTGTACGAGATCGCCGACCGTGTCGACGCGGGCGAGGAGGACCGGCTCAACACCGAGGCGTCGATGGCGAAGCTGCGCGCCACCGAGACGTACAAGCACACGACGCTCGAGGCCGTGCAGCTCATGGGTGGATCCGGGTACGGCTCGGCCGCGGGCATGGAGCAGCAGCTGCGGACCGCGGTCGCCACGACGATCTACGGCGGCGCGAACGAGGTGCAGCGCGAGATCATCGGGCGCGGGCTGGGACTCTGACCCGCGTCTCCGCGGCCGGCACGGGCCCTCGACCCGGGATCGGCGTTCGTCCTCGCCGTCCACAGGGCGGGCGTCGGTCGTGCGGTCCACAGGCCCGACCGGGAGGCCCGGAGCGGCTCCGCCACATGGCCAGGCTCGGTCCCATGACCGATCAGAACGCACTCGAAACGCTCCGTGACCGCCCCGTCCACACCGACGCGGACGTGCTCGCACTCGTCCGGGCGCTGCTCCTGCCCGTCGTCCGCCGACAGTGCTGGCTGTTGTTCCTGGGCGAGGACGCCGTGCCGGTGCAGGTGCTCGTGCCCATCGACGACCTCCCCGCCGCTCCCGAGCCCGACGGCGTGGCGCAGTTCGCGCAGGCCATGGGCGAGATCGTGCCCGACGTCGGCGCCACCCAGGTGATCGTGGCGTGGGAACGGCCTGGCTCGTCCGCACCCCGCGATCGCGACCGGGCGTGGGCCGAGGCCGTCACGGTCGCCTTCGCTCGAGCCGCGGTGCCGCTGCGCGCGCAGGTGCTCGTGTCCGACGACGGCGTGGCGCTCCTCCCGGCACTCGGCGCGGTCGCGGCATGACACCCCCGGTGGCGGAAGGCTCCCGGTGGCGGCAGGCTCCCTGCGGCTGCAGGCTGCCGGGTGGCCGCTCCCGGGCGGCGCGAGTAGACGGGGGCACATGGCCAGCACCCGCCCGCAGGGCCTGGTCCCGGTGGTCCCGGGACCCGGTCAGGAGTCCGTCTGGGACTACCCGCGCCCACCGCGGGTCGAGTCGACCGCCGAACACGTCGTGGTCCGGCTCGGCGGCGTCGTCGTCGCCGACACGAGGGATGCCGTCCGCGTGCTCGAGACGAGCCATCCACCCGTGTACTACCTCCCGCTGTCCGGGTTCGCCCCCGGCGCCCTCACCCCGGCGGAGGGCGTGAGCATGTGTGAGTTCAAGGGCCGGGCCGGATACCTCGACCTGCACGGGGGCGGCCGGACGGCGCCACGCGCGGCCTGGCGCTACCCGAGTCCCTGGGCCGGGTACGAGGTCCTCGCCGACCGGGTCGCCGTCTACCCGGGGGCCGTGGACGAATGCGAGGTCGACGGGGAACGGGTGGAGCCACAGCCGGGCGACTTCTACGGTGGCTGGGTGACGTCCCGCGTGGTGGGCCCGTTCAAGGGGGCCCCGGGCACGCTCGGGTGGTGACCGCCGTGGGCTACTGCGGCGCGACCTCGGGGACGTCCTCGCCGGTCAGGCGTTCGACGATCTGCACCGCCCCGGACCAGTACCGGGCGTAGTGGTCCGGGTCGGCGTTCACCTGCACGGCGTGTGCGGCCTGGGTCGGGGTCATCGTCTTCCACCCCGGGATGCTCACGAGCTTCCGGAAGAACATCGTCGCTGCCGTGTACGGGTCCATGCGCTGGGCGTACGTCCCCCACGCGCCGTTGTCCCGCTGCTGGAACAGGCCCCTGCTGTCCGGACCGGCCGCGTCCCCGTGGTCGAGGTCCACGAGCCCTGACTCGCCCATCGCCGTCATCACCCCGACGGCCTGGGTGTGCGGGCCGATGCCGAGCGACTGAGCGGCCTCGATGACGTACGCGGCGTTGACGAGGCGGTCCTGACAGTAGCCCGCGACCGGGCCCCGGGGGACCACCATGCCGCCGACGGTCTTCGCGGGCACCGCGGGGCACGTGATCGCCGTCGCCGTGGTCCCGGCACCGACGAGCCCGTGCAGGGAGTTCACCGCCATGACGACGAGCACCACGATCCCGATCGCCGCCGCGACGACGCCGGCGCCGAAGACCGAGACGACCCCGACGGCCACGCGACGTCCGAACCCGCCCGGGGCAGCGCTGGTGCGCCGCGGTCGTCGGCGCGCCCGCGTCGAGCGGCCCGTGGTCCGGCGACCGCCGGTCGCACCGGCGCGAGCCGTGCTGCCCTGTCCCGTGCTGCGCTCTCCCGTGCTGCGCTGTCCCGTGCTGCGCTGGCCCGTGCTGCGCTGGCCCGTGCTGCGCTGTCCTGTGCGGTCGAGCACGGCGTCGCGGACGGGGCTGGGCGCGGTCGGGATCACGGGGCGGGCGGACCTTCCGGGAGCGGACGCGACGGGGTTCGGTCGCGGGCGGACGGGCATGACAGTAAGTGATCCTCCCGTGCGTCACCCGAAGCGACATGCCCCCGTCCGGGGCGACGTCACGATCGACGTCGGGGCCCACGCGCCCGGTAGCGTTGCCCCGGGAGGCTCGATGGACGACGACGTGCGTGATCGCGCGCTGGGGTCGGTGCTCGCCGCCGCATGCGGTGACGCTCTCGGCGCCGGCTACGAGTTCGGACCGCCGCTCGCCCAGGACGCGCCCGTGCGCATGCGGGGTGGCGGACCCACGGGCACCGCGCCGGGGGAATGGACCGACGACACCGCGATGGGGATCCCCGTGCTCGAGGCCCTCGCGCGCGGCGATCGCCTCGACGACGCCCGGACGCTCGGACGCATCGTGGCGGAGTGGGCCGACTGGGCGCAGGACGCTCCCGACGCCGGTGTCCAGACCCGCGCGGTGTTCGCCGAGCTCGACGCCAACACCGAGGCCGCTGCCCGCGCCGCCGCACTCGCGGTGCACCAGGCGAACGGCCGGTCCGCTGGCAACGGGTCGCTCATGCGGACCGGGCCCGTCGCGCTCGCGTACCTCGGAGACGGCACGAAGCGGGAACTCGCCGCGGCGGCCCGACGGGTCTCGGAACTGACGCACCACGAGGACGACGCCGCTGACGCCTGCGTGCTCTGGACGGCCGCGATCCGCCGCGCGGTCCGGAAGGGCCACGTCGACGTCCGGACGGGGATCCCGCTCCTGCCGCGAGCACGCCGCGCCCGGTGGCTCGCGCTCCTCGACGAGGCCGAGCAGTCGAACCCGGCGGACTTCGCCGACCGGAACGGCTGGGTCGTGGCGGCGCTCCAGGGGGCCGTCTCCGCCGTCACCCGCGGCAGCGACCTCGTCGACGTCCTCGAGCGCGCGGTCCGGGGCGGGAACGACACCGACACCGTCGCGGCGATCGCGGGCAGCCTCGCCGGCGCCCGGTACGGGGCGGGCGCCCTGCCCGACGAGTGGCTCGCGGTGGTGCACGGCTGGCCCGGCAAGCGCATCGACTGGCTCCGGACCCTGACCGCGCGGGCGCTCGCGACCACGCACTGACCGGTTCCCGAGACTCGGTGGACCGGTTCCGGTCGTCGTCCGGTGCCCGCTGCCGGGCCCTGCGACGGTGCCGGCGCGCGGGGTACGGGTCTCGTCCGCCGATCGTCCGACCACTGCCGGAACCCCACGCGCTATGGACGAGCTGTGAGCGGCAGGGTAGGGTCGCACCACCCGAACACGACCCCCGACCCGAAACGGGAGGTTCTGCCCATGCACGACGCCCACCCAGGCGCCGCGATGGTTCCGGACCGCGCTGCCCCGACGCGCACCGGAACCGACGAGGACACCACCATGTCCGAGCGCAGCGCGACCACGCTGTCCTCGACGACCGCCGGCGGCGCGCCTCGATCGTCCGTCGGCGCCGCGCCCGACGACCGACACCCGGCCGTCGCGATCGCGCCGCCGGCCGAGTCCTCGCGGCAGGGCGAGCTCATGCCCGAGCATTCCCTGCTCGAACGCTGGGCCCGCACCGCAGCCAGGTGGCCGGACGAGATCGCGCTGTCCGACGAGCACACGACGGTGACCTACCGGCAGGCCGACGAGATCAGCCGCGCCCTCGGCGCACTCCTCGACGAGCGCCTCCGGCCGGACGACCACAGCGCGGCCGGCGTCGGCCCCGTGCCCGGTGACGGGCCGGTGCCGGTCGGGATCATGGCCAGCCAGACGAGCGGCGGCGTGCTCGGCGTCCTCGGTCTCGCGTTCGCCGGCCGGCTGCTCGTCGTCCTCGACGCCCATCTGCCAGAGGCACGGATCCGGCACGTCATCGCGCTCGCGGGCATCACCGAGATCGTCGCGGACGAGGCGCACCGCGCGCTCGCGGCGACGCTCGTGGCGGGCCCGGCCGCGGTCCTCCCGCTCGACCCGATGCTCGACGAGGCCCAGTCGATCGCCGCAGCGGGCGGGCCGATCCGGGTCGTGCCCGCCGCCCTCGAACGCGGCGGCACGGACGGCTTCAACATCGTGTTCACGTCCGGCTCGACGGGCGCGCCGAAGGGCGTCGTGACGAGCCACCGAGCCATGCTCGCGGACGTCACCGGCTACCGCGAGCGCCTCGGGCTCGCTCCCGGCGAGCGCTCCGCCGTCGTGCTGCCCGTCGGGTTCGCCGCGGGGTTCGCCATGGCGTTCGGCACGATCCACTCGGGTGCCGAGGCGCACCTGCTCGACGCGCGTGACGCCGGGGTGCTCGGACTCGTCGACCGCATCGCGGAGCGCGGCATCACCGTGTTGCAGAGCACCCCGCACCTCGCCCGGACGATCGCCGACGCGCTCGGACCCGACGACGACCGGCTCCGCGGGCTCCGGGTGTTCGCCACCGTCGGTGAGGCCGTGACGGGGACGGACGTCGCGGCGGTACGACCGCTGTTCGGCCCGACGACGTCGTTCTTCAACTTCACCGGGTCGAGCGAGACCGCGTCGCTCGCCTTCAACGAGATCGCGCCGGGCGATCCGGTGCCCGAGGGGAGCATCCCGGCGGGCGAGCCGGCGTTCGACAAGGAGATCCGGATCCTCCGCGAGGACGGCACCACCGCGGCGGTCGGCGAGACCGGGCAGTTGCTGTGCGTGTCCGACGCGGTGACCCCGGGGTACTGGGGCGCGTACGAGCAGACGGCGCTCCGTGCCGGGATCGCCGAGGACGGCCGGGCCACCTGGAAGCAGGGCGACCTCGCGCGGATCGACGAGGACGGCAAACTCACGCTCCTCGGTCGGGCCGACGACGCGGTCAAGGTCCGCGGGTACCTCGTCGAGCCGAGCGAGATCGAGGCCGCCATCCGCCGCATCGACACGGTCCAGGAGGCCGTGGTCACCGCGATCGTGCAACCCGGGGCATCCACGCGCCTCGTCGCCTACGTCGTCGGTCGAGCCGGGCGGCGCACGGCGTCGCCCGCTGCGATCCGACGTGCCCTGCGTGCCGAACTCCCCGCCTACATGGTGCCCGGGACGATCGTGCCGATGGTGGCGCTGCCGCGGAACGAGCGCGGCAAGGTCGACCGCGCCGAGCTCCCGCCGCCCCCGGCCGCCGGGACCGGAGACGACGCCGGTGGGGGCGACGGCGCGGTCGCCACGATGGACGAGACCACCCACGACCAGTGGGAACTCGCCGTCGGGCAGATCTGGGCCGAGGTCCTCGGGCTGCCCGCCGTCGCGCCGGAGGACGACTTCGCGTCGCTCGGCGGGGACTCCCTGGCCGCGGAGGAGATGCTCGCCGCCGTGTCCGACCGGATCGGTGTCGAGGTGCGGTCCGCCGAGATCCTCGAGCATCCGACCCTGGCGGACTTCGCGCGGCGGGTCCGTGCCGGGACCAGAGCCGTGCCGAGCCACCCCGACGTCGTCAAGCTGACGAGTGGCGGCGGTGCGCCCGTGTTCTGCTTCCCCGGTGCCGGCGCCCTCGGCCTGACGTTCGTGCCCCTGGCCCGGCACCTGGCCGACCACGACGTGTACGTGTTCCAGCAGCACGGCCTCGAGCGGCGCAGTCTGCCGGACTGGAGCGTCCCCGCGGCGGCGCGTCGGTTCATCGAACTCATGCGCGTGGTCCAGCCGCACGGCCCGTACCGGCTCATCGGGCACTCGCTCGGCGGCCTGATCGCCCTCGAGATCGCGACGACCCTCGCCGAGAACGGGGAGACCGTCGAGCACGTCGTGCTCCTGGACACCTACCTGCCGCGGAGCACGGCGGAGCAGGGCGCGCTCGAGTTCGCTCGACTGCCGGAGCGCGAGCACGGGTCGCGGGTGCTCAACGCGGTGCGCCGCGGCGCGGAACAACAGCTCCGCAGGGTCCTGCCGGGTGGACTCCCGCAGGTCAAGCGGGTGTCCCGCCGGCTCCGCGCCTACACGGCCGGGGTCGTCCGGTACCGGGGACAGGACCACTTCGACGCGTTCTTCGACCAGGCCTCGGTGATGGTCCGCCGGCACCGGGTGCGCCCGTACGACGGCAGGGTCACGTTCGTGTTCGCCGACGGCAACCCGGACGGGCCGGACTCGTGGCGCCCCTACCTGCGCGGCGAGATGCGGTTCCCCCGGCTCGCGAGCGAACACAGTTCCCTGCTCCGCGAACCCCACGTGACCGAACTCGCGGCGATGCTCCACGACGTCACGGGGATCTGACCGCACGGTCACGGCACCGGCGGCGGGGATACGATCCCGGGCATGGAAAAGCCCGAGGAGCCGTACGACTTCGCCGACCAGAACGCCAAGCTCATCGTCCTCGAGGCGCTGTGCTACGACCTCGACGTCCTCGAACCGTACGCGGGTGCGGCGCACGAGGACGCCGAGGACGAGGACGAGGTCGTCGAGGGCTCCGGGCAGCTCGCCCGCGAGTACTACGAGGACCTCGAGGTCCTGCCCTCGCAGCTCGCGCTGGTGACGCAGCTGACCGTCGACGGGGACCTGCAGATCTACGGCGACGTCGATCCCGACTGGAGCGGGGACGACGACCGCCACGACCCGCTGACCTGGAGCGACATCGTGGAGTTGCCGGCGCTCGAGACCGTGTGGACGTCCGCGCCGTTGCCCGCGCACGTCGACGCCGAGCTCCGGGCCAAGGGCGTGACGATCGAGACCACGTAGGTCGGCGGTGTCGGGGGTGTCCGGCAGGGTGTCGGCATGAGCGGCATCGACACGTGGATCCAGGTCGTCGGGACCGTCGTCGCGCTGCTCGGCGTGGTCGTGTCGTGGGTGTACACCGCGCGGCAGCAGCAGCGTGACGCCCGGACCGCCGAGCGTGCCCGTCGAGCTGCCGAGCAGGACCGGCTCGCCGCCGCCGCGAGCGCCGAACGGGCCGAGCGCACCTCGGCGCTGTCCATCGACACCCTCGAGCGCATCGCCGGCGCGCTCGAACGCCTGGCACGACCGAGCGGGGGTCCGCCGTCCACGCCCGCTCCGTCGGACGCCGGCCGGGAGGCCCGTGCCGCGTCGGTCCCTCCGGCTCCGTCCGTCTCGTGGCGGATCGCGTCGGCGCCGGACGGCGGTGCCGTCCTCCGGAACACCGGCACGGCGAGCGCGTTCGACGTGCGTCTGACGGCGGACCCGACCATGCCGGTCGTCGGGTCCGAGCCGCCGGCGGACCTCGCCGCGGGGGAGTCCCTCGCGTTCCGGGCCGTCCCCGACGCCGCGACGCGGGACCGGACCCTGACGGTGACGTGGCGGGCGACACCGGACGGGCCGACGTCCCGATGGCGGTACCCGTTCCTCCCGGCCGACGGTGCGAGCGGAGGCGACGTGTCCGCGAGCCGTCCCGCGCCCTGATCCGGGCCGGCTCAGCGGACGGCTGCGGAGAACGCGGCGAGCTGGTCCGTGAACTGTCGTGCGCCGCCCTGGGCGGGGTGGCGGACGGCGACCGCGTCGATGCCGGCGGTGGCGAGCGCTCCCTGGGCCTTCCGCCCCACGGCGACGACGTGGTCGATGCGCAGCGCCTCGAGCAGCGCGAGCGTCGCGGGAGCGCCGGCTCGGACCTCGGCCGGTCGGGGCGTCCGGTTCGTGCGTCGGTCGGGCGCGGCGAACGGGTGGTGCGGGTACACCGGCCACGCGACGGGCAGCGGCCCCGCCCAGTCCCGGAGCGCGGCCCAGACCACCCGCGAGGAGGCCTCCCACGGCGCGGTCGGCGCCGGCGGTCGCGCGAAGCCGTCACCCTCGGCGGCCCCGGTCACGATCCCCGGGCGCGCGTCGAGTTCCCGCACGCTGACGAACGGCAGGCCCGTGTTCGTCATGCCCCGCCAGCCGGGGGCCTCGGCGACGAGCAGCACGGTCGATCCGGCGTCGGCGAGCAGCCGCAGGTACCGGTCGAGGTTGCCGCGTCGGAGCGTGCCCTCTGCCGACGCGTCGTACAACGCCTCGGCGTCGTCGGGCACCGGGACCGCGTCGAGCGCCGACCAGAACGCGGCGAGGTCGAGGGGCATGTCCCCATCCTGCCGCTCGCACCATCGGCCGAGCACGACCGTCGCGGTCCTTGACGTCCGACCGCGAGCCCGAATACGGTGCTGCCGCGCGCTGACACGAGCACGACGAACCCGGCCGCACCGCCGCGGCCGAATCCGGAAGGACCCCCGATGCCTCAGGACGACCCCCACGGCCCGGCCGAGACGGAGCACACCCGCGTCGGCGACCAGAGCGTTCGACACCGTCGCGAGTTCGATGCATCCGCGAGCGCGGTGCAACGCGCCCACACCGATCCCGAGCGCTTCGTCCGGTGGATGGGGCCCCACGGCACCACCGTCCGGCTCGACCGGTTCGACGCGGTGACCGGTGGTGCGTTCCGCTACGTCGTCGAGGCGGCGAACGGCGACGGCTGGGCCTTCCGTGGCTCGTACCACGAGGTCGTACCGGGTCGCATCGTCCACACGTGGGAGTACGAGGGCGAGAGCGGGGTGACGCTCGAGACCCTGCGGTTCGTGGACCTCGAGGGCGGGCGATCCGCGCTCGAGATCACCTCGACCCACGCCTCGAAGGAGGCCTGCGACGCCGTCCTCGCGAGCGGGATCGACGCCGGGATGGACGAGGACTTCGAGCGGATCGACGAGCTCCTCGCCGGTCAGGGGTAGCACGGGCCGTCCGCGGTCAGTCCTCGCAGGCCGTGCCGTCGCCGTCGCGGTCGAGCTGGCGCGAGTACCCCGGGTCGCCGACGTGGAGCGGTGCCGCACCGGCTGCCCGGACCGCCGCACAGTTCGCGAAGCTCGGTGCCGGCGTCGGACCGGCAGGTGTCGCAGCCGGCGCTCCGGGAGCCGCAGGAGTCGCCGGAGCCGGGGCGACGGCGGCGCCGCCCGACCCGCTTGCGGCGGCCGTGCCTCCCGGTCGGGCCGAGAACGCCGTGCGGACCGCGGGCTGCATCGGGCAGGTCGCCAGGATCCGGGCGATCGCGTCGTGTTCGGCTGGGGTGACCCAGAGTCCGTACGCGGCCTTCACCGCGACCTGCCGGGCCACGTAGGAGCACCGGAACGCGACGACGTGCGGCAGCCATGTGGCGGCATCACCGGACCCCTTCTGCTCGTTCGACGGCCCGTCGACCGCCAGGAGGTTGCCCGGGTCGTTCGCCAGGTCCTCCCGAGCCTCCTGGTCGAGCTGCTGCGCGCCCGTCTGCCAGGCGTCCTCGAGCGCCACGACGTGGTCGATCTGCACGGCGGCCGAGGTCGTCGCGCCGCGCGTGAACCGGATCGCCGCTCCCGTGTAGGGCGACACGAGGGTGCCGGACAGCACCCGGCAGCCTCCCGGGCGCTCGACGTCCGTGAGATCGCGCGCCAGGACGTCGTCGCGGGTGTCACATCCGTCGTGGTCGCGGTCGAGCCAGGCGGTGCCGAAGTCGCCGACGCGGTCGTACCCGGTCGCCGCGGCGCGGCCCTTGACGGGCAGCGTCGCCAGGAGGGCGGCGGCGGTGCCCGTCGCCGCCGTGGAGGGGGTGTCGGCGGCACCCGGGGCGGTCCCCGCGCTCGCGGCAGCGCTCACGCTCACCGCGCCGGGGCCGGCAGCAGCGGTGCCGGCCCCGCCGATGCCGCCGGTGCCGGAGCCGGGAGGCACGCCGCCGCTCACCGCCGAGCACCCGGTCAGCAGGCACAGGGCCCCGGCGACGAGCGCCGCCCGGACGGCTCGCCGGAGCACGGCGCTCACGCGGACGCGGAGCGCCGGCGCTCCTCGACGCGCGCGATCACCGACCGGTAGGTCTCGACGAGCCCCTCGGCGGACCGCTCCCAGCTGAGCCGCTCCGCGCGCTCCCGCCCCGCCGCGGCGAGCTGGTCCGCGAGCGCCGGATCGGTCAGGACGGTCGCGATGACGCCCGCCCAGACCTCCGGGTCGCGCGACTCCACGACGACGCCGGTCTCACCGTCCACGACCGCCTCGCGCAGGCCACCCGCGGCGGCGGCGACCACGGGCACGCCGGACGCGGAGCCCTCGAGCGCGACGAGACCGTACGTCTCGGAGTGCGACGGCACGAGCACGAGTCCCGCGTTGCGGAACAGCATCGCCAGGTCCGGGCGCGACTGCGGACCGACGAACCGGACCCGGTCCCCGATGCCGAGTCGATCCGCGAGCGCGCGGAGCTCCTCGACGTATCCGGTCGCCTCGCTCGACGCATCGCCCGCGATCACCAGGTCCGGCCGAACGGCCTCGGGAACGGCGGCGACCGCGGCGATCGCCAGGTCGAGGCCCTTGAGGGGCTGCACCCGCGCGGCCGCGACGACGTAGCGGGGGCGGTCGTGGGCGGCGGCGCGGGTCGCGGCGCTCGCCGGACGGAACACGGAGCCGTCGACGCCGGGTGGCACGATGACCACCCGATCCGCTGCGGCGCCGAGCCGGGAGCGGACGGTGTCGGCCTCGGCCTCGCTGATCGCGACGACGGCGTCCGACTCGCGCGCCAGGAACGCCTCGCCCTCCATCCGGCCCGCCGACTCGGGGCGCTCGCCCTCGGACAGCGGAGTCGCTGCGTCGGCGGCGATCGAGTGGAAGGACTGCACGTGGGGGACCCCGCGCTCCCGAGCCACCGGCAGCGCGGCCATGCCCGAGAACCAGTGGTGCGCGTGGAACACGTCGTACGGGCCGAGCTCCGCCAGTCCCGCCCGGAACGGGTCGATGAAGGCGTCGTGTTCGCCCTTCGGGACCGGCTGTGCGGGCCCGGCCGACAGGAACCGGAGGCACACGCCCGCGACGATCTCGACGGAGTCCGGCTGCGTCGGTGACGACCGGCGGGTGACGATCTCGACCCGATGCCCGAGGTCCGCGAGCGCCTCGGCCTGGTGTCGCACGACGACGTTCATCCCACCGACCTCGCCGGAACCGGGCTCGTCCCCGGGGGAGGTGTGCAGCGACACGAGCGCGATCCGGAGCGGGGTGGCGGGGGTGTCGGTCACCGCGTCAGCCTACTGGCGAGCGGCATCACGCCCCGTCCTGCTTCCCACCTCATCGAGATCGCAGTCGTTGCCGCTTCGATCCCCATTGAAGCGACACCGGCTGCGATCTCGTGACCCTCGTACGGGGGGTGGTTGTCCCCCTTTCGCGGGACGACACTTGTCCCGCGCGATGACGAGCATGGGGGTGGTGATGTCCTGGAAGACGATGTCCCGACGGGTGAGGGCGACCGTCGCGACGGCCGGAGCAGCGGTCCTGCTGGTGGTCGGTGCGGGGTGTGCTGCAGCGACGTCCGAGCCGCACGCCGTCGCATCCTCGACAGCGTCCACCGTGCAGCACGAGCACGAGCGCGAACACCGGGTCGCTTCCTCGAGCCCGACGCCGACTCCGATCGTCACGACGAAGCTCGTCACCACGACCGCGGCGATCCCGTTCGCTTCGACGACGCTCGACGACGCGACGCGGGCCAAGGGCACCTCGGTGATCACGACCACGGGCGTCAACGGAGTCCGGACCACGACCTACCGCGTCACGTACACGGACGGCGTCGAGACCGGGCGCGCAGAGGTCAGCCAGGTCGTGACGACACCGCCCGTGACTCAGGTGACCTCCGTGGGCACGTACGTCGCACCGGCACCGGCACCGGCACCGGCACCGGCACCCGCCCCGGCGCAGAGCGCGGTTATCACTCCGGGTGCCTACTGCTCGTCGAGTCAGGTCGGGCAGGTCGCTCAGTCGGCCTCCGGGACGTCGTACCGGTGCGGCGGCCACGGTGCGGACGCTCGAGGTGACTACCACTGGAACACCATCCCCTGACGCCGCCCAGTCAAGGGGGCCGGACTGCCAGACGGGCGGTCGGGCCGCTCCGAAGCCCACCCGCCTCCGGAGCCCACGGAGGTCGCGGTCGTTGCCGCTTCGACCGGACCCGGAGCGACACCTTCTGCGATCTCGCGGGAGGACCGAGCGGACGCGGGGCAGGGCGAGCGGGCCGCGGTCGGCCTGGGGCTGCGCTCAGTCCTGACGCGAGTACCCGTGGAGGTCCTCCTGGGCCCCGTTGACCCACAGTCGCCAGCCGTCGGGCGTGGTCACGAGGACGGTCCGGTTGTATGCCTCGTCGACCACGTCCGCCTCGTACCCGCCGGCGCGGAGACGTGCGGCGAGTGCGTCGAGGTCGCCGCGGTGCTCGAACGACAGCTCGGTGCGGCCGTCCTCCCCGTGGTGCAGGGCCGCGAGGCCGCCGTCGTCCGCGGTGAAGTCCGCCCATCCGCCGCCGTCGGCCGCGATCCGGGGTCGGAGACCCCCCGCACGGAACACGCGTGCGGCGTCCGCGACCGACGACGCGTACCGGATGGGCATGACGCTGGTCGCGCCGCCGGCGGCTGCACGGTCCGCGGTGGTGATGGTAACGGGAGCACCGGCGACGTCGACGGCGAGCAGCTCCCCGCCGGCGGCGAGCGTGGTGGTCCGGACCGCGACTCCGGTGCCCTCGAGCGAGCGCCGCACTGCCGGGAGGTCCGCCACCAGCACCTGCAGATCGACCCGTCCGTCGTCGGCCGACCCGTCATCGAGGCCGCGGATGGCGAGGACCCCGTCGCCGTCGAACTCCGTCCAGTCGCCGTCGACGGGGGCATCGTGCCGTCGGAGCCCGAGCGCCGTCGCGAGGTCGTGCCATGCGGCGGGGTGGGCGGTGTACAGGATGCTGCGGATGGTCGTCATGGCCGTTCCCCCTCCGTCGGGGCGGCCTCGGCACCCGACAGGTACGTGGACATCACGTGTTCGACGAGCGACGAGAGCGAGACCCCCTCGTCGATGGCGCGGTGCTTGAGCTCGCGGACGAGTTCGGCCGGCAGGTACACGTTGAACTGCACCTTGTTCCCGCTGGTGGCTACCATGCTAGCAATCTAGACCGAGACGAGCCGGGTGTCCATGGTGCCGGTCGGGCGACGGCGACCGAGGCCCGCCGGGCGACGGCCCGCCGACTCGATGGAAGCGGTCTGGACGGGCGGGACCGGAGCGACGCCGGTGTGCGGGCCGGTGCCGCGCCTCCCGGCCGGCCGGCGTAGGTTGCACGGATGGCGAGCAACGCGACGGTGCTGACGGTGCCCGGACCGGCCGGTGACCGCGAGGTCCGGATCTCGAGTCCGGAACGCGTGCTGTGGCCGCAGCTCGGGCTGACGAAGCTCGACCTCGCGCACTACCTCGTCACCGTGGGCGACGCGTTCGTGCGCGCGAACGGGGACAGGCCGGTGTCGCTCCAGCGGTTCCCCGAGGGCGTCGACGGCGAGCAGTTCTTCTCGAAGAACCCGCCGAAGGGCGCACCCGCTTTCGTGCGCGCCGTCACCGTGACCTACCCGAGCGCCCGCGCACACCCGCAGATGATCATCGACGAGCCCGCCGCGGCGGTGTGGGCGGCGCAGATGAACACCGTCGTGTTCCACCCGTGGGCGTCACGGGCCGAGCGGAGCGACTTCCCGGACCAGCTGCGGATCGACCTCGACCCGCAGCCGGGCACCGACTTCCACGACGCCGTCCCCGCCGCGCTCGAGCTGCGGAAGGTCCTCGACGAAGCGGGGTTGACCGCGTGGATCAAGACCTCGGGGAACCGCGGCCTGCACGTGTACGCGCCGATCGAGCCCGAGTGGGAGTTCCTCGACGTGCGGCACGCGGTGATCGCCGCCGCCCGCGAGCTCGAACGGCGGATGCCGGAGCAGGTGACGACCGCGTGGTGGAAGGAAGAGCGCGGCGAGCGGATCTTCGTCGACTTCAACCAGGCGAACCGGGATCGGACGATCGCCGGTGCCTACAGCCCCCGAGCACTCCCGCACGCGTCCGTCTCGACCCCGCTCCGATGGGAGGAACTGTCGGAGACCGACCCGCGGACACACACGGTGCGCACGATCCCGGAGCGACTCCGCGCCGTCGGTGACCCGTGGGAGGACATGCACGCGCAGCCCGCCCGCATCGACGCGTTGCTGGCGTGGTGGGAGCGGGACCTCGCTGCCGGTCTGGGCGAGATGCCGTTCCCGCCCGACTACCCGAAGATGCCGGGGGAGCCGCCCCGCGTGCAGCCGTCGCGGGCGCGCAAGCAGCAGGCCTGACGCGCGCCCCGGCCGAGATCGCAGAACGCGCCGCGTCTCCGCGCCGAGAATGCAGAACGCGCCGCTGCACCCGGAGGTGAGCGGCGCGTTGTGCGATCTGGGCTGCGGCCGATCAGTTCCTACAGGCCGAGCGCTGCCTCGTCGCGTGCGGTGCGCCCGTCCTCGGTTCGCTTGGTCTGCGTCGGGAGGCCCGCGCTCGCCGTGTGGAGGCGGGTCAAGCGCGACCACGTCCCGCGGTGCGCGTCGCTGATGCCGTCGATGCCGTTCATGCTGCCATTCCTTCCGTGCCGAAGAGCGTGGTCATGTGCTCGATGAGGTGCTGCTTCGCGAGGTCGAGCGTCGCGAAGTCCCCGACGTAGCGCCCGAAGGTGTCCATCGCGTAGTGGTGCGCGCCGTGCTGGTCGATGGTGCCGCCGAAGTACCCGGCGTGCGTCGCGACCCAGAGGCCCTCGTCCGCGAGGGCCCAGGTGGTCGTCGGTGCCGGAGCGGCGGCGCGCTCGATGAGCGGCGTGACGATGGCGGGGGCGTTCACGCGCCGAGCCCGAGGGTGACGAGCGCGAGGCTCGCGACGGTGACGCTGACGATGCCGGTCACGGTCGCGCTGGCGACGAGTGCGCGCTGGTGCCGCGCCTCCCGGATCTCCGTGAACGGGCTGCGCTGCGCCGTGTGACGGACGGGGAGGAGATGCGTGCTCATGGTGGTCCTGTTCTCGAAGGGCGGTGCCCGGGAACTCGTTCGGTTCGGAGACTATCTCCGACCTGGAACAACTGTGGCACGGAGTTACTAGTTCGCCTAACTATGGAGGAGAACTGTGCGGAATTCGGACAGTCGGTTTGTTTCCCCCGGGGCCAGGCGACTCGGTGGGCCCTGATCGGCGTCCTCGACCCGCTGATCGTCGCATCGCTGGGTGAACCCTGCACCTCCTCATGGGGACAGCCGCGTGAACGGGACAGTCCGGTCGGGAACCGCGGGTCAGGGTGGCCAGGCGACCCAGAGCGCCCAGATCGCGATCGGCTGGACCGCGATGCCGACGACCAACGTCGCCGTCGCGCGACGCGGTGAGGCGGACAGCGCAGGGGTCCCGAGCACCGGGGACAGCGGCAGCAACATGCGGAAGGTGCTCTGCTGCGGCAGGAACACCGCGACCAGGTACGCGACGTACGCGACGACGAACGCCCCGATCCCGACGCCGAGTGCACGACTCCGGAACGCCAGACACCAGCCGACGGCGACGAGGAGCAGTACGACGATCGGCACGCCCCAGCCGCCGACGAGCCGTTCCGCGAACAGGAACCACGGCGTCAGCGGGCGGAACACCGCGGCGGCGTCCCCGATGTAGTCCCGCCACCAGGCGGTCTCCGTGGCCACGTAGCCGTCGCCGCGGCCGGTGACGAGCGTCACGACGACCGGCCACGCGAGTCCTGCCGCCGCGGTCACGAGACCGGACGCGACCACCGCGAGGTGCGTCCGGAGCGGCAGCGGCCGTCGACGCACGAGTGACGCCACCCACACCGCCGCGAGGGCGACCGGCACCGCGAGGGCACCGGGGTGCGTGAACGCCGCGGCCACCGCGAACGGCATCGCCACGAGCGGCCGGCCCCGGAGCACCGCCAGGAGTGCGGCGAACACGAGCGCGAGGAACAGGGACTCGGCGTACGCGACCTGGAACAGGAACCCGAGCGGTCCGAACGCGAAGAACAGCGCGCCCCACATCGCCGGACGGCTGCCGAACCGCTCCGCGAGCAGCCGGTGCAGGACGACCGTGGCCGCGCCGCCCGCCACCACCGACACGGTCACCGCGGCCGGTGCGTATCCGAGCGAGGTCAGCGACATGAGCGCGCGCACCACGGCCGGGTACACCGGGAGGAACGCCCACACGCTCTTCTGCACAGCACCGCCCGTCACGGGCAGGTCCGACGGGTAGCCGTGCAGGGCGATCCGCCGGTACCAGGCGCCGTCCCAGGCCGTGAGGAACCCGCCGAACCCGCCTGGAGCCCGGAGGGTCGCGTGTGCGTCGTGGACGCCGCCGCTCACGATCCAGGCGGTGAGCAGCAGGCCGGTCGCGAGCACCCGCGACACCGCGTAGCCGCCGAGCACGACGAGGGTCGCCGCGCCCGGACGCGGGATCGTGAGCCGTCCGGGCGCGCGGTCGGACCACAGGCCGTCGCGGCCACGCGGACGTCCCCGCTCGACGAGGTCCCAAGCGCCCACGGGATCAGCGCAGCACGCTGCTGAGGTCGTAGGCGATCGGCTGCTCGAGCTGCTCGAAGGTGCAGGACCGCGCGTTCCGGTCGGGCCGCCACCGGTCGAACTGCACCGTGTGGCGGAACCGGTCGCCCTCCATCTGGTCGTACCGCACCTCGACGACGCGCTCCGGCTCGAGCTCGACGAACGAGGTGTCGCGCCCCGAGGCGAACCGGCTGCGTTCGGTGGCGCCGGTGACGGGCCTCCCGTCCGCGTCCCGCCGGACCAGCGGATCCAGTTCGGTGACGAGTTCCCGCCGTCGGGCGTCCGAGAAGGCGGAGACGCCGCCGACCATGCGCAGCTCGCCGTCCGCGTCGTACAGGCCGAGCAGCAGGGACCCCACGCCCTCGCCCGACTTGTGGACGCGGTAGCCGACCACGACGACGTCGGCGGTGCGGTGGTGCTTCGCCTTGAGCATCGTGCGCTTGTTCGGCGCGTACGGCCCGGCGAGGGGCTTCGCGACGACACCGTCGAGTCCCGCCCCCTCGAACTCGACCAGCCAGCGGCGGGCCTCCTCGACGTCGAGCGTGCGCTGGGACACGAACAGCGGGTCCTCGAACGCGCGACCGAGTTCCTCGAGTGCCACGCGGCGCTCGGCGAACGGCAGGTCCCGCAGGTCCCGGTCCTCGAACGCGAGCAGGTCGAACGCCACGAAGGCAGCGGGGGTCTCGACCGAGAGCTTCCGGATCCGGGACGCGGCGGGGTGGATCCGCTGCGTCAGGGCGTCCCAGTCCAGCCGCTCCGCGCCCGGTTCGCCGGTCCGCACGACGATCTCGCCGTCGAGCACGCACGGCCCCGGCAGCTGGTCACGGAACACCGCCACGAGCTCCGGGAAGTACCGGGTGAGCGTCTTCGACCCGCGGCTGCCGATCTCGACGTCCGTGCCGTCGTGGTATACGATCCCGCGGAAGCCGTCCCACTTCGGCTCGTAGCTGAGGCCCCCGGGCACGGCGTCCGCGGCGGGGACGTCCGGGACGGCCTTGGCGAGCATCGGGGCGACGGGGTCCGCGGCGGTGGGGAGGGCCATCGACCCATCCAACGCCCCGCGGCCGGGAGGCTGCCGTCAGCGTCGACGGGCGTCGGCGGCGCTGCTTGCCGTCGACGCCGCTGACGGCCGCGGCGGAGCCGTCAGTCCTGGGAGGACGTCACACCGCGCTGCTCCTCGGCGAGCATCGACACGATCCGGTCGCGCAGCACGTTCTTGCGGACCTTGCCGACCGGGGTCATCGGGAGCTCGTCGATCACCACGAGGCGCTCCGGCAGCTTCTGCACGGCGATCTGCTTGCTCCGGAGGAAGTCGGTCAGGTCGGACAACGAGGGCTCGTCGTGACCGGGGGCGACCACCACGAAGGCGCACGAGCGCTCGCCGAGCCGCGGGTCCGGCATCGCGACGACGGCGACGGTGCGGACCGCGGGGTGCTCGCCGAGCAGGTCCTCGACCTCGCGCGACGAGATGTTGATGCCGCCGCGGATGATGATGTCCTTGATGCGGCCGCTCACCCGCACGAAGCCGTCCGCGTCCATCACGCCGAGATCGCCCGAGCACGAGAACCCGTCGGGCGTGAACAGCGCGGCGGTCTGCTCCGGATCGCGGTAGTACCCGAGCATGTGGGACGGGCCCTGGTACGCGATGTCGCCGCTCGTGCCGGCGGGGACCTCGACGCCGTTCTCGTCGACCACCTTCACGACGGAGTCCGCGAGGGCCCGGCCGTCCGAGAGCACGGACTTCTCGGGGGCGTCCTCGGGTGCGCACAACGCGGTCGTCATGTTCTCGCTCCGCCCGTAGAGGCTGAGGATCTGGCACGACGGGAACATCGCGCGCGCGGACTGCACGACGGCACCCGGGATCGGCGCGCCGGCACACACCCAGTACCGCATCGAGCTGAGGTCGTGGCGCTCCGGGTCGAACGCCTCCATCACGGTCGTCAGGAACGTCGTCGACGTCACGGTGATCGTGCAGCCGTACTCGCGGATGCGCTCGATGCCCTCGTCCGGCGCCCAGACGGGCATGAAGTGGGTGCCGCCCCCCACCATGAGCGGCATGAGGAGGCCCGTGATGAGCCCGGTGGAGTGGCTCACGGGCGACGGGTTGAACATCACGTCGCCCTCGTCGACGTGCAGGCGCTCGTTGAGCAGGCGTGCGGCCGCGTGGATGGTGTTGAAGGTGTGGAAGCAGCCCTTCGGGCGGCTCGTGGTGCCCGAGGTGTAGACGACGAGGCAGCCATCGTCGGGGCCCGCGGTGTCACCGAGCGACGCGTCGAGCTCGTCGAGGTCGCCCTCGGCCGCCAGCGACGCGAGGTCGATCGCGCCGTCGAGCGCGTCCGGGTACTCGGCCCGGGCGACGACGACGTGGTCGAGGGTCGGGATCCGGTCCTTGAGCGCGGTGAACATGGCGAGGTGGTCGAAGCGGTGGAACACGTGCGGGCCGATCACGACCTTCGCCTCGGAGTGCTCGAGGACGTAGCCGACCTCGTCGTGTCGGAAGATCGGCATCGTGGGGACGAGGATCGCGCCGAGCCGCGAGAGCGCGACGACGATCGTGGCGAACTCCGCCCAGTTCGGCATCTGCACGACGACGCGGTCGCCCCGTTCCACGCCGAGGCCGCGCAGGCCGACGGCGAGGCGGATGGCGTCCTCGCGGAGCTGCCCGTACGTCAGCGTGAGCGTGCCGTCGGTGACGAACGTCCGCTCCGGGTGGGCGTCGGCACGGTCGCGGACGATGTCGATGAGGACCCCGTCCTGCCAGTCGCCGTTCGCGTAGTACCGCTCGACCTGCTCCGCCGTGTAGTTCCCGAGGGCGCTGCTCGCTGACATCGTGCTCCTGTTCCAACGTGGTGCCGCTGCTGGTTCGGAGACGGGTCGGGTCCGGATCGGGTTCGCACGGGACGCTCGGTCGTGGTCCGGCTCATCTTCGGCCGTTCGTCAGGCTAACAGCAGGGTGCGCCAATGTCCGACGGCCCTAGACTCGCCTGCGACGCGGGGTGCCTCCATCGAGCGAGGCTGAGAACAGACCCGTCGAACCTGATCTGGTTAGTACTAGCGAAGGGACGTCATCCGTGGCATCTCCATCTGTCCCACTCGACCCGTCGGCGCTCGCAGCGGCGTTGGACGGTCTCCGCGACCGCCCGCCACTCGTGCAGTGCCTGACGAACATCGTCGTCGCACAGTGGACGGCGAACGTGCTGCTCGCGGTCGGCGCCGCGCCCGCCATGGTCGACAACCCGGAGGAGGCCGGGCCGTTCGCCGGGGCCGCGGGCGGCGTGCTCGTGAACCTCGGCACCCCGCAGGAGCCGACCGTCGAGGCGATGACGGCGGCGGTGCTCAGCGCCGCGGAGCACGGGACGCCGTGGGTCCTCGACCCGGTCGCCGCGGGCGGGCTGGGATGGCGCACGGGCGTCGCCATGGACCTGCTCGAGCACCGGCCCTCCATCGTGCGCGGGAACGCATCGGAGATCATGGCGCTCGCGGGCGGCGCGGGCGGCAAGGGCGTGGACGCGACCGACAGCCCGGAGGCGGCGCTCGGGTCGGCGGAGGAGGTCGCCCGCCGCTTCCACACGGTCGTCGCGGTGAGCGGACCCACCGACCACCTCACGGACGGCGACCGGACCGTCCGACTCCGCAACGGGCACCCCTGGATGACGCAGGTCACCGGGGTCGGCTGCGCACTGGGGGCGCTGATGGCCGCGTTCGCGGCGACGGGATCCGAACCGCTGCTCGCCGCGTCCGCGGCGACGGCGGTGCTCACCGTCGCCGCGGAGCAGGCCGCCCCGCTCAGCCGCGGGCCGGGCACCTTCGCCGTGCAGTTGCTCGACCAGCTCGCCTCGATCACGTCGGCCGAGGTCGCGGACCGGGTCCGGCTCGTGTGAGCGGCTCCCGGTCGTCCGACCTGTCCCTCTACCTCGTCACCGACACGCGGATGTGCGGGGTGAGGGGTGTCGCCGACACCGTCCAGGAGGCCGTGGGCGCCGGCGTCACGGCCGTGCAGCTCCGAGACCACGATGCATCCGACGACGAGTTCGTCGCGATGGGCCGCGCGGTCGTCGCCGCCGTCGGCGGGCGGGTCCCCGTGCTCGTCGACGACCGGGTCGCACTCGTGCGCGCCATCGGAGCCGACGGCGCGCACGTGGGGCAGTCCGACCTGCACCCGGTGCTGGCACGACGTCTGCTCGGACCGAGCGCACTCATCGGGCTCTCCGCCCAGACCGTCGCCCACGTGCACGCCGCGGAGGCGATGGGGCCGGGCGTCATCGACTACCTCGGCGTCGGTCCGGTGTGGCCGCAGAGCACCAAGCCGGACGCCGCCGAGCCCTGCGGACTCGACGGATTGCGTGCCGTGGTCGATGCCAGCCCCTGGCCGTGCGTCGCCATCGGCGGTGTCGACGTCGCGCGTGCGCCGTCGGTCCGGGCCAGCGGTGCGGCGGGGATGGCCGTGGTCAGTGCGATCTGCGGCCGCTCCGACGTCGCGGCAGCCACGTCCGCGCTCAGAGCTGCCTGGGGGAGTGGTGCCCGATGAGGCCACCGGTCGCCCTGAGCATCGCCGGCAGTGACCCGTCCGGCGGGGCGGGGATCCAGGCGGACCTGAAGACCTTCAGCGCGCTCGGCGCGTACGGAACGACCGTTCTGACCGCCTTGACCGCGCAGAGCACCACCGGCGTGTACGGCGTGCACGAGGTGCCCTCGTCCTTCGTCGCCGAGCAGCTGCGTGTGCTCACCGACGACGTCCGCGTCGACGCGGTGAAGATCGGCATGCTCGCCACCGCCGGGACCATCGACGTGGTCGCCGCGTTCCTCCGGGTGCCACCGTGCGACGTCGTCGTGCTCGACCCGGTGATGGTCGCCACGAGCGGTGACCTCCTGCTCCGTCCCGACGCGGTCCACGCCATGACGGAGCTCCTGCCGCTCGTCTCGCTCGTCACGCCGAACATCCCGGAGGCCGCGGCGCTGCTCGCGACGGCGCCCGCCACGTCCGTCGACGCGATGCGCGACCAGGCACGCGAACTCGTGCGCCGCGGTGCTCGTCGCGTGCTCCTCAAGGGCGGACACCTCGACACCGGTGACGAGGTGGTCGACGTCCTCGCCGATGCGTCGGGGGTCGAGTGCCTCCGGAGCCCGAGGATCCCGACGGAGAACACCCACGGCACGGGGTGCAGCCTGTCCTCGGCGGTCGCGGCACTGCGGCCGCGACGGGGTTCGTGGGCGGAGGCGGTCCGTGACGGCCGGTCCTGGCTGCAGGACGCGCTCGCGGGCGCCGACGTGCTCGACGTCGGACAGGGCCACGGCCCTGTCCACCACTTCGTGCACCTGTGGGACGAGCGATGAGCTTCACGGACGAGGTCTGGGAGACCGTGGCGCCGATCCGCGATGCGGTGGACGCGCTCCCGTTCCTCGTGGCGCTCGAGCGCGGTTCCCTCCCGAGGGCGACGTTCCTCCACTACCTCGAGCAGGACGCGGCGTACCTGGGGGCGTACGCGAGGGTCCTGGCCGCCGCGGCGACTCGAGCCGACGCCGCCGCTGACCTCGCCTTCTGGAGCAACGCCGCCGCGAACGCGGTCGCCGTCGAGCGGCAGCTGCACGCCTCGCACGGTGTGGACGGCTCCTCGGTGGCCCCGTCACCGACCTGCGTCGCGTACACGTCGTACCTGCTGTCGCTCACGGCGTCGTCGTCGTACCCGGTGATCGTCGCGGGTGTGCTGCCGTGCTTCTGGCTCTACGACGACGTCGGACGCCGGTTGCGGCACCGCGTGGGCGACCTCGACGGCCATCCGTACGGGGACTGGATCGGGACCTACGGGGATCCGGGCTTCGCCGCGGTCACCGCCGAGGCCCGCGACGTGGTCGACCGTGCCGCGGATGCAGCCTCCGCCCACCAGGTCGAGCAGATGCGACAGGCCTTCACCACGGCGTCGCGCTACGAGTGGATGTTCTGGGACGCCGCGTGGCGGCACGAGGTGTGGCCGGTGTGACGGGCGTCGCGGCGGATGGCTGCAGCCGGCGCGGCACCGACGGGGGGCGACTCGTGCGGCGCGGCCGCTCGCGCGCGCCGCGTCAGGTCAGCGGCTCGGTGCGCGCGGCGTCCGCGGCCCTCAGGAAGGCCCTGACCTTGCCCGTACCCGCGTAGTACGGGTCGCCGTCCCCGCGCTCGTGGCGGCGGCGGCTGTACTCGTAGAGCACCGCGAGTTTCCAGTTCGCGAGCACGACGTACCACCGGAGGTGGTCGAGGGGAGCGCCGGTCGCATCGGCGTACCGCGCCACGAGCGTGCGAGCGTCGGGGAACCCGGGCGCACTGCTCGCCGCGCCGAGTTCCTGCACGGGCGTCGACGGGCCCCCGGGCCCGGACCAGGACGCGACGAGGTACCCGAGGTCCACGAGGGGATCGCCGACGGCGGCGAGCTCCCAGTCGAGCACGGCCGCGACCCGCGGGGCGTCCGGCGCGAGCAGCAGGTTCCCGAGTCGGTAGTCGTTGTGCACCAACGCGGCCCCCGACTCGGCCGGCGCGTGCTCGACCAACCACGCGTCGACGTCGGCGAAGGCGTCGGGCGGGGAGCCGTCGGGCTCGGCGACGAGTCGTGCGAGGCGGTCCCGCTGCCGGAGGTTCGCGCCGTCGGGTCGGCCGCGGAGCCCGAGCGTGTCCCACGGCAGGCGGTGCAGCGCGGCCAGCCGGTCCACGAGGTCGTCGGCGAGTGCGGCGCGGGCGGCGGGTGTCGACAGCCCCTCGGGCAGGTCCGTCGTGACCACCGGACCCGCCACGTACGACATGGCGAAGCACGGCACGTCGAGCACCGTGCCGGCGTCGGCCGTCGCGAGCACGCGCGGCACGGGTACCGATCCGCCGGCGTTGCTGCCCACCGCCGCGATCACGCGGGCCTCGCGGAGGACGTCGTTCGCGCCGGGGGGCGTCGGCGGTGGGGGTGGGCGTCGGACCACGACGCGCTGCCCGGCGTCGTCCTCGACGAGCCAGGTGACGTTGGCGTGGCCGTCGCCGATCGGCCGCACCGACACGCGCGAGTCGGTCAGACCGGCGTCGGCGAGCCACCGCCCGAGGGCCGCGGTCGTCGTCGCGTCGACGGCGGTCCCGGTTCCCGCGCCGGTGGTCCCGGCGGTCGCACCGTCGCTCACGCGTCGTCCCCACGCAGGTGGGCGAAGTAGTCCGTCGGCCACTCGACCTCGAACTGCCCAGCGCCCCGCTCGCCGTCGATGCGCGCCACGCACCCGCCCTCGAGCACGGTCGTCCCGGTCCGCTCGTCGGGCAGGTGCAGCACGCCGAAGACGTCGAGGTCGAGCGTCGTCGTGCCGCCCTCGACGTCGTGCAGGACCGCGTGGAGTCGGCGTTGCTCGTACCCAGCGCCGTAGGTCGTGTCGTCCTCGATGCGCGACACGGGCACCGGCCGGCCGTCCCGCAGGACGTACCCGGCGAACCCCCACCGCCCGGCGGCGATCCACGTCCACCCGTTCACCGCGCGCCCGGAGGGCGTGTACGCCACGAGCCACTTCCAGTGCTGGGGCGCACGCCAGTCCCGCAGGCCCCACGAGTGGTCGCGGTGCCCGATCGGCCCGAGCTCGAACGCGTGGTCGTCCGCGCGCACATGGCCACGGACGGCACCGGTCTGCTCGATGCGGTCCTCCGCGAACCAGGACGGCAGGCCGTCGGGGGCGTCGCGGAAGCTGAAGGCCTCGTGCAGGGCCGTGAACGTCAGGTCGAGCTCGATGCGGTCCGTCCGCACGACGACGTCAGCCGTGCGCAGCGGATCCCGGTGCCGGACCGTGAGACCGCCGACGGTGAAGTCGTCGAGGTCCATCGCCTCGGCCACGCGCCCGCCGCCGAACTCGCGCACGGTCGGCGCGGTGTCGCCCCACACCGCCACGTTGTAACCCGCCGCCCCTGTGCCCGTGACGAACAGGTACACCTGCACCGCCAGTCGTTCCTCGGGCAGCACCGTCTGGTAGAAGACGCTGTCCCGCATGCGCGCCCCGGGTGCCGGTCGGTGCCGCAGGTCATCCGTCGGCAGCAACGCTCCGGAGGCCCGGAGCACGTCCGCCCCGTCGCTCGCCGCAGCGCTCACGCCCGGTCCCCGAACGCCTGCCGGACCGCGACCTCGTACGACGGGGTCTCCCCGGCCCTCCCGAGCGATCGCTTGCCGATGCGCGTGCCACGGCGGTCGGGGGCCGCGTACGCCGTGGCGAGTGCGACGGCCTCGGCCTGCAACGCGGCCACGGCGTCGTCGGCGGTCGTGTCGACGATCCGGTCGAGCAGCCCGATCGCCAGGGCTTCGTCCGAACGGACGACCCGACCGGTGAACGCCAGCTCGGCGGCCATGCCGGGGCCGACGACGCGGGGGAGCATCCACGACGTCCCGAGCTCGCCGATCGAGAAGCCGACCTTGACGAACGCCGCGTTGAAGGAGGCACGCCGCACACCGAGCCGCACGTCGGCCGCGAGCGCCAGGGACAGGCCACCGCCGGACGCAGCGCCGTTCACCGCGGCGACGACCGGGAACGGCAGGTCGTGGAGCGCCTGGACGGCCTCGCTCGCGGTGTCCTCGATGTCGAGGAACGCCGGGACCGTCGTCGCGCGCAGGGCCGGGAGCGCGGCGAGGTCGTACCCGGCGCAGAACGCGCGGTCGCCGGCGCCCGTGAGCACGAGCGCGCGCGTGCCGTCGCGCCGCAGGTGCCGCGCGGCCTCCCCGATCTCGCGGAAGACGTCGGCGTCCACGGCGTTCATCCGCGTGGCGTTGTCGATGACCAGGCGGCTGACACCGGCGTCGAGGTGCTCGAGACGGATGCCCTGCCAGGGGTGCGCGTGTCCGGAGCCGGTCGCGCCGCTGCCGGGCGTGCCGTTTCCGTCCGGGACCGTCGGCAGGCCCGTGCTGTCACCAGCGACGGTGCTGCCGGTCGTGCGTTCGGTGGAGTTCGGCGTCATCGGTTCGAGAACGACGCCTGGCGCTTCTCGAGGAACGCCTCGAGCGCTTCCGCCATGTCGGAGGTCCGGGTGAGCAGGGTCTGGCCGCGGTTCTCGAGCTCGAGCGCCGCGTCGTACGACGGGACCTCGAGGTTGGCCTGCATCGCGCGCTTCGACAGTCGGACGCCCGCGGGGGAGTTCGCGGCGATCGTCCGCGCCAGCTCGAGCGCGGCGGCGTCGACGTCCGGCACGACCCGGTTCACGAGACGCAGGGCGGCGGCCTCGTCGGCGTCGACCGCGCGGGCGGTGAACGCGAGGTCCGCCGCGACCGCGGGACCCACCAGCCGGGGGAGCAGCCACGACACGCCGTACTCGCCGGCGGAGGTGCCGAGTGCGGTGAACGACGCCTGGAACACCGCGTCGGGTCCGGCGAGCCGGATGTCGGCGACGAGTGCGAGTGCCAGACCCGTCCCGGCGGCCGGTCCGGCCACGGCGGCGACCACGGGCACGCGGAGGGCGCGGATCGCCGCGAGTGCGTCCGCGGTGCGCTCCTGTCGGTCGAGGTCGTCCGGGACGGTCGCGTCCGTGCGGTCCGCGGACTCGGCGACGTCGTACCCCAGGCTGAACGCGGATCCCGAGGCGCCGATCACCAGGACCCGGACGTCGACGTCGGCACGGACCGCGTCCGCCAGGTCCTCGAGCGCCTGGACCATCGCGACGTCCAGCGCGTTGCCGGCGTCGGGTCGGTCGAGTGTGGCGACGACGACGCCCGGCGCGGGGCGCTCGACGCGGACGGGCGCGGGATCGGATCCAGGGCTGCTCACGGGTCGAGACTAGCCCGGCCACGGGAGGCCCGAACGGGGGCGCGGCGCCCCTGTGGACAGCGGCTTAGGGTGTCCACATGCGCAGACGTCGGGGTGGCATCGTCGGGATCGTGCTCGTGGTGGCGTACGCGGCGCTCCGCTTCGGGTTCCTCGCGTACCGGGAGCACGAGGACGGCATGTCGACCGTCGGGATCGTCGAGAGCCTCCTCGTCATCGCGCTCGGGGTGTTCGTCCTCATCGAGGTGGTCCTCGCCGTGCAGCACGCCCGCACCCGCGCCCGTGAGCGGGTGCTCGCCGAGCGGCACCCCGGTGCGTTCACGGCCCCCGTCCTCGTCAAGCGCGGCACCGCGGCCGAGGTCGACCGCGCCGCGGGCCTCCTCGGCGTGCGACCCGAGCGGCGGGCGCCGCGGAGCGCGGCGGGGACGCTCGTCGCCGACCAGCACGGGATCGGCCTGTACGTCGGTGGCGGGACGCCGACGCTCCTCCTCGGGGTCCCGCGCGCCGCGGTCGGTCAGGTGGGCACGGGGACCACGTCCTCCGCCAACCGCTACGGCGTCGGCACGGTCGAGGCGCTCCGGGTCGTGGTCGACAGCGGCGGACGCTGGACGACCGTGGACCTCCCGGTGTACCGGCGGGTGGTCGGGTTCTCGGTGGCGCTCCACGACGACGCACTGCGCGAGGTCGTCCGCTCGGTCGCCGCGGCGGCGCAGGTGCCGCTCGACGCCCAGGTGCGCGGCTGACCCGTCCTCGAGCCCTGCGTCGAGGCCCGTGTCGCGGCGGCGTCAGGCCGGTCGGATCTCGTCCGACCGCCCGAGCAACCGTGCGTGGAACGCGGTCTGGGCGAGCGCGGACGCGAGCAGGTACCCGGTCATCGACGCGATGCCCCCACGGAACGGCACGTGCGCGGCGACCTCGAACAGCGTGGGACGGTCGAGCGTGTCGAGTGCCGCGGCGACGTGCTCGCCCCGTTCCCGCCGGTGGTCGGCGAGCGTCGCGGCCCGGGCCCGCACGTCGCGGAACCGGTACTCGTGTCCGGGGCACACCTCGAGCTCCGCGAGGTCGGCGAGTCGGTCGAGCGACGCCAGGTAGTCCTCGAGCGGGTTCGTGTCCGTCCGACCCCCGAGCCCCAGCCCGGAGTTGATCCGCGGGAGCACGTGGTCGCCGGTGAACAGGAGTCCGTCCGGCGCGTCGACGAAGCACAGGTGTCCGGTCGTGTGGCCCGGCGTCCACAGGGCCCGGAGTTCGCGCCCCGCGACCGGCAGGACGTCCCCGTCCTCCACGAGCAGGTCCGCCTCGACGTCCGGGAGGCGCCGCCCCGTTCCCCAGGCCCGCACCAGGCCGGCGCGCAGCGGCTCCGGCACGCCCCAGCGTGCGATGTCCTCGTCGTCCCGCCGACGGTCCTCGTCCTGGTGGCGGATCGCTCGCGCCTCCGCCGGGTGCATCGCGACCCGCGCGCCGGAGGCGTTCCGGACGGCCGCCGCCGCGCCGAGGTGGTCGACGTGCAGGTGCGTCACGGCGACGAGTCCGACGTCGTCGAGGGTCCGACCGATCGTGGCGAGGCCGTCCCGGAGCACCGCGAGCGTCGGCTCGGTGCCCCAGCCCGGGTCCACGACGACGAGCGACCCGTCGGCGGCCTCGAGCACGTACGTGAGCGTGGAGTCGGGGATGCCCGCGGCGAACGGGATCGCGAGGGTCCAGACGCCGTCCCGGACCTGCTCGACGGGCGGCAGGGTGCCCGCGGCGAACGCCTCGGCCTGCAGGGTGCTGACGGGGGTGGGCGGACTGGTGGGCGCCGGGGTCGTCACGAGGGCAGCCTAACGACGGGCCGCCGGCGCGATGGCGATCCTCCACAGCCGGCTCGCAGCCGTTCTGATCCACGGCATAGGGATCGCCGAGGAACCATACGCGCTCGCTCGGCATCCTCGACCCATGACCAGTCACCCGGCGACCCTGATCGACCGACCCGACCATCCCGCGGAGAGGAGGACCGCGGAACGACGCAGTGCGATCGTCCGACTCTTCCTCGGCGACCGCGCGGACGCGGCCTGGCTCCGTCCGGCGTTCTGGGCGCTGCTGCTCCTGACCGCCGTCTTGTACTTGTGGGACATCACGGTGTCCGGCTCCGCGAACAGCTTCTACGCCGCGGCGGTGCAGGCGGGCTCCGAGAGCTGGAAGTCCTGGTTCTTCGGGTCGCTCGACACTGCTGACTTCATCACCGTCGACAAGCCCCCTGCGTCCCTGTGGGTGATGGGACTCTCGGCGCGCATCTTCGGCTTCTCGAGCGCGAGCATGCTCGTGCCCGAGGCGCTCATGGCCGTCGCCTCCGTCGCGTTGACCTGGGGGGTGGTCCGTCGGACCCTCGCGCGACTCGGTGGCACGACGGCGAACGTCGGCGCGCTGCTCGCCGGGTTCGTCCTGGCGATGACCCCGGCCGCGGCGCTCATCTTCCGCTTCGACAACCCGGACGCCCTGCTCGTGCTGCTCATGACGGCCGCCGCGTACTGCACCGTCCGGGCCCTGCCCCGCGGGAGCTGGCGGTGGTTCGCGCTCGCCGGCGTCGCGCTCGGGTTCGCGTTCCTGACCAAGATGCTCCAGGGTCTGCTCGTCATGCCGGCCCTCGGACTCGTCTACGTGTTCGCGGCCCAGGCGAGCTGGCGCAAGCGCATCGTCGGCGCCGTCATCGGGATGGTGTCCCTCGTCGTCGCGGCGGGGTGGTGGGTGCTCACGGTGGCCCTCTGGCCAGCCGACGCGCGCCCGTACATCGGCGGATCGACCGACAACACCGTGCTCGACCTCGTGTTCGGCTACAACGGCCTCGGGCGGATCTTCGGCGGTGACGGCAACGGCGGCGGTGGCGGCGGCGGGATGACCGGGGGCGCGGCCGGTTCGTCGTTCGGCGGATCGACGGGCCTCGAGCGGCTGTTCTCGTCCGAGATGGGGCTCGAGATCTCGTGGCTCCTCCCCGCGGCGCTCCTCGCGCTCGTCCTCGGCCTCGTGGCCGCTGGACGGCGTCCTCCGGCCGATCCGGCCCGCGCCGGGCTCGTGCTCTGGGGTGGATGGCTCCTGCTGACCGGGCTCGTGTTCAGCTACATGTCCGGCACGATCCACCCCTACTACACGGTCGCGCTCGCTCCGGCGATCGCGGGTCTGGTGGGCACCGGCGGGGCGATGCTCTGGGCACGTCGCCGGTCGGCGCTCGGGACGCTCGGGCTCGCGGCCATGATCGTGATCACCGCGTCTTGGAGTTGGGCGCTCCTGGGTGAGAACGCGACCTGGGTGCCGTGGCTGCGGTGGGTCGTCCTCGTCGGCGGATTCCTGTCAGCCGGCGCCGTGGCAGTGGGGACCGTGCCGACTCTGCGCCGGCTCGTGGCGGTCGGCGTTCTCGCAGGCACGTTGTTCGGCCTCACCGGCACGACGGCGTACGCCGTGGCGACCACGACGGTCGGCCACACGGGATCGATCCCGATCGTCGGTCCTGCGGGGAGCGGATCCTCGGGGACGGGCGGCGCCGCGGGCGGCATGGGCGGGGGCATGCCCGGTGGTACCGGTGGCCCCGGAGGCTCCTCCAGCGACTCCACCACCGGTTCCGGTGCCGGGACGGGCATGCCGCCCGTTGGGTCCGGAGGATCGGACTCGGACGCGACGACGGGGCAGCCGCCCGCCGGTGCGCCGGGGAGTTCGTCGGGCACGAGCGGCACGAGCGACGGGGGTGGCCGAGCGGCGGATGCCGGCAACATGGGCGGCGGGAGCCAGACCACCTCGACCGCGCTGCAGAAGCTCCTCGAGGCGTCCGACGCCAAGTGGGCGGCGGCCGTGAACGGATCGCAGTCCGCAGCGCAGCTCGAGCTCGACACCGACCAGGCCGTCATGGCCATCGGCGGTTGGTCGAGCGACCCGACACCGACGCTCGCGCAGTTCAAGGCATGGGTGAAGGAGGGCAAGGTCGGCTACTACATCGTCTCGAGCGGCATGGGCGGCGGCATGGGCGGCGGTCCGGGCGGTAGCTCCGCAGCGGACACGAGCGGCAGCGCTGGCGACACGAGCGGCAGCGCTGGCGACACGAGCGGCAGCGCTGGCGACACGAGCGGCAGCGTCGACGGCGATGACGGCGGAGCTGGCGGCGGGATGCCGGGCGGCCAGTCGACCAGCACGGCGAGCGCGATCCAGGCTTGGGTCGAGGCGCATTACACGGCGAAGACGGTCGGGGGCCAGACGGTCTACGACCTCAGCGGCGACTAGGCTCACCGCGATGAGCAGCGCTCCCCTCACGAGGACCGACGGCACGCCCGTCCGGGTGCTCGTCGTGGACGACGAGGTCGCCCTCGCCCAGGCGATCGGCCTCGCGTTCACGGCCGACGGCTGGTCCACGCACGCGGTGCACCGCGGCCGCGACGTCCTGTTCGCAGCCCGGGAGTTCCAGCCGGACGTGGTGGTGCTCGACGTCATGCTGCCCGACATCGACGGCTTCGAGGTCCTGTCCCGGCTCCGGGACGCCCGCGATGACGCCCGCGTGTTGTTCCTCACCGCCAAGGACGCCCACGAGGACCGGATCGCCGGACTCACGGGCGGTGGGGACGACTACCTCACGAAGCCGTTCGGCATCGAGGAGTTGCTGGTCCGTGCGCGGATCCTCGCCCGGACGTCGTCGCGTGTGGTCGCCGACGGGGGGCCGGCTCGGCTCGTCGTCGAGGACCTGGAGCTCGACGAGGACACGCACGCGGTCACCCGCGGTGGCGAGGGCATCGACCTCACGGCGACCGAGTTCGAGCTCCTGCGGTACATGATGCGGAACGCACGACGGGTCCTCACCCGGGATCGCATCCTCACGAACGTCTGGGGGATGGACTTCGGGGCGTCGTCGAACCTCGTGGACATGTACGTGTCGTACCTGCGACGCAAGGTGGACGCCGGGCGCGAGCCGCTCCTCCAGACCGTACGGGGCACCGGGTACGTCCTCCGTCCGCCGACGTGAGGGCGTCCGGGGCCGGGAGTCCGCGGAAGGACCGGACGCACTCGCTGCGGTGGCGGATCGTCCTCATCGTGGCGCTGCTCCTGACGGTCACGAACGTCGTCGTCGGCGTCGTGACCGTCGTGGCGTTCCGTGGGTACCTGTTCGGGCGCCTGGACGACGACCTGACGACCGCGTCCCAGCGCGCGCTCGACGCGCAGAGCGACCTCCCGTCGCCGCCGCCGGACGGGCGCAACCCGCCCCCGGGCGTCACCGGCACCGATCCAGACCACGACTTCATCGGCGCACCAGGCCAGTCCGCGGACACGGTCGTCGCCGTGTCCCGGAAGGGAGCGTTCGTCATCGCCGGGTACACCGACGCGACGGGTGAGCAGCACCGTCTCGGCACCGCTGCGAAGGCGGCGCTCGCTCGGGTGCCGCGTGACGGCGATCCGGTCACGCGCGAGCTCGGCTCCCTCGGTGCCTACCGAGTGCTCGCCACCAGGTCGGACGGCGCGGTGTTCATCACGGCGCTCCCCGTGGGCGGCATCACGGCGGCGATCGCGCGGCTCGTCCTGGTCATCGCGATCGTCGCGGTGCTCGGGGTCGTGGTCGCTGCCTGGGCCGGGGCGATGCTCGTGCGTCGCGCGATGCGTCCGCTCTCGCGAGTCGCCGCCACCGCTTCGGCCGTCACCGCCCTCGATCTCGACAGCGGCGACGAGGGCATCCCCATCCGGGTCTCCGACGAGGACATCGGCGTCAGTCGCGAGGTCCGCCAGGTCGGCACGGCGCTGAACAGCCTGCTCGGGCACGTGTCGGAGGCCCTCGCCGTGCGGGATCGCGCCGAGACCCGCGTGCGCGCGTTCGTGGCGGACGCCTCCCACGAGCTACGGACGCCGCTCGCGACCATCCGGGCGTACGCGGAGCTGACGGGATCTGAACCCGCGTCGCCCGCGGTGCACCGGAACACCGAGCGGATCCGAGCCGAGGCGGTGCGCATGGGTGACCTCGTCGAGGAGCTCTTGCTGCTCGCTCGGCTCGACTCGACCGTGCCGCCCGTCCGGGAGCCCGTCGACCTGTCCGCACTCGCCGTCGAGACGACGATGGACGCCCGTGCGGCCGGGCCGGAGCACCGATGGGCGCTCGACCTCCACGACGAGCCGGTGGTGGTCATCGGCGACCCGGTCCAGCTGCGTCGGGTGGTCGTCAACCTCCTTGCGAACGCGCGGATCCACACGCCAGCGGGGACACACGTCGCGGTCTCGGTGCACCGGGACGAGCGTGACGGAGCCGGTGCCCGCGCTCGGCTCGCCGTCGCGAACGACGGTCCTCCGATCTCAGCGGCGTCCCTGCCGACGCTGTTCGACCGGTTCAGCCGGGGTGACGCCTCGCGGTCGCGGTCGACGGGCACGACGGGGCTCGGTCTGTCGATCGTGCAGGCCGTTGCCCTCGCGCACGGCGGTTCGGTCTCGGTGACGAGTGGCCCGACCCGGACGGAGTTCGTCGTGTCGCTGCCGCTCGACGTCGCCGCCAGCTGAGGTCGCGCCGACCTCCTCGGCGACGCCTCGGTCGTTCTTACGGCGACCACAGGCCCCGGAAGCGCTTCCTCCATCCCCGCTCCGCACGCTGTCTGGCATGAGCGCACCGACGGACACCATCGACATCGACATCGTGGTGCCCTGCTACAACGAGCAGGGCACCCTCGCCGCGCACATCCGGCGGCTCCACAGCTTCCTCAGCGCTGAACCACTCGTGGCCGGGCCGGGACGGACGTGGCGGATCACCATCGCGGACAACGCCTCGACGGACGACACCGCCCGGATCGCGGACGACCTCGCCGCGATCCTGCCGCGGGTCGTCGCCGTGCACCTGCCGCTCAAGGGCCGCGGGCGCGCGCTCAAAGCGGTGTGGTCCGCTTCACCGGCCGAGGTCCTCGTCTACGTCGACGAGGATCTCTCCACCGACCTGGCGGCGCTCGGCCCACTCGTCGCGCCACTGCTGTCGGGCCACTCGGACCTCGCCATCGGAACTCGCTTGGTCGGGTCGTCGCGGGTCGTCCGGGGCGGCAAGCGGGAGTTCATCTCGCGCTCGTACAACGCGTTGCTCCGGACCGCCATGGGGGTGTCGTTCTCCGATGCCCAGTGCGGCTTCAAGGCGATCCGCCGCGACGTCGCTGCGCGTCTGCTGCCCCTCGTCCGTGACGACGCCTGGTTCTTCGACACCGAACTCCTCGTCCTCGCCGAGCACGCGAGACTGCGGATCCACGAGGTCCCCGTGGACTGGGTGGACGACGTCAACTCGTCGGTGGACATCACCGCGACCGCGCGGGAGGACCTCCGTGGAATGCTCCGCGTCGGCCGGGATCTCGCTCGTGGGCGATTGCCGCTCGCCGAGGTGTACGACGCCGTCGGGCGCCATCCGTTCACGACCCCGACGATCGGCTTGTTCGCGCAGGTGCTCCGGTTCGGCGCGGTGGGCGTGGCCTCGACCCTCGCATTCGCCCTGCTCTACGTCGTCCTGCAGCCGGCGCTCGGCGCTCAGGTCGCCGATTTCGTGGCGCTGATGGTCACCGCGATCGGCAACACGACTGTGAACCGCCGGTTCACGTTCGGCGTCCGGGGAGCGGCGGGTGCCGGGCGACACCAGGTACAGGGGCTCGTCGTGTTCGGCGTCGCCTGGCTCATCACCGCCGGGTCGCTGGCCGGACTCCACGCGACGGCCCCGCATGCCGGAAGCGGGACCGAGGTCGTCGTCCTGACGGTCGCGAACCTCGTCGCGACCGGGATGCGGTTCGTGCTGTTCAAGCTCTGGGTGTTCCGAGGGCGGCGCCGACAACCCGCCGATGGAGTCGAGCGCCCCGCGTCCGACGTCGCCACACGTCCGATGAGGGCCGTCGGCGACGAATCCGCGCCAGCCGCCACCTCGTCCGTCCCGTTCCAGCAGGTGCGGCCCTGACGACGTCCGCTCCTCAGGGGCGCTCCCACATCTCGAACATCCGACCACCAGAACCAGGACCAGGCATCATGACGACCACGTCAGCCGGCTCGAGCCGCCCCGCGATCAGCGCCGCCACCGACCGCGCCGCCACCGACCGCACCACCACCGTCTCCCGCGCATCGCGCCGACCCCTCCTCCTCCGAGCATCGGCCTCGGTCGGCGTGCTCGCCCTCGTGGCTGCCCTGACGGCCTGTTCGTCATCGAACGGCACCGACCAGACCGCCACGGGGGCGTCGACCGCGGGTGGCACGAGCGTCGCCGGCCGGGGCATCGGCGGGATGGTCCGCGGGACGATCGCCTCGGTCGGCTCGGGAACGCTCGCGGTCACGACGACGTCGGACACATCCGACACGACGACCCTGACCTACTCGTCCTCGACCACGATCGAACAGCTCGTCGATGCGTCGCTGTCCGACGTCAGCAAGGGCGTCTGCGTGAGCGCGTCATCGATGCCGGCGTCGGGCTCGTCGGGCTCGGGCACCTCCTCCGACACCGTGACCGCGTCGACGGTCACGGTCTCGACCGCGGTCGACGGTGCCTGCACGACCGGCACTGCCCCCGGCGGTGCACCGGGTGGTTCCGCCCCGGGTGGTACCGGGGCGGGCTCAACGGACACAACGGCCCCGAGCGGCGCGCCGACCGGGGGACCGGGAGGAGCGGGCGGACCAGGCGGGGGATCCGGCGGTTCCGGCATGGGCGGTGTGGTCTCGGGCCTCGTCACGAAGGTCTCGGGGTCGACGATCACCGTCCGGACGACGGGCGCGTCCGGTGCATCATCGACGTCGACGATCTCGGTCGACGCGGACACGACCTACATGAGGACGGCGTCGGCGACGTCGTCGGCGTTCGCCGTCGGTGAGTGCGTGCAGGCCTCGTCCTCGTCCTCGTCGTCATCCGGCTCGTCGATCGCCGCGACGACCATCACCGTCTCCGCCGCCAGCTCGGCCGGCTGCACCACGCGACCGGGTGCCGGCTCCGACTCCGGCTCCGGCTCCGGCTCGAGCGACGGCGACTCCTGACGCCGGTCCTCGGTGCAGCGAGGCGGCTCCTGAGGTCCGACCTCAGGCCAGCGTCGACCCGAGTCGGGCGAGCTCGCGCTCGGCGTCCGCGAACTCGGCGCGGGCACGCTCCCGGTACGGCGCGAGCGCGGGGACGGTCTCGGCGAGGGTCGTGCTCGCGGTGACGGTGTGGACGTCCATCCCGAGTGCGGTCCCGAGGATGAGCTCGAGCACGGGCGTTCCGTGGTCCCAGCCCTCGGTCGGGGTCCCCGCGTCGTAGGCGCCACCGCGGGTGACGACCACCACGGCGGGACGCCCGGCGAGCGGGCCGGTCGACCCGGCGTCCGGCACGAGCACCCCGGGCAGGTGCACCCGGTCGATCCAGGTCTTCAGGGTCGACGGCAGCGAGTAGTTGTAGAGCGGCGCCCCGACGAGCAGGACGTCCGCGGCGAGCAGCTCGTCGACGACGGACTGCAGGAGCTCCTGCGATCCGGCGGGGACGTCCGCGCCGGGCCGGCGTTCCGCGGCCGGCCAGTGCAACGCCGATGCCTCGAGGTGGGGGAGCGGGTGCACGTGCAGGTCCCGGTACGTGACGGTGTGGTCGGCACCACGAGCCCGCCAGGCGTCCGCGAACACCGCGGTCAGGGCACGGGACCGCGACGCGGCGAGGTCGGCGGACGAGTCGAGGTGCAGGAGCGTGGGCATGGTCGCCACGCTATCCGGCGGCCGGGTCGGACGGGGGTGGTGTGGTCGGCGCGGACGGACGGAGGACGTACTCGAAGGCGGCGCGAGCGCGGTCGGCGTCCGGCGGCTCGCCCGAGATGAGGTCGGCGTACGAGAACGACTCCGAGATCCGGACGAGCAGCGATGCCACCTCGCGTGCCGACAGTGGCGCGGGATCGAAGCGCGCCGCGGCCGATTCCTCGTCGATCAGGGTGGCGACGACCGCGACGAGCCGGCGCTGCACGTCGCTGTCCGTGGTCGTGAGCAGTCGCAGCGCGCGCGAGGGCTCCCGCGTCAGGAACACGCGGAAGTACGGCGCCTCGATGAGGTCGGCCGTGAACCGGGTCAGCACGCCGACGATCCGGGCGGCACCGGTGGTGGTCACGGCGCGGTCGGCCGCGTCGAGCGTCGGCACGGCCAGGGACCACAGCACCTCGGACAGCAGCTGGTCCCGGTTGCCGACCCAGCGGAACAGGCTCGTGCGGTCGACGCCGAGCTCGGCGGCCAGGCGGCCCATGTCGATCCGCTCGCCGTCCACGAACCGGTGTCGCGCGGAACGGAACGCGCGGAGGGCGTCGGGATGGGCCTCCAGACGGGCGGAGAGGGTGCTCGGGACGAGCGCCGTGCCGTGCTGGCCGAGCCGCGCCTCCCGCATACCGTCCACCACCGGAGCCTACGCGTGTTGCAACGTTCCCCAGAACGATGCACCATGGGGGTCATGTCAACGATGACCCCCGCCGCCGCTGCATCGCTCGACACGACCGAGCGCGTGCAGCGGGCCCACCTCGAGGCCGACTTCTACCGCTTCCAGGACGACCTGACCGACGTCGAGCGCGAACGCGTCCTGGCGCTCCGCGCGTTCATGGAGGACCGGGTCGCGCCGATCGCCGACCGCACGTGGGCGGACGCGGAGTTCCCGACGCACCTCATCCGGCCGCTCGCCGAGACCGGGGTACTCGGATCCGGGATCCCGCTCGTCGCCCGGTTCGAGAACTCGGCGGTGTACCGGGGGTGGGCGGCCCTCGAGATGGGCCGGGTCGACGCGGGCATGGCGACCTTCGTCGGCGTGCAGTCCGGCCTCGCCATGAACGCCATCGCCGTCGCGGGCAGCGAGGACCAGCAGCGCGCGTGGCTGCCGCGCATGGCCACCGGCGAACTCGTCGGTGCGTTCGGCCTGACGGAACCGCTCTCGGGGTCGGACTCGGCCCGCGGTCTCCGCACCACGGCCCGACGCGAGGGCGACACCTGGGTCCTCGACGGCGAGAAGCGTTGGATCGGCAACGCGACGTTCGCCGACGTCGTCGTGATCTGGGCCAAGGACGTGGCCGACGGGCAGGTCAAGGGATTCCTCGTGACCACGGACTCGCCGGGGTTCACCGCCACGAAGATCGAGGACAAGATCTCGCTCCGGACGGTGCAGAACGCCGACATCGTGCTCCGCGACGTGCGTGTCCCCGAGGAGCGGCGGCTGCAGCGTGCCCGGTCGTTCCGGGACACCGCGGCGGTGCTCCGGCTCACCCGGTGCGAGGTCGCGTGGCAGGCGATCGGCATCGCCGTCGGTGCGTACGAGGCCGCCCTCCGGTACGCGCGGGAGCGCGAGCAGTTCGGCAAGCCGATCGCGCGGCACCAGCTGGTGCAGGACCTCCTGGTCCGCTCGGTCGGCAACATCACGGCGTCGATCGCGCTGTGCACCCAGGCGTCGGCGCTGCAGGACCGCGGCGATCACCGCGACGAGTTCTCCGCGCTGGCCAAGGCGTTCGCGACGGCGCGGATGCGCGAGACCGTCGGCTGGTGTCGCGAGGTCCTCGGCGGCAACGGCATCGTCCTGGGCGCGGGCGTCGCGCGGTCCTTCGCCGACGCCGAGGCAATCTACTCGTACGAAGGCACCCGCGAGATGAACACGCTCATCGTGGGACGTGCGATCACGGGGCACGCCGCATTCGTGTGACCGCTGCCGCCCGGCGTCCTCACCCGAGCAGTTCCGGCCGCTCCCAGGCCTCGCCGAGCACGTGCTGGGCGAGGAACGCGAACACCGTCTCGTACCAGACCTTCGCGTGCTGCGGCGTGAGGATCCAGTGGTTCTCGTTCGGGAAGTACAGGAACCGGTGCGGCATGGTGCCGTCGGGGTCGGCGTGGTGCTCGGCCAGCTCCGACCAGAGCCGCAGCCCCTCGCCGATCGGCACGCGGTAGTCCTTGTCGCCGTGGATCACGAGCATCGGTGTCGTGATCGCGTCCACGGACCGGTGCGGGTCGTTCTCGGCCATGCCCTCGGCCGTGAAGATGGACTGCCAGTAGTACGACGCGTCGGTGGTGCCGGCGAACTGGTCGAGCGCCCAGAGACTCGCGTGCGTGACGATCGCGTCGAAGCGGTCGGTGTGCCCGGCGACCCAGTTCGCCATGTAGCCGCCGAAGGAGCCACCCATGGCCGCGGTCCGGGTCTCGTCGACGTCGGGCCGCGCCACGACGGCGTCGGTGATGGCGAGGAGGTCGGTGTAGGGCGCCTGCCCCCAGGCGTTCCAGCCGCGCGCGATGAACTCGAGGCCGTACCCGGTGGACAGCGCCGGGTCGGGCAGCAGGACCGCGTAGCCCCGCGCCGCGGCGACCATCGGACTCCATCGCCAGCTCCAGGCGTTCCAGCTGCTGAGCGGTCCACCGTGGATCCACAGCAGGAACGGCGCGGGCGCGTCCGCAGACGCGCCCGGCGGCAGGACGAGCCAGCCGCGCACGCGCGTGCCGTCCGCGGTCGTCGTCTCGACCTCCTCGACGCGGCCCGGCACCGCGGGCAGTGGCGCGGGGGTCGGCAGGGCGGTCACGGTGCCGTCGGGGTCGATCCGGACCGGGTGCAGCGGCCCCGCCCAGGAGGACCGGAGCGCGACGACGACGCCAGTCGCCCGGTCCACTGCCACGCCGCTGTACGCGTGCTCGTCCGTGGTGCGCTGTTCGACGGCGCTCCCGTCGAGCGGGATCCGGAACACCGGCGCGCGGCCGTCCTGGTCCGCGGTGGCGATGAGGGCGCGGTCGTCGGCGTCGAACACGAACTCGTTCGCCCAACGGTCCCACTCCGTCGCGATGCGTCGGGCGTGGCCGCCGTCGAGGTCGGCCACCCAGATCTCACGGTCGGCGGGCCCGGCCGGGGTGTCCCGCGGGGCGCGCACCCAAGCGATCGTCGTGCCGTCGTGGCTGACGGCCGGCATCTCGTGGAACACGTCCGGCTCGTCGAACAGCGTGGTGCGCTCGCCGGTCTCGGTGTCGATCGCGACGAGCACGGCCCGGGCACCGCGCTGCTCGTGCACCGTGAGGGCCGCCACGAGCGTGCGGCCGTCCGGTGTCAGCGCCTGCCCGGCCGTGTCGGCGGAGCGCCCGGGGAACGGCGTGAGGTCGCGCGGGCGCGGGAGCTCCGCGGGGTACTCGGCGGTGACGGCGACCGGTGCGTCGGCCACCGCGACCTCGTCCGGGGCTGCGGTGCCCGGTGCGACGGGAGCGTCGAGGGTCTCGTGCAGGTCGTCGAGGTCGAGCGCCAACAGGTGCGGCTCGTCGGGTCCGAGGTCGTGGTCCCAGAAGCGGACCGGGTGGGTCTCGTGCAGGATCGCCGCGACGGCGTGCTCCTTCCGGGCCGCGCGGAGTTCGGCGTCGCGTTCGAGCAGGCGCCCCTCGGCGTCGTTCGCACCCGGGAGCAGCCCCGCGCTGATGACCACGGTGTCGGCCTCCCGCGCGGTCGCCGCGATGCCCGCACCACCGGCGAGTCGCGTGACCGCCCGGGCCTCGCCGCCGGCGGCGGGCAGGAGCCACACCTGACCGGCCTCGGTGTCCTTCGCGGCGTCGGCGTCCGGACGGGCGGAGACGAACAGGACGTCGCCGTTCCGGGTGAACGCGACGCCGCCCTCGCCCTTCGCCGAGCGGGTGAGCCGCACCGGCACGCCCTCGCCCGACGTCGGCACGGACCAGATCGAGCGGGTGTACCCGGTCCGGTCGTGGTCGAGCGTGCTCACCGTGAGCGCCACGCGCGTGCCGTCCGGCGACAGCGCGATGCCGTCGACACGGGGGAGCGCCACGAAGGCGTCGAGGTCGGAGAACGGTGTGGCGTCGTCGTCGTTCGGCATCCACCCACGCTATCGGAGGGCGGCGACACGGCCTCGGAGTCGGCCGATCCGACAGAGCGTCAGCCGACCGATCGCTCAGCCGACCCAGAGGTCGCGGACGCGCGCGGCCACGGCAGCCGCCTGCGCCCGACCGGCGTGCGCGGCGGGGGCCCGGGTCGACAGCGCCAGGACGTTCGTGCCGTAGGCGGCCTGGCTCGTGGCGTCCGCGACGACCACCTCGACGGCCGAACCGTCGTGCCGCAGACCGGCCACTGCGCGGTCGAGCCACGGACCGGTCGGGCTCGGGTCCTCCGCACGGCAGGCGATGACGAGCACGCGCTCGTACCCCGCCGCGGCGTCCGCGTTCGTCCCCGAGCGGGCGCCACCGTCGACGTACGGGCGGCCGTCGACGGTCACCGGGGACCACACGAGGGGCACGGAGCAGCTCGCCGCGATCGCGCGGGTCAACGGGACGCCGTCAGCGGCGGTGAGCACCCGGAACGACCCGTCGGTCGCGTCGACGGTGGTGATGCCGAGGGGCGCGTCCGGCCACGTGTCGGCGGGGAACGTCGCGCGGAACGAGGCGATGCGTTCCTCCTGGCTCTGTCCCGACGTCACGGTGCGCGCGAGGCGACCGATGCGGGCGCGAGCGTCCTGGTCGCCCGTGGCGCCCTGGAGCGCGGCCACGAACTGCGCGCCGATCGCGGCCCAGTCGGGCGAGGCCGGTTCCTCGTAGTCCCACGGCACGTCATCGACCTGCTGACCGTAGGCGTCCGCGACGCCACCCGTCCGGAGCAGGGTGCCCACGACGCTGCCGGCGCTCGTCCCGACCACGAGATCGGCGTCGGCGAGCGGGATCCCGGCCTCGAGCAGCCCGCTCAGGAGCCCGAGCTCCCACGCGATGCCGGCGACGCCACCTCCGCCCAGGACGATCGCGGTGTGCTGTGGGCGGTCGGTCAGGTCCGGCAGGTCGGTCACCCCTCTTGCCTACCGCATCGTCCTCGGGGAGTCCGGAGCGTCGACCGGCGGGCGCGTGCCGGAGAGCGTGAGTACGTTCGGCGACACCGGCCCGCGTGGTGCGGGCCCGTCGACACCAGGGAGGAACTCCATGCGTCATCCGGGAACCACGGCGGCGACCACCGCAACGACCCTGCTCCGCGTCGCCCTCGGGGCGGTGCTCGTCGCGCACGGTTCGCAGAAGCTCTTCGGGGCGTTCGGCGGTGGTGGCATCGAGGGCACCGCGCAGGGCATGCACGCGATGGGCTTCCGGCCGGCGAAACCGCACGCCGTGCTCGCTGGGCTCGGTGAGGCGGGGTCGGGAGCGGCCCTCGTGCTGGGGCTCGGGACCCCCGTGGCCGGTGCCGGCGCGGCGACGACCATGGGCACGGCGGCGAGCATCCACGTGCCGAACGGGTTCTTCAACGCCGACGGCGGGTTCGAGTTCCCCGCGTTCCTGGGATTCGCCGCGTCGATGTTCGCGCTCGGTGGGCCGGGAGCGGTCTCCCTCGACCACGCGACCGGGCACGTGTTCGACCGCCCGTGGATGCGCGGCCTGGCCCTGGCAGCCGTCCCGGTCGCGATCGCCGTGCAGGTCACGCGCCGGAAGCGGGCGCTCGCGGCGGACCCGACCGAGCCTCCGGCGGAGAGCACGGCCGAGACGCCGGAGGCGGCGGGGTCCTCGGACCCCGAGGAGGGCTGACCGCGCCCCGCCTCACTCGGGCTGGACGTCGATGAGCACCTTGCCGACCGCGTCGTGCTCGACCGCGTCGTGCGCGTCGGCCGTCCGCTCGAGCGGGAACCGCGTGATCGGGAGGCCGTGCTCCTCGCCGACGGGCAGCGCCCCGTCGCGCAGGGCCGCGGTGACGTCCTCGACCGCCGCGCGGAGCGCCACCTCGCCCATCGTGTAGAGCAGGACGAACTGGTACCGCGCGTTCAGGGCCATGTTCGGCCGGACCTGCAGCGTGGCCTCGTCGCCGCCGTTGTTCGCGTACATCGCGATGACACCGCGGGTGGCGAGCACCTGCGCGTCGAGGTCGGCGTTCTGCGGGATGGCCACCTCCACCACGATGTCGACGCCGTCCGGCGCGAACGCCCGGACCTGGTCCGCGGCGTCGTCGTCGTGGTAGTCGACGGTCGCGTGGGCGCCGGCCGCGGTCGCGAGTGCTGCCTTCGCGGGGCTGCTGATCGTCGAGACGACACGGGCACCGGACCAGGCGGCGAGCTGGATGGCGGCGTGCCCGACGGCACCCGCGCCACCGGCGACGAGCACGGTCCGTCCCGCGAGCGCCCCGTGACCGAGACGCGTCGGCCCGTCCTCGTGCACGGTGAGCGCGCGGTGCGCGGTCAGTGCGGGGACCCCGAGCGACGCGGCCACGTCCCAGTCGACGCCGTCGGGCAACGCCGCGACACGCTCCCGTGGCAGGACGGTGTACTCCTGCGCGGTGCCCGTCGGACGCTGCTGCGCGGAGAGGAAGGTCCAGACACGGTCACCGACCACCAGGCCGTCGACACCGTCGCCGAGGGCGTCGACCACGCCCGCGCCGTCCTGGTTGGGGGTGACCTCGGGGAACGGCAACCGAGACCCGTCCGTGCCGCCGCGCCGCGACTTCCAGTCGGTCGGGTTCACGCCGGAACGGACCACCCGGACGCGGACCTCGCCCGGGCCGGGCTCGGGGACGTCCCGCTCGACGAGCTCGAGGACGGAGGGGTCACCGGTGTGGGTGTAGACGATCGATCGCATACCGGCAGGCAACCACGCGGACGCGCCCGGTGTTCCGGTGGACCCCGGGTCGACCGTCAGCGTTCGTCGTACGCCGCGCGGGCCGCGAGGACGTCGTCCATGTGGCCGGTCGCCCAGTCCTCGAGCCCGGCGAGCACGGTCCGGAGCGACCACCCGGCATCGGTCAGGGCGTACTCGACGTGCGGCGGGATCTCCGGGAACACCGTGCGCGTGACGAGGCCGTC
The DNA here is from genome assembly GCF_003234875.1 of Curtobacterium sp. MCBD17_028. NCBI lineage: Bacteria > Bacillati > Actinomycetota > Actinomycetes > Micrococcales > Microbacteriaceae > Curtobacterium > Curtobacterium sp. MCBD17_028. The sequence goes on along the minus strand of NZ_QKTQ01000001.1, from coordinate 392,258 downwards.
CCGCTCGAGCGCCCGCAGCGTCTGCGTCAGCATCTTCTGCGACACGCCGTCGACCCGCCCCGCGATCGCGGAGTACCGCCGTGGCCCGTCGACGAGCGCCCCGAGCGTGAGGACGGTCCACCGGTCACCGATGCGGTCGAGCAGTTGCCGGGTGGGGCAGTCCCGCGCGTACGGGCTGTACGCCTCGTACCGTGGTGCGTCCGTCGTGGTCATCGTCCCCGCTCCTCGCCGTGCACGCGTGAGGTGCCCGCTTCCCCGAAGAGAGTAACGCCCTGAGGGTGCGGTTCCAGACGGGTACACGACGGACGGGAGGGACGGGGCGGCTCCGCCCGTCCCTCCCGTCCGTCGGCCCCCTAGTGCTGGCCGACGATGGCCGGGAGCGGCAGGTGGTGCCGCAGGCGGACCTCCAGGTGCAGCCCGCCCCGTCGAGCGAGCACGACCGCGATGACCGCGGCGGCGATCGCGGGCACCCCACCCGCGACGACCATGCCGACGTGCGCACCGAAGCGGTCGACGATCTGCCCCATGACCGGCCCGCCGATCGCCTGGCCGCCGAGCAGGACGAGCACGTACAGCGACATCACACGGCCGCGGATCCCGATGTTCGACGACATCTGGACGAGTGAGTTCGACGCCGTCTGGAACAGCAGCTGCGCCATCCCGACCGCGACGAGGATGAGCGCGAACGGCGCGATCATCGGCGCGGCGCCGGCGAGGACGAGGAGCAGCCCCGTGATGCCGACGCCGCCGACGATGGTCCGCAGTCGTACCACCGCACGCCGCGTCGACAGGAGCGCGCCGGTCAGCGCGCCGATCGCGACCATCGAGTTGAACACGCCGTAGCCGCCAGCCCCGACGTGGTAGACGTCCGAGGCGAACGCGGACAGGAGCACCGGCATGGTCAGCGCGAACACCGAGAAGAACGCGACGAGCACCACGGGCACGATGATCGTCGGCTTCCGGATGGCGTAGCGGAGGCCCTCCTGCAGCTGGCCCTTCGACGGCGGCACGGCCGGCATCCGGTGGAGTTCGGAGACGCGGAGGAACCCCAGGGTCACCACGACCGCCGCGCAGGCGATGCCGTTGATGCCGAACGACCAGCCGGCCCCGACCGCGACGAGCAGGATGCCGGAGAGCGCCGGGCCGATCATGCCGCCGAGCTGGAACACCGACGAGTTGACGCTGATCGCGTTCCGGAGGTGCTCCTGTCCGACGATCTCGGTGACGAACACCTGCCGCGCCGGATTGTCGATCACGGTGACGAGCCCGACGACGAACGCGATCACCCAGATGTGCCAGGCCTGCACGACCCCCGCGAGCGTCAGCGCGGCCAGCACGCCGCTGAGCAGCGCGAACGACGCCTGCGTGAGCATCATCAGCGCGCGCTTCGAGTAGCGGTCCACGATGACGCCGCCGAACAGCCCGAACAGGAGCATCGGGGCGAACTGCATCGCGACGGTGATCCCGACGTCGGCCACGGAGTGCGTGAGCTGGAGCACGAGCCAGTCCTGCGCGACGCGCTGCATCCACCCGGCGGTCATCGCGACCAGGTTCGTCGCCGTGAAGAGCCGGAAGTTCGGTACCGACAGGGCGATGAGGGTGTGTCGCCACGGCGGGCGGGTCGCCAGGACGGGGAGCGGCTCCGTCGGCGGGTAGAGGGTGGACGAGGACGAGGGGGCGCTCACGGTTCTGGGGCTCCGGCGATCGGTGGCGAATGCTGTTCATCTTCGAAACTAATCGCCGGCACCCATTGCCGAGGGCTATCGTCCCTATCAATCCATTGCGTTCCGTGATGACCATCGCCGCGACCACCGGGGGAACTGTTGCTCGATCCGATCCTGCTCCGCACGTTCCTGACGCTCGCGGAGACCCTGAGCTTCACGCAGGCCGCGGGCCGGCTCGGCATCAGCCAACCCACGGTCAGCCAGCACGTCCGGAAGCTCGAGACCGCGGTGTCCCGGACCCTCCTCGTCCGGGACACGCGGGGCGTGGCGCTCACGGACAACGGCGACGCCATGGCCGGTTTCGCGCGCACGATCCTCGCCGCACACGGGCAGGCCGATGCGTACTTCTCGGGCCAGGCGAACCGCGGGCGCCTGCGCTTCGGGGCGGCCGACGACCTCGCGATCACCCAGCTGCCCCGCATCCTCCGCGACTTCCGGCGGCTCCACCCGCACATCAACCTCGAGCTCACGGTCAACCAGTCGGGTCCGCTGCTCCGGCGGCTCAAGGCCGGTCAGCTCGACCTCGTGTTCATCAAGCAGACCGCCGGGCAGCCCGCCGAGGGCACGCGCGTCGCGAGCGACCAGATGGTGTGGATGGCCCAGGACGGCATCGCGCTCGAGCCGAACGAACCCGTGCCGCTCATCGCCTACCAGGCGCCGAGCATCAGTCGCCAGATGGCCATCGACGCGCTCGAGGCCGTCGGCCGCACGTGGCGGATCACGTGCAACACGCGCGACGTCAACGGCGTGCTCGCGGCGGTCCGAGCGGGCATCGGGGTGGCGGTGTTCCCGCACTCCCTCATCCCGGCCGATCTCGTCAAGGTGTCCCAGCGGCTGGTGTTGCCGGACCTCCCGGCCGTCGACTACGTCCTCATGGCGAACCCGGCCGCCGGTCGCGGGCCCGTCGACGCGTTGACGAACGCGATCCTCAGCCGCGGCGTGATCCGCGCGGTCTGACCCGCGCGGTCCGGTCGTCCGGTCGGGTCCGCGGCGTCACCAGGTGACGGACGTCGCGCTGCCGGTCCCGGTCATCGTGCCGAGGTCCGGCAGGTGCAGCCCGAGGGTCGGCGCGAGCGCGCTCGCGAGGCCTGCGAGCAGCACGGCGCTGCCAGCGATGCCGAACACGAGTCCGACGAGCGAGAGCAGACGGGTCCACGACGCAGCTGCCCGTGCCCGCAGCACCATCACGGCCAGACCGATCGCGAGGCCGCCGAGCACGAGGGCCACGACGTGCACCTGACCCGCGACGAGCAGGAACCAGGCACCGACCGCGAGCGTCGCGAGGCCGGCGACCACCGCGAGTGCGGCGGCGGTGCCGGGGCTGACGGCCGGGCGTCCGTCCGGCCCGTCGGTCCGGGAGGCCCGTGCCGCGTCGGTCCGGGAGGCCCGCCGCGGGTCGTCGGTCCGGGAGACCCGCCGCGGGTCGTCGGTCCGGGCCCCGGCCCGGCGGGGCGCGCCGGCGTCGGATCCGTGCGGTTCTCGGCTCCCGACGGGGGCTGCGCGGTGGAGGCCGTGCGCTCGCTCGGTCCGGGCGCCGCGGCGACCGGATCGACCACGTCGACCGGCGAGGGACACGGCCGAGGCGGCGGAGCGAGCGAACACGACCGGCTCGTCGTTGCCCTCGCTGCCCCGGTGGTCCGACGTCTGCGCGGCCGTCGCCGCGGGCTGCTCGGCGGCGCCGACGGCCGGAGCAGGCTGCTCCGGGGCGGTGCGTGCGGCGGCCGTCTGCTTCTGGGCGGCGCGCTCTGCCGTCGCGGTCTGCTTCTGGGCGGCGCGCTCTGCGGCGGCGGTCTGCTTCTGGGCGGCGCGCTCTGCGGCGGCCGTCTGCTTCTGCGCGGCGCGCTCTGCGGCCGCGGTCTGCTTCTGCGCTGCCCGTTCCGCTGCCGCGGCCTGCTTCTCGGCAGCGGCGGCACGACGCCGGTCCCGCGCGGTCGGGGCCGGGGGTGCCGGAGCCGGGAAGGGCGACGCCGGAGCGGCGGGGTCGACGGTGTCCGGCGTCACGAGGCTCATCGTCCCGGGCGGGATCGGTGCGGCCTGCGGTGCGGCAGCGCCCGTCGGAGTCGCCCACGCCGGTGCGACCGGCGTCCCCGGGACGGGCCTGGGGGCCCCGACGGGTCGGGGCAGGTCCTCGTCGACGGGGCCTCCGACCACGAGGTACTCGAGCCCGGGCACCGAGAACCGCGGCTGACCCGGCCGGGGTTCGACAGGCCCTTCGGCGGCGTCAGTCGTCCGTCGTTCCGTCGGCTGCGGCGCGACGGCGCTCGGCCCACCCGGGGTCGCCACGATCGGTGACCCGGACGTGGCGGGGCGGACGGCACCCGCGATGCCGACGCCGGGCCTCCCGGGATCCGGGACCGGGACCTGGCCCGGGACGCGACCCGATGCGGTCCGGCCGGTGGGACCGGCGTGCGGCTCGCCGGTGGGGAGCGGGGACGTGACGTGAGCGTCCGCCTCCGATGCGGTTGCGGAGCCGTGCCCGGCAACGGTCGCGGTGAGGGATGCCGCGAGGTCGGGTACGGGCGGCGCGGTCGGGTCGGAGGTGCCCGGACGGACGGTCGCCGCGATCCGCGACGCCGTGCCGGACGCCGCGTGACGGCGGGCCGCCTCGATCGCTCCGGTGTCGACCGTGGGGGAGAGCGGCGCGGGGGGCAGGGGGGCTCGCGCGGTCCGCGGACGACGAAGCGGATCAGCAGGAACCGTGCGCGCGGCGGGAACGGGCGTCGTCGCACCCTCCGTCACGGGGCGTCCGGTCGCCACGGCGGGGCGATCAGCCGCGGCGACGGGCCGTGTGACGCCCGGTTCGGCGGGCGCGGCGGTCTGCGGAGCCGGGACGGGTGCCACGGGCGTCGGTGGTGCGGTCACCCACGCCGGGAGGCCACGCGTCCCGGTCGCTGGCGGAGGGGTCGGCACGTCCGGCGTCGACGCCTGGTCCGGCGTCGCGCCCGGCATGCGGTGCTGGCCCACGCGTGCTCCCTCTCGATGGTCCGTCCTACTGTTCTAGTGCGCGGCGCCCGTTCCCGGACGCCCCAGTGCGGGTGACGCCGGTAGCGTCTGCGGCATGGCAGACATCGAACACCGTCCTCTCGGTCCCTCCGGCCTGGTCGTCTCGACCGTCGGGCTCGGCTGCAACAACTTCGGCAGACCAGGCACCGCCACCGAGACGCAGGAGGGCACGGACGCCGTCGTCCACGCTGCGCTCGACGCCGGAGTCACCCTGTTCGACACCGCGGACATCTACGGCGGCGAGCCCGGCCGGAGCGAGTCGATGATGGGCAGGTCCCTCGCCGGTCGTCGCGACGAGGTCGTGCTCGCGACGAAGTTCGGCAGCGACATGCGCGGTGCGAACGGGCCCGACTGGGGCGTCCGTGGCTCGCGTCGGTACGTCCGGCTCGCCGTCGAGGCGTCGTTGCGTCGACTCGGCACGGACTGGATCGACCTGTACCAGATGCACGTCCCCGACCCGATCACGCCGATCGAGGAGACCCTGTCGGTGCTCGACGACCTCGTGCGCGAGGGCAAGATCCGCTACATCGGGCACTCGAACTTCGCCGGGTGGCAGATCGCCGAGGCCGAGCTCACCGCCTCCATCGCCGGCACCACGTCGTTCGTGTCGGCCCAGAACGAGTACAGCCCGCTCGCTCGTGGTGCCGAGGCCGAGGTCCTGCCGGCGGTGCGGGCGTACGCGCTCGGGTTCCTGCCGTACTTCCCGCTCGCCAACGGCCTGCTCACCGGCAAGTACACCCGACGCGGCGGCGGCCCGGCGGACGCCCGGATCACGAACATCAAGCCGCAGCTGCTCGACGACGCCCCGTGGGACGTCATCGAGGAGTACCAGCGCTTCTGCGAGGCCAGGGGCGTGACCATGCTCCAGGCGACGTTCGCGTGGCTGCTGGCCCAGCCCGGACTCACGAGCGTCATCGCGGGTGCGACCAAGCCGGAGCAGATCGCCCAGAACGTCGACGCCGGTTCCGCCTGGACCCCGTCCGAGGACGACCTCGCCGAGATGACGCTGGTGTTCGAGGGGGTCTGACCCGAGCGCCGGCGTACAGCGGCTGGGCGTTCCTGCGCCGTCCGCGCGTAGCGTCCGGGACATGGCAGGCAACCGCCCCGGACGATCCATCCACGACCTGACCGCGGCCGCGTGGTTCGGCGGCTCCCTCATGGGTGCCATCGGGCTCAACGGCGCCGCGGCCCGAGCCGAGGACCCGGAGGAACGGACCCGTCTCACCACCATCGGGTGGCGGCGCTGGGGGCCGATCCAGACGGGCGCCGTCGTGCTGCACCTGCTCGCCGACCTCGACGTGACCGCGCACAACGCGCCGCGGAGCGCGGTCCAGCACGGCATGCACCGCATCAACACCTACAAGGCCGTCGTGACCCTGGTCGGCGCGGGTGTGACGCTGTGGACGGCCGTCGTCGGCAACCGCTACGGCAAGCTCGTCGAGGCGGACGCGCGCAAGGGGCAGCCGGCGGCCGGGGCCACGGAGCCGGCGCCTGGCACGTCACCCGAGCTCGCGCGCGTGCAGCGGAAGCTCCAGCGCCTGCAGTGGCTCCAGGCGATCTTCGGCGGTTGGATCATCGTGGTCGGTGCCAAGGAGGGCGAGATGCAGCGCCCCCACAACGTCGCGAAGGGCGTGGTGCGCAAGGCGCTCCGCCGCCGCTGACCCGCCCGGCCGCGCCGGGCGGCCCGCCCGGCCGGCCCCGCGCCCCCCTTCGCCGAGATCGCAGAAGATGCCGCTCCGACCCAGGTCAGAGCGGCATCTTCTGCGATCTCGGCGGGTGTGCCGGGGGGTGGGGGCCGCGACCGCCAGTGGCCGCGACCGCCAGCGGCCGCGGCCGCCGGCCCGGACTCACATGTCGCGGTAACGCTTCGCGTCCGCGACCGCCAGCTCGAGGTCGATCGCGGCGTACGGCTTGACGTACCCGGGGGTGTCGCGCTGGATGCGCCAGCCCTCGCTCAGACGTCCGATGTCCACGGCGTCGAACCCGAACTCGTCGATCAGGTCGCCCACGGCCTGCTTCGCCTCGTCGTCGTCACCGGCCACGACGAGGGCACGGCGCCCCTCGGTACCGCGCGGGGTCCCCGCGGTGGTCAGGTCGGCCGCGGCGATGTGGTTGAAGGCCTTGACGACGTGCGACTGCGGCAGGTGGTGCTGGAGCAGTTCCGACACCGTGGTCGTCTCCTCGTCGAGGGCCGCGATCTGCCCGTCCCGCTGCGGGTAGTAGTTGTTCGTGTCGATCACGACCTTGCCGACGAGGGGCTCGACGGGGATGGTCTCGATCGCGGCGAGCGGCGTGGTCACGACGACGACGTCGCCCTTGGTCGCTGCGTCCTCCGGGGTCCCGGCGGTCGCGTGCGGTCCGAGTTCGTCGACGAGGTCCGACAGGGTCTCGGGGCCGCGCGAGTTGCTCATCACGACGTCGTAGCCGTTCTGCACGGCGAGCCGGGCGAGCTGCGAACCGATGTTCCCTGATCCGATGAATCCGATGGTGGTCATGGATCGAGTGTGCTCCGGTCGGACGCGCGATGGTCAGCGCACGTCCGGGCAGCGCGCGGGGGTGGCGGGCAGGATGGCACGATGGCGCACGAGTTCCGCAACGAGACCGACCGCGACCGCTACGCGCTCTACGTGGACGGGGCCCTGGTCAGCGTGCTCGACTACCGGGTAAACGGCGACTCGATCGCGTTCCCGCACACGTACACGGTGCCCGCGCATCGGGGTCACGGCTACGCGGGTGAGCTCGTCGAGCAGGCCGTCGCCGACGTCGAGGCCACGAGCACCCGCCGGATCGTCCCGATGTGCTGGTTCGTCGGTCAGTGGTTCGAGGACCACCCGGACAAGGCCGACCTGCTCTCCCGATGACCCCACGATGTGGACCGCCTGGTGATCCCGGCGCCTCGGCAGTAGTGTCCCGCCGAGGCGGTCGTCCGACGTCGTGACCGCCGGAGAGGACACTCCCGTGCAGCGAATCGTCCCGTTCCTCTGGTTCGACGACCAGGCCGAGGAGGCCGTCACCTTCTACACGGGCCTGTTCCCGGACGCCCGCATCGACTCGATCGGCCGATGGCCGGACGGCACGCCCGACGCGGGCAAGGCGCTGGTGGTCGAGTTCACGCTCTTCGGGCAGCGATGGCGAGCGATGAACGGCGGACCGGGGCACCCGCACTCCGATGCGATCTCGTTCCAGGTCGACTGCGACACGCAGGACGAGGTCGACCGGCTCTGGGACGCGTTCACGAGCGACGGCGGCCACGAGGTGGCGTGCGGGTGGTGCACGGACCGGTGGGGCGTCGCGTGGCAGGTCACGCCCGTCCGACTCGCCGAGCTCCTCGCGGACCCCGTTCCCGGACGGCGGACCCGCGCCATGCTCGCCATGCAGGACATGGTGAAGCTCGACATCGCCGCGCTCGAAGCAGCCGCCGACGGACGCGGAGGCGCGGGGACCGCGGGCTGAACCTCGCTCCGAACCGGGGGTGCTCAGGCAGCGACGACCTGCTCCTCCTCCAGTCGGGAGACCTCGCGTTCGCGGGCGATCCGGGTCCGTCGGGCGACGAGTCCGTGCACGACGAGCACCAGGAGCACGGCGGTGGCCAGCCAGAGCGCCAACACGAGGGCGCTGCGGCCGAGGGATGCCGCGGGGAAGTACTGCAGGTCCTGTGCCGCTTGCAGCCAGGCCGCGCCGCTCCAGAAGGTGTGGAGTCCCGCGAACAGCCCGGGCTGGAACGCCGGCTGGAAGATCCCGCCCGACGACGTGAAGTTGAGCATCACGAACAGCATCGTGAGGATCGGCGTGGTCCACCGGCCGAGCATCGGGTGGAGTCCGACACCGAGCGCGATGATGACGAGGTCGTACATCCAGGCGAACAGGAAGATCGGCCACGCATGGTGCGTGATCACGCCGTAGACGGGACCGGCGATGACGACGCCGATCCCCGCGACGACCCCGGCGGTCGCGACGCCGATGACCGCCGTCCAGAGCAGGCGGAGCCGCCCGGAGAACGCGGCGACCGCGATCGCGCTCGAGTACCCGCCGACGCTGAGTGCGACCAGCAGGAAGAAGAGTCCCTGGCCCGTCGCGTCCTCGTCGTGCACGGCGACGACGTCGACCACGTGGAACGGCAGGTGCTGCTGGTAGGCGATGGGCACGAAGATCCGCTCGGCAGCGGTCGCGGTGGTGTCCGACGCGGCGGTGGACACGTAGAGGGTGGCGCTCGTCGACCCCGGCGCGTACACGGCCGCCAGATCACGGTCGCGGATCGCCGCACGCGCATGCGCGGGGTCCTGCACCACGTGGGCGACGAGCGCGCCGTCGGACCGGTCGGTGACGGTCTGTGCGAACACCTGGGTCGCGGCTCCCGTGCCGACGACCCCGACGGGCAGGTCCTTCGGGGTCGGGGCGTGGAATGCGCCGAGGTAGGCCAGGCCCATCCCCGCGGCGAGGAACAGTGGGACGAGGATGTGGGAGGCGAACGACAGCAGGAGCCGACCGAGCCCGGCGGGACGGAGCATGGACGGCTCGTGCGCGGGCGCGCTGCCGGCGTGGCGGTCGGCGGCGTGACCGGGCGTCGGCCGCTCGGTCAGGCGACGGACGGGTAGCAAGTTGTTCTTTGCAACATCGGACACGTGTTGCACTGTACAACTTCGATCCCCGGTCCGCTAGCGTGTCGCGTACACGACGCGGTGCACCGCGCACGCTGGCACGTTCGCGGAGCGGGTCGCGGCGGACGCGACGACAGGGAGGGACTCGTCGATGGAGCAGGGAACCGATCGGCTTCGTGCCGCCGAGATCACCCGGGCCTACCGGGAACTCGCGCGGATCACCCGGCGCGCCGCGGTCCGCGCCCGAGGTCCCGAAGCCGCGCTCAGCATCGTCGATCACTCGCTGGTCGACTTCGTCGCCCAGCACTACGGGTGTATGGCGATCGACATCGCGCGGTACCTGCGGCTCAACCGGTCGACGATCTCGCGCCAGTTGTCGGGCCTCCTGGCCGCCGGCCTGATCGAGCAGGTCGACGGGGGCACCGGGAACGCGAAGCCGCTCGCGGTGACGGCGGCCGGCGAGGCGGCGCTGGAACGCTCCGTCCGCGTGCACCGCGAGAGCCTGGAGGAACGGCTGGCGTCGTGGTCCGACGACGACGTCGCGCTGCTCGCCGGTCTGCTCGAGCGCCTCAACGCCGCGGAGACCGAGGATCCCGTGCCGGTTCCCGACATCGACGACGACGACCTGCCGGGCGCCGCGGCCCCGATGGAGGCCTGACGTGCCCACCCGCCTCGTGTTCCTGTCCGACACCCACCTGCCCCGGCGCGCGAAGGACCTCCCGCCGGCGCTCTGGGCAGCGATCGAGGACGCCGACCTCGTGGTGCACGCGGGGGACTGGGTGGACCTGGCGACCGTCGACCGGATCGCAGCCCGGGCTCGACGGCTCGTCGCGGTGCGCGGCAACAACGACGTCGAACCGGGGTTCGCGGACCGGCTGCCACTCGTCGCACACGAGCACGTCGAGGGCCTGCGGTTCGCGGTCGTGCACGAGACCGGGGCCGCGGCGGGACGCGACGCCCGGATGGCGCAGCGGTTCCCCGACGTCGACGTCCTCGTGTTCGGGCACTCGCACATCCCCTGGGACTCCACCGCGTCGAGCGGGCTCCGACTGCTCAACCCCGGATCGCCGACGGACCGGCGACGACAGCCCGACCACACGTGGATGACCGCGGTGGTCGACGGTCGCGACCTCGCGGTCGAACTCGTGCGCCTCCCACCGGTCCCGCGGGAGCGCTGAGGCCGCGGCGCGACCCGACTGGCCGTGCGGTGTGCCGACGTGGGACGCTGGGGCGATGACGGACGACCGGCACGACGAGCGCGCGGTGCCCGCGGAGGCCGCGCCGTCCCTCCCGCCGGGGCCGCCGCCCGGCCCCCGGGACCCGGGCGACGCGTGGGCGTACGGGCCGGACGGTCAGAAGGCGTGGGGGCTGTTCGGCGCCGCGGGGCTGCTCGTCGACGACGGTGCGGGCCGCGTCCTGCTGCAGCACCGTGTCGAGTGGAGCCACCACGGCGGGACCTGGGGCATCCCGGGTGGTGCGCGACACCAGGGTGAGGACGCGGTCACCGGAGCGCTCCGCGAGTCCGCGGAGGAAGCCGGTGTCCCCGCCGCCGCGCTCCGGATCCGCCACACCTCCGTGCTCGACCTCGGGTTCTGGACCTACACGACGGTGGTGGCACGCGCCGTCCACCCGTTCCGGGCCGAGGTCGGCGACCGCGAGAGCCTCGCCCTCGACTGGGTGCCGGTCGACGACGTCGAGGGGCTGCCCCTGCACCCCGGGTTCGGCGCGAGCTGGCCGGCCCTCCGCGGTGTGCTCGTGACCGAGCCCGTGGTCGTCGTCGACGCCGCGAACGTCGTCGGCAGCGTGCCGGACGGCTGGTGGCGGGACCGCGCCGGCGCCGCCGAGCGACTCGTGGACGCGATCGGCGCGCTCGCCGCGTCGGGACTGGCCGCTGCGGAACTCGGACTCGGTGCCGGTCGGTGGTGGCCGCGGTGGTCGGTCGTCCTCGAGGGAGATGCGCGTGCCGCCCGGACCGACGGCCCCGAGGTCGAGGTCGTCCGCGCGACCGGCGCGGGTGACGACGCGATCGTCGAGTCCGTGCACCGGGCGATCGCGAGAGCGGCCGGTCCGGTCGTCGTCGTGACGGCCGACCGCGGGCTGCGAGCGCGCGTCGAGGCCCTCGGAGCGTCGGTGACGGGGCCGTCCTGGCTCCGAGCGCTGACCGCTAGCTGATCGCACCGCCCGCGACGGCCAGGTCGGGTGCCGGGTCCAGCGCGGCGCGGACCGCTGCGGCGAGTCCGGTGACGAGCACGTCGAGCGACACCGTCCGGACGGCGTCGTCCGCCTCGCGCAGGGTCTCGGGCGTCGCGGGCACGTGCACGAACCCGGAGCGCACCCCGGCCCCGGCCAACGCCTGCAGCGCGTAGAACACGTGGTTGCACACGTACGCGCCGGCCGTGGCGGACAGCGCGGCCGGTGCGCCCGCCGCGCGTGCGGCGGCGACCATGCGCTTGACCGGGAGCGTCGTGAAGTACGCGGCCGGGCCTCCCGGCAGGACGGGCACGTCCACGGGCTGCGCGCCGTCGGCGTCCGGGATCCGGGCGTCGTCGAGGTTGACGGCGACCCGCTCGGGCGTGATCGCGCTGCGCCCCTCGGCGAGCCCGACCGCGACCACGACGTCCGGCGTCACCCGCTCGACGGCGTCACGGAGTGCGTCGACCGAGCGTCCGAACGCGACGGGCAGCAGGACGGCCTCGACGCGTTCCGGACCCGTCCAGGTCGCGGCGACGCGCTCGACGGCGTCCCAGGACGGGTTGCGGGTCGCGTCCGCGAACGGCTCGAACCCGGTCAGGAGGATCGTGGTCACGCCCGCGACCCTAACCCAGGTGCGCCGTGGGGTCGTCCGGTCCGACGCCCGCGGCCGCGGCGGGCAGGTGGCGGCGCGACGAGACGCCCACGAGCACCCACGCCACGAGACCGAGGCCGACGACCACGAGCAGGATCGCCGTCACCGGCGCGACGGCGGCCACCGCGGCGATCACGGCCGGGGCGAGGAACCCCGCGTACGCGACCGCGTAGAACACGCCGGTGAGGCCCGCGAGGTCCCGACTCGACGCGATCCGCTGCACCTCGAGCAGGCTCGACACCAGGGCGATGCCCATGCCGGCACCGACGACCGCGTTCGCCACGAGCCCGATCCAGACCGAGTCGGCCGCGATCGCGAGCGCGACGACCGCGATGCCGACGGTCATCACGAGCACGGCGACGACGAGCCCGCGCGCGCTCGACACGGAGTGCACCCGTGCGGCGATCGGTTGGACCGCACTCGACACCCCGAGCGCGACGACCGTCGCGGCGGTCGCGAAGACGAGCCCCCAGCGTCCGGTCGCGTCGTGCAACTGGGTGGGCAGGTAGCCGTACGCGATCGCGGCGGACGCGAACACGAGCGGGGCCGACACCATGACCACGCGGACGAAGCGCCGGTGTCCGGCCGACGGCACGCGGAGCTGCCGCCACCAGGGCCCGGTGACGCCGCCGGACGTGTGGGTCTCGGGTGCGCGCAGCACGACGACGAGGAACGGGACCGCGACGGCGATGTGCACGAGGAACGGCAGGACCTCGGGGACCGGGCCCCACTGGGCCATGCAGCCGGCGACGAGTGCGCCGCTGCCGGATCCGAGGGTGAAGGCGAGCGATGCCCGTCGTGCACCCGATCCGGCGTCCGCCGCCGGGTCGTACCGGCCCTGGGACAGTTCCTTCACCCAGCTGTTCCCGACGGCCATGGCGATGCCCACGGTGATCCCGGAGCACAGTCGCCCGGCCGCGAGGTACCCCGCGCCGAACGGACCGAGGGCCAGGAGGCCGCTGCCGACGAGCGCCGCCGTGACCCCGACGAGCATGAGGGGGCGGCGTCCGTGCCGGTCGGAGAGCGACCCGGCGACGAGCAGTGCCGGTGCGAGACCGAGGACGTACACGCCGAGGAACGCGTTGACGAGGAGCGTCGAGTAGTGCGCACGCTCCTGGTACATGAGCAGCAGCGGGCTGAACTGGTTGCCGCCCCACGAGCAGACGAAGACGGCGCCCCACACCGCGAGCCACGGCCGCACCCGTGCTGCCCGCCGGCTCGTGGCACCGGTCCGGCCGGGAGGCCCGGTCCGCTGCAACGGGACCGCTCCCGTCGACGTGTCCACGCTCACAGCGCGCCCCGGTGCCCGGCGACGTGGTCGCGGAGCACCTCGGCGTAGCGGGCGGCGTCGCCGGCGGCGACGGCCCGCGCCAGTGCGCGGTGCTGGTCGAGCGCCGGGTGGAGCTGCTCGGGACGGACCCGGATGAGCTGGTGCCGGAGGCGTTGCTGGCGGTCGTGGAGGAGGCGGGTGAAGTGCACCGCGACGGGGTTCTCCGCGGCCGCGACGACCGCGGTGTGGAACGCGTCGTCGGCGTCGACGAAGCGGTCCACGTCGTGTTCCGCGATCGCGTCGGCCTGGTCGCGCAGGAGGTCGTCGAGCACGGGCACGAGGTCCGGACGCGGGCCACCGCGGAGTGCTCGGGTCGCCGCGGACGCCTCGACCGCTTCCCGCATCTCGAGGACGTCGGCGGACTCGCTCGGGGACATGGGGCGGACGACGGCGCCCTTCCGGGATTCGAGCGTGAGCAGTTGCTCCGCGGCGAGCCGGAGGAACGCCTCGTGCACCGGGGTCCGGCTGATGCCGAGCTCCTGGCAGACGACCCCCTCGCTGAGGAGGGCACCGCCAGGGAGTTCACCGCGGATGATCCGCTGCTTCGTGTGCTCGTAGGCGCGCTCCGCGGACGACATGTGTCGATCGTACGTCTTGCATGCAAGTGTCCGTGCAGCTTGTCCGAGGAGCATGTGAACATCGCGTTTCCGGCCCGGACTCCCGAGGTGCCACCGCGTAGATTGACGGGACGGCGTCGACGGCGACGTCCGACTGGAGGGACCGCCATGGAGAGGATCACGCGAGCCGAGGACCGTGTCCACCGCCCCGCTGGGCCCTGGACACCGACCGTGCACCGGCTGCTCGCACACCTCCACGAGCGCGGGTTCGTGGAGGCGCCGGAGCCGATCGCGCTCGGTGCGGCGCTCGAGACCGTGTCGTTCATCCCCGGTCTCGCGGGTGAGTACCCCTGGACCGACGACGTCGCGTCCGAGGCCGCGCTCGTCACCGCGGCCCGGCTGCTGCGCAACTACCACGACGCCGCTGCCACCTACGCGGTGGCGGCGGACGACGTGTGGTCCCAAGCCGACCGTGCTCCTGTCGAGACGATCTGCCACGGCGACTTCGCCCCGTACAACTGCGTGTTCGACGGCCGGGCCGCGGTCGGGATCATCGACTTCGACACGGCCCACCCCGGGCCGCGGGTGTGGGACGTCGCGTCGGCGGTCTACCGGTTCGCGCCGCTGACGACCGGGGACACCCCCGTGACGCGTCTCGACGACCAGCTCGCCCGTGCGGCCGAGTTCTGCCGCGCCTACGACCTCGACGCGTCCAGCCGAGCGGGGCTCGTCGAGGCCGTGGTCGCGGGCCTCGTCGCCCTCGTGACGACCATCGAGTCCGAGGCCGCCGCCGGGGACCCGAAGTTCGCCCGGGACCTGGCGGCGGGCCACGCCGAGCTCTACCGCGCCGACGTCGCCTACATCGAGCACCACGCCGACGCCATCCGGCACGCCGTGGCCTGAGCAGGGCTCACGCGGGCGGCACCACACCGGCACGCAGCCCGCGCCCAGCGGGAGCACGGCGAGCCCACGGCGAACACGGGGCGTCCTCCGCGCGGCGAGCCGGTAGTGTTCCACCGCCATGAGCGACAGCCCTGCCGACGCCACCCCGTACGAGGTGCTCGGCGTCCCCGCCTCCGCCGACGACGACACCCTCCGGCGCGCCTACCGCCGGGCTGCCCGCGAGACCCATCCGGACCTCGGCGGGGACCCGCGCTCGTTCCGCCTGTTGCAAGAGGCGTGGGAACGCGTCGGCACCCCCGAGGCGCGCCGGGCGTACGACGCCGGAGCCTCCCGTTCGGCGATCGCCGGGCACGGACCCGCCGGCGACCCCGCGGGGCGTCCGGCCTCGGGCCGTGACGCCTACGCGCCGCCCGCCGCGCGCCGCGACTCCCGCCCACGTGCCCGGTCCTTCGGGCACCCCGGCGGACTGTCGCGCGAGGTCTTCCTCGCCGCCGAGCGCGAGTGGGTCGGGCTCGGCGACCCGATCGAGGACCCGTACGACCCGGCACTCGTCCGCTCCGCCCCTCGCCACATCCGCCGTCTCCTGGCCGAGGCGCTCGCCGAGGAGGCGACCGCGGCGATCGTCGCCGACCTCGGGATCGGTGTGACGGTGTGGCACGACCTCGACGCCGGGCCCGAGGGCAAGCTGGACCACGTCGTCCTCACGACGAGCGGACTCTGGGCGCTCGAGTCCATCGACTGGGGTGCTCCCGTCCGCATCGAGCACGGCGAGGTCGTCGGCGCGACCCTCGCGCCGGGGGAGCGCCCGGTGCGCGAACTCGTCCGGGCTGCGCGCACGGTCCAGAAGGCGACCCGCGTCCGGTTCACGGGCCGGCTCCTGGTCGTCCCGGACTCCGCGGTCGACGACGACGTCCGGCTCGTGGGGCCGGCACGCAGACCGACCGCGTTCGTCGTGCGGCGGAGCGCCCTGGCCGGCGTGTTGCTCGGCCCCGGTGCCGAGACGGGATCGGTCGACGTGTTCGAGCTCCGCGCGCGGCTCCAGGAGACGGTCCGCTTCGTCTGACCGTGCTCGTCGTCGGACCGCGAGCGCCGAGCGCCGAGCCGAGACGCGGCTTCAGTACCCGCGCAGCTTCTCGAGGTCGCGGCGCTCCCGCCCGGTCGGTCGACCCGCTCCGCGGTCCCGCACCGGCAACCAGGCCGTCTCCTCGCGCGGCGGCGGTGGGGGCGTCCGGTCCTCCAGACACGTGGCGGCCACCGGTGCCCCGACGCGCTTGACGACGATCCCGCGCACGACGACGATCCGTTCGACCCCGTTGCTCCGCAACCGCACCTCGTCGCCGATCCCGACCGACTGCGCTGCCTTGACGCGCTCGCCGTTCACCCGGACGTGCCCGGCACGGCAGGCAGCGGTGGCGGCGGAGCGGGTCTTCGTCAGCCGCACCGCCCACAACCAGCTGTCGACGCGGGCGCGGTCCATGCGCGACAGCCTATGCGGAACGCCCCGGTCCTACCATGAGTGCCGTGGACGACGACCCCGACGGCCAGGCCGACCCTGCCGACCACGCGGGGTCCGCTGCGCGTGACGACGTCCGCCGCGCGGACGCCCACCGCCGCCGGGCGCTCGCCCTCCTCGCCACCGCCCCGATCGGCACGCGCCTGGTGGTGCGCGCCCACCACGGCGACGGTGCGCGGGACGCCCTCGGCACCCTGGTCGCACGCACCGACACGATCTGCACGGTGCGCACCCGCCGCGAGGACGTCGACATCGCCCTCGCCACCGTCGTCGCCGCCCGTCCGGTGCCACCGCCGCCGCCGCCCCGCGAGCGCCGACGCGCGTCCTGAGCGCGCCGCCCGCGCGCCTCGTCGAGCGGGGGACCCGACGCCCGTACCGTGAACGGCATGGTCCCCGCACCACAGGCACCGAACCCGGCACCGGCCCCGTCATCGGTGGGCCCGTCGTCGGTGGCCCCGTCGTCGCCGGACGTGAGCTCGTCGGCCGGGATGCCGGCGCCGTCGCCCGGCCGGTCGACGCCGGGTCGCCGCGAGCACGCGGACACCGTGACCGACCGCACCGCCCGCGTCAGCATCACGCGCCCCGCGTCCTGGGCGACCGTGCACGCCGCCGACGCGGACCTCCGGACGACCGGTGACGGCGTCACCGTGACCGTGCGCTCCCGCCCCAGCGACAACGGCATCGCGGACGAGACCGCCGCGCTGGTCGCTCGGCTGCCCGGCTCGGTCGACGGCGTGCTCGTCGTCGGGTGCGACCCGTGGGGGAGCGCGGGGGCGCCGGCCCGCCTCGTCGAGTACCACCGCCCCGCTCCGCCGCTGGAGGCCGCCGCCGCGACGGACCGCCCCGCGGTCGGCGAGTCGGACGGCACCGAGCACGGACACGAACCGCACCGGCCCGTTCCCGCCCTCGGCCACCGCGCCCCCGACCGCACGGGCGTCTTCGTGTCGCACCTGCTCGTCACCACCGGTCGGCACCGCATCGACGTCGTCGCCGAGCGCCCGCTCGCGGTCCTCGACGCCACCGACGACGTCGTCGCCCGCGTGCTCGAGTCCGTCCGCGTCGTCAACCCCGCGCCGGCCGCAGCCCACCCGCCACGCGTGCTCGAGGACGTCCCGGTCCCCGTGCGCCCGACGCTCGCCCCGTTCGGTGTGCCGGTGGACGCCGAGGCGCTCGCGGCGCTGCAGGGCATGGCGGGCCGCCGTTGGAACCCCGCGGTCCTCCGGTCGCCCGGCGGTCGCGCGCTCATCGACCAGGGGCTCGTCGGCCGCTTCGGCACCGTCCCGTCACTGACGAGCGCGGTGCTCGCGCCCTGGGAAGCCGGCGTCGACCCCGTCACGCTCGAGCAGCAGCGGGAGGACGGGCCCGTCACCCGGCTCCGCTGGTGGCGCGGCGACGCCGCCGTGACCGTGCTGGACGGGACCGAGGAGGCCGGCTTCCGCATCGGCAGCGTCGACGACGCCACGCTCCTGGCGCTCGCGGCCGGGAGGCTCGGGGTGACCCCGTCCTGGACCTTCGCCTTCGCGACGCCGCGGCTCCCGGCCGCGGTCCTGGACCGCCGGGTCGAGGACCCGACGGCCCGCCCCGACCTGCCCGCGGCGGTCCGCACGGCCGATCCGGTGCTCGCGCGGTTCTGGGACGCCCCGTGGACCGTGTCGCACCTCCGGGTGCCGACGCGGCCGCGTCCCGTCACGGTGGTCCACGCCGCGGGCGTCGGCTTCGCGCGCATCGGACGGGCGACGGCCGAGGGGACCGCGATCCGGGTCGAGGCGTCCGCGAACGTCCACCGTCTGCTCGTCCGCACGGTCCTGGCGGGCTGACCCCGGTCCTCCCGGACGTCCCGCGTCAGGCGGCCGGACCGGCGACGAGCGTCGCGGTGACCGTTCCCGCCGTGCCGTCGGCGGCGGTGTACCCGACGGTGACCGAGTCCCCCACGGCGTGTGCCTGGATGAGCTCGGTGAGCTGATCGGCACCGGTCACGGCGGTGCCGTCGATGCTCGTGATCGTGTCGCCCGCGGCGAGCCCGGCGTTCTCGGCCGGGGACCCGGACACGACGCCCTGCAGCGTGACACCGGAGCCGGTGGTCGGATTCGTCGACGAGACCTCCGCGCCGAGGAAGGCCGGGGTCCCGATGACGATCGTCGAGGTCGCGGTGCCGGACAGGATCCGTTCGGCGATGCTCTTGGCCGTCGCGATCGGGATCGCGTACCCGGTGACGTCGCTCGTGCCCGACGACGCGGCGGTGGTCATCCCGACGACCTCGCCCTCGGAGTCGAGCAGCGGGCCGCCCGAGTCGCCGGACACGACGTCGGCCGCGACCTCGATGAGACCGGTGAGCGACTCCGTGCCGGTGCCGGACTCGCTCTGCACGGTGATGTCCTGGTCGAGCGCGGTCACGGAGCCCTTCGCGGCGACGAGTTCGCCCTGGCCCTCCGCGTTCCCGACGTCGGTCACGGTGTCGCCGACGGCCAGGTCGTCGTCGTCGTCGAGTGTCGCGGTGGTGAGGTCCGACGCCCCGCGCAGCTCGAGCACGGCGACGTCGTCGGTCTTGTCGGTGCCGACGACGTCCGCCGTGTAGGTCTTGCCGGTGGACTCGACGGTCACCTCGATGCTCGTGGCGTCCTCGACGACGTGGTTGTTCGTCAGGATCTCGCCGTCGGAGGAGATGATCATCCCGGTGCCGGCGGCCTGCGACGAGGAGTCGTAGTCGAGCGTCGTGTCGATCGTCACGATCCCGGCCTTCTGCGAGTCGGTGGCCGCGGTCTGGGCGCTGTCGGTGGATCCACTCGACCCCGTACCGCTCGACCCGGAACCGCTCGATCCGCTCGACGAGCCGTCGCCCGGGACGGACCAGCCGCCACCGATGCCGCCGCTGTCCGACGATCCGTTGCTCGAGGACCCGCTCGACTGGCTCGAGGTCGTGGTCCCCGTGTCCCGGGAGGCCAGGCCGAAGGCGGTGCCGCCCGCGGCGCTGACGATCGCGAGGGTGGCGACACCCGCCCCGACCATGAGGCCGACGCGGCGGCGCTTCGGCTTCGCTCCCGCGGTCGGGTCGGTGGCGCCCGCCGTGGCCCCGACGAGGTAGGGGCCGTGGCCGTCGTGCGTGTACGTGTAGGGGCCGGAGCCGTCCGGCGCGTAGAGGTAGGGGCCCGATCCGTCGAACGCGTAGGCGGACCGCAACGTGCTCGGGTCGACGTGCGGTGCCGCTGCGGGAGCCGGCGTGCCGATGGGCTGCGTGGTGTCGCGCGGGGCGTCCCCGTCGCGCTCGTCGTCGGCGGGGGTGGTGGGGTGCTCGGTCATTGGTCTCTCCGGTGGCTCGTCCGACAGCCGGTGGGGCGTCGATGCGTCCAGTACAGGACCCGATCCGATGAGTGGCCTATGAGCGGCGTGGACAGCGGCTCCGCACTCCCTCGGGAACGGCTGCGGCGCCGTCCCCGTCGCCACCGCGCCCGCCGTTCGACCGCAGGGGAGCCGGACTAGGCTTGCGCCGATGTCCCCGACCGCTCGTCCGCGCCGAGCGCGCCTCGTCGGGACGACTGCCGTGTCCCTGGTGGTGCTCGCCGCGGCGTGCGTGCTCAGCGTCATGGTCGGCGCGCGTCCGATCGATCCGCTGACGGTCGTCACGGTGCTCCTGCACCCCGGCCGGACGGACGAGATCACGCTCATCGTCGTCGGCGAGCGGGTGCCCCGGACGGCGCTCGGACTCGTCGCCGGAGCCGCGCTCGGCGTGGCGGGCGCGGTGATGCAGGGTGTCACCCGCAACCCGCTCGCGGATCCGGGCATCCTCGGCATCAACGCCGGCGCCGCACTCGCGGTGGTCGTCGGGACGACGGTGTTCGGGATCGCGGGCACGGCGGCGACGCTGCCGTTCGCCTTCGTCGGCGCCGCCGTCGCGGCCGTCGTGGTGTACGGGATCGCATCGGCCGGGAGGCGCGGGCCGACCCCGGTGGGCCTCGCTCTGTCCGGTGCCGTGGTCGCCGCCGCACTCGGGTCGGTCACGACCGCGGTCCTCCTGACGCGCCAGTCGGCACTCGACCGCATCCGCTTCTGGCAGGTGGGTTCGCTGGCGACGGGGGACCTGCACGTCGTCGCTGTCGTCGCCGTGCCGGTCGTCGTCGGCCTGGCCATCGCCATGACCCTCGGCCGGTCACTCGACACGCTCGCCCTCGGGGACGAGCTCGCGGCGTCCCTCGGGCAGCGGGTCGTCGTGGCGCGGGCACTCGGCGCGCTCGCCACGGTCCTCCTCGCGGGCGCGGCGACGGCGGCGATCGGACCCGTCGGGTTCGTCGGGCTCGCGGTGCCGCACGCCGTCCGCCGTGTCACCGGTCCGGCGAACCGGTGGACCCTGCCGTTGTCCGCGATCGTGGCCCCGGCCCTCCTGCTCGTCGCCGACGTCATCGGTCGTGTCGTCGCCTTCCCAGGCGAGGTCCAGGTCGGCATCGTGACGGCGGTGATCGGCGCTCCCGTGTTCATCGCGCTCGTCCGGAGCAGGGCGGTGCGGGACCTGTGAGCGTGTCGACCCGGACCCCTCGGCGACCACGGGGCACCGATGCCGGACTGCGGCGCGAGCTCCTCGTGCTCGCGGGGGCCCTCGTGCTCGTCGTGGTGCTCGCCGTCGCCGCGCTCGGCCTCGGCGAGATCGCGATCTCCCCGGGTGCGGTCCTCGCCGCGCTCGTCGGACGCGCGGACCGCGTGACGGACTTCGTCATCACCGAGCTCCGCGGGCCCCGGCTGCTGGCGGCGGTCCTCGTCGGCGCGAGCCTCGGCACCGCCGGCGGCATCGTGCAGAGCGTCGTGCGGAACCCGATCGCGAGCCCCGACGTCATCGGGATCACCTCGGGCGCGAGCGCGTCGGGCATCACGGCCATCGCGCTGTTCGCCGCCTCGGGGCTCACCCTGTTCTCGGTCGTCGTCGTCGGTGCCGTCCTCGTGACGGTCGTCATCGCCGCGCTGAGCTGGCGCGGCGGGATCGGGGACAACCGGCTCGTCCTCGTCGGCGTCGGCGTCGCGGCGATCGCCGTGAGCGTCACGGGGTGGATGCTCACGCGCGGGAACGTGCAGGACGCCGCCGTCGCGCTCGTGTGGCTCACGGGCAGCCTCAACGCGGTCGACCCCACGGTGCTCGCGGTGCTCGCGGTGGCGTTCGTCGTGCTGTTCGTCCTCGCCCTCCTCCAGTCGCCGCGGCTCGGGGTGCTCACCCTCGGGGACGACGTCGCGGCGTCGTTGGGGCTGCCGCCGGACCGGGCCAAGGTGCTGCTCGTCCTCACCGCGGTCGGCCTGAGCGCCTCGGCGGTGGCGGCAGCGGGCCCGGTGTCGTTCGTCGCGCTCATGGCCGCGCCGATCGCCCGTCGTCTCGTCGGTCGTGGTCGCGTCGCCCTCGCTCCCGCCGCGGCGGTGGGGGCCGTCATCGTGCAGGCGAGCGACCTCGTGGCGCAGTTCGCGATCCCCGGGGTGGCGGTGCCCGTCGGCGTCGTCACGGGCATCGTCGGCGCGCCGTACCTGCTCTGGCTGATCGCGCGCGGGCGCTGACCGCGCCCGCCCGTTCCAGGCTGCTCCACGCCGACCGAGCGGGACCTCCCGGCGGTCCCGCCGTGTGCAGGACGTGTGTGGACCGTGCGGTCGCTCCACAGGAGTGAAAGGGCGTTCGCGGTGCCGCGCGTTTCCGATACGCTGGTCCGCCAGAAGGAGGTCCACGATGGCAGGTCCAACGGGTCCGCGCGACGGCGCCGCACGATCCGATGCGCCCGAGCGGCGCGTCGACACCACCCTGACCTTCAGCATGGACATGGGGGCGGCGCTCACACCGGAGAACGGTGTCTCGACCGAGGAGATCGACGCGATCGGCGCGCTGCCGTCCGGGTCGGCGCTGCTCGTCGTCCGCCGCGGGCCGAACGCCGGGGCTCGGTTCCTGCTCGACTCCGACGTCACGACGGCCGGCCGACACCCCGACGCCGACATCTTCCTCGACGACGTCACGGTGTCGCGCAAGCACGCCGAGTTCCTCCGGCACGGTACGAGCTTCAGCGTCAAGGACCTCGGATCGCTCAACGGCACCTACTTCGACGGCGTCCGCATCGACGAGGCCCTGCTCGCCGACGGCGCCGAGGTGCAGGTCGGCAAGTTCCGCCTCACCTTCTACGCGTCCCGCGTCGACATCGCGCGCCTGGCGACCGCGTAGTGCCGGCGCGGAGCGCTGCCGCCCGGTCGACGGCCGCGGGTCCCGACCTGCTCACGATCGGGCAGGTGCTCGCGCGGTTGAAGCCCGAGTTCCCGGACCTGTCGAACTCCAAACTCCGGTTCCTCGAGGAACGCGAGCTCGTGACGCCGATCCGGACCGAGAGCGGATACCGCAAGTTCTCGCCCGCCGACGTCCAGCGGCTCCGGATCGTCCTGGGCCTGCAGCGAGACCACTACCTGCCGCTCAAGGTCATCAAGGAGTACCTGGCCGACCTCGACGCCGGGCGCGACCCGGTCCTGCCGGGTGGTGCCGACGGCCCGCGGCCCTCGATCCTCGGCACCGAGCGGCGGTACACGCGCGACGAGCTCGTCCGCGCGGCCGGCGCGACCCCGATGCTCGTGTCGGACGCCGTGTCCGCGTCGCTGCTGCCGGCCGTCGAGCACTACGGCGAGGACGCCGTCACCGTCGTCAAGGCGCTCGTGGAGCTGCAGCGCACCGGCATCGAGCCACGGCATCTCCGCACGTTCCGGGCGTCGGCGGAGCGCGAACTCGGTCTCATCGAGTCGGCGCTCATGCCCGTCCGGCGCCGGTCCGACGCCACCTCACGCGCCAAGGCGGCGGAGCTCGCCCGCGAGATCGCAGGGCAACTCGAGGTCGTCCGGTCGAGCCTCATCCGGGCTGCGATCGGGCGGTTCGACGCCTCGTGAGCACGGGGCCCGAACGTGGACAGCCGGTGTCGGTCGGGCTTATCCTCGACACGCCGAACTCCCCGGTGCGGATGTCCCGCGACGACCGGGTCCGACTCGCTAGCGTGGACCTCGGCACAACTCTCAACCGATCGTTGAATGTTCGGTTGCGGGCCGGAACGTCGTGGAAGGCAGTCTGATGAGTGGGAACGAAACGCCCCGGACCCCCGGGGACGCACCGTCCGACGCAGCCGTGGACACGCCCGACGGCGAGCTGACCCGCTACGACCTCGGCCTGCTGTTCACCGACGGCATGCCCGAGCGCGACGAGTCCAACGGCTACCGCGGCACCGTCGCCGCCCGGGCCGCGGGCATCAGCTACCGCCAGCTCGACTACTGGGCGCGGACCGGCCTCGTCGAGCCGACCATCCGTGGCGCGGCGGGGTCCGGTTCGCAGCGGCTCTACGGCTTCCGCGACATCCTCGTGCTCAAACTCGTCAAGCGCCTGCTCGACACCGGCATCTCGTTGCAGCAGATCCGCACCGCGGTGAACCAGCTCCGCGAGTCGGGGGTGAACGACCTGGCACAGACGACCCTGATGTCCGATGGGGCGTCCGTGTACCTCTGCACCTCGAACGACGAGGTCATCGACCTGGTCTCCCGAGGGCAGGGTGTCTTCGGCATCGCGGTCGGCAAGGTCCTGCGCGAGGTCGAGACGAGTCTCGTGGAACTCGACTCGACGCCGGCGGCCGACCCGAGCGACGAACTCGCGGCGCGCCGGGCCTCCCGGGCCTCCTGACCCGCGCGGCCTCCCGGGTCTCCTGCCCCGCGCGGTCTCCCGGGTCTCGTGACCCGCGCGTCCGACGCGTCACACGGCGCAGCGCACACGGCAGGCGACACGGGGACGCCGCGCCTCGGCCGGCTCAGGCCTGCGCGACCCCCTCGGCGTACTCGCCGATCTTGCCCGTCCGCATGATCCGCTCGAGCAGCAGGTCGAAGTTCCGTGCCATCTCCTGGGCGGACTCGCCCGGCCACACGTGCAGCGGCTTCGCGGCACCCTGGGCCTGCTGCAGTGACGTCCGTTCGGGCAGCTGGGGCGACAGCACGAGCGGGCCGAACATGTCGCGGAGCTCCTTGATGCGGAACTGGTGCTCGAGCGACTGCACGCGGGCACGGTTGACGATGATGCCGAGCGGCTGGAGGCGCGGGGAGAGTCCGCGGCGGATCTCCTCGATGGCGCGCAGTGCGCGGTCGGCCGCCGCGACGGAGAACAGCCCCGGCTCGGTGACGACGGACACGCGGTCCGAGGCGGCCCACGCCGTGCGGGTCAGGGCGTTGAGCGAGGGAGCGCAGTCGATGAGCACGAGGTCGTAGTCGGCCTCGACGTTGGCGAGGGCCTCCTCGAGCTTCCAGATGTCCCGGATCGAGGGGTGCGGACCGTCGAAGTTGATGGCCGAGGGGGAGCCGACCATGACGTCGATCTTGCCCTGGCGTCCCTTGGTCCACCCGGACGGGGCGATCGCCTGACGGACGATCTTCTCCTTCGGGTTCTCGAGCACGTCGGCGACGTTGAGGTGGCCGACGAGCGAGATGTCGAGCCCCGTGGAGACGTCCGACTGGGGGTCGAGGTCGACCACGAGCGTGCGGAGTCCCTTGGCGAACGCGGCGGACGTCAGGCCGAGGGTCACGGTCGTCTTGCCGACGCCTCCTTTGAGGGAGCTGACGCTGAGTACATGCACGTCGAGACACGATAGCCCCACTAGGGTTGAACCACCTCAAGATCCGCCGTGCTCGACGGCCGATCGCGCCGTCCGCCCGGGCACCACGACGACGCCCGGGTGCATGCCGAAAGGGCAGCCCGTGTTCCGCAAGATCCTGGTCGCGAACCGAGGCGAGATCGCCATCCGGGCGTTCCGCGCCGCGTACGAGCTCGGTGCCCGGACGGTCGCCGTCTACCCCTACGAGGACCGGAACTCCGAGCACCGGCTCAAGGCGGACGAGGCGTACCAGATCGGCGAGCCCGGTCACCCGGTCCGGGCCTACCTCGACGTCGCCGAGATCGTCCGCGTCGCCCGCGAGTGCGGCGCGGACGCGATCTACCCCGGGTACGGCTTCCTGTCCGAGAACCCGGAGCTGGCGGCCGCTGCGGCAGCGGCCGGCATCACGTTCATCGGCCCGGGCGAGCGCGTGCTCGAGATGGCCGGCAACAAGGTCACGGCCAAGGAACACGCCGTCGCGGCGGGGGTGCCCGTCCTCGCCAGCACGCCGGCCTCCCGCGACGTCGACGAGCTCGTGCGCGGCGCCGAGGCCATCGGATTCCCGGTGTTCGCCAAGGCCGTCGCCGGTGGCGGTGGCCGGGGGATGCGCCGTGTCGCCCGTCCCGAGGACCTCCGTCCCGCCCTCGAGGAGGCCATGCGCGAGGCCGACAGTGCGTTCGGCGACCCGACGATGTTCCTCGAGCAGGCCGTGCTCCGGCCCCGGCACATCGAGGTCCAGATCCTCGCGGACGCCACCGGCGACGAGGCCGGGACCATCCACCTGTTCGAGCGCGACTGCTCGGTGCAGCGCCGGAACCAGAAGGTCATCGAGATCGCGCCGGCGCCGGACCTCGACCCCGCGGTGGCGGCAGCGCTGCACCGGGACGCCGTCGCCTTCGCCCGGTCGATCGGCTACGTGAACGCGGGCACGGTCGAGTTCCTGCTCGACACGGTCGGCGAGCGCGCCGGGCGGCACGTCTTCATCGAGATGAACCCCCGCATCCAGGTCGAGCACACCGTGACCGAGGAGGTCACCGACGTCGACCTCGTCCAGGCGCAGATGCGGATCGCGGCGGGCGAGACGCTGGCGGACCTGGGACTGTCGCAGGAGGACGTGGCGGTGCACGGGGCTGCCCTGCAGTGCCGCATCACGACCGAGGACCCGTCGCAGGGGTTCCGCCCGGACACCGGCCGGATCACGACCTACCGGAGCCCGGGTGGCGCGGGGGTCCGCCTCGACGGCGGCACGGTGTCGACCGGCGCGCAGATCAGCCCGCACTTCGACTCGATGCTCGCCAAGATGACGTGCCGCGGGCGGTCGTTCCCCGCCGCGGTCGCCCGGGCCCGTCGTGCGCTCGCCGAGTTCCGCATCCGCGGCGTGAGCACGAACATCCCGTTCCTCCAGGCCGTCCTGGAGGACCCGGACTTCGCCCGCGGTGACGTCAGCACGTCGTTCATCGAGGAGCGCCCGCAGCTGCTCGGCGGCCACGTCTCGCGGGACCGTGGCACCAAGGTGCTGGCGTGGCTCGCGGACGTCACCGTCAACCAGCCGAACGGGCCGGGCACGGGTGCCCTCGACCCGGCGGTGAAGCTCCCGCGTGTGGACCTGGGACAGGAGCCGCCCGCCGGGCAGCGGCAGCGCCTCCTCGCCCTCGGTCCGGCGCGCTGGGCGGAAGCCCTGCGCGCGCAGACGGCCCTGGCCGTCACCGAGACGACCATGCGCGACGCCCACCAGTCCCTGCTCGCGACCCGCGTCCGCAGCACGGACCTCGTCGCGGTCGCGCCGTACGTCGCGCGGCTCACCCCGGAACTGCTCAGCATCGAGGCCTGGGGCGGCGCGACGTACGACGTCGCCCTGCGGTTCCTCGGCGAGGACCCGTGGGAACGGCTCGCGGCCCTCCGTGCGGCGATGCCGAACATCCCGATCCAGATGCTCCTCCGCGGCCGCAACACGGTCGGCTACACGCCGTACCCGACCGAGGTCACCGAGGGTTTCGTCGCCGAGGCCGCGGCGACGGGCGTCGACGTCTTCCGCGTGTTCGACGCCCTCAACGACGTCGCGCAGATGCGACCCGCCCTGGAGGCCGTGCTCGCGACCGGCACGGCCGTCGCCGAGGCCGCGCTCTGCTACACGGCCGACCTGCTCGACCCGGCGGAGGACCTCTACACGCTCGACTACTACCTGCGCCTCGCGGAGCAGATGGTGGCGGCGGGTGCGCACGTGATCGGGATCAAGGACATGGCGGGCCTCCTCCGTGCCGGTGCTGCCGACCGCCTCGTGACGGCCCTGCGGGAGCGGTTCGACCAGCCGGTCCACGTGCACACGCACGACACCGCCGGCGGGCAGCTGGCGACCCTCCTGGCGGCGAGCCGCGCCGGAGCGGACGCCGTCGACGTCGCGGCCGCGCCCATGGCGGGCACCACGAGCCAGCCGAGCATGTCGGCGCTCGTGGCGGCGCTGGCGCACACGGAGCGCGACACCGGGCTCGCACTGCGGGCGGTGAGCGACCTCGAGCCCTACTGGGAGGCCGTCCGCCGCGTCTACCGGCCGTTCGAGTCGGGCCTCCCGGGTCCCACCGGTCGGGTGTACGTGCACGAGATCCCGGGCGGGCAGCTGTCGAACCTCCGGCAGCAGGCGATCGCGCTCGGCCTCGGCGACCGGTTCGAGGAGGTCGAGGACCAGTACGCCGCGGCCAACCGGATCCTGGGACGCCCGACCAAGGTGACCCCGTCCTCCAAGGTGGTGGGCGACCTCGCACTCCAGCTCGCGGCGGTCGGCGCCGACCCCGCCGACTTCGAGCAGCACCCCGAGCGGTACGACGTGCCGGACTCGGTCGTGGGGTTCATGGCGGGCGAGCTCGGGGACCTGCCCGGCGGCTGGCCGGAGCCGTTCCGCAGCAAGGTGCTCGCCGGGCGCGAGGTCCACCTCACGACGACGCCGATCTCGGACGAGGACGCCGCGGTGCTCGCCGAGCCGGGCCGGGCGCGGCAGGCGGCCCTGAACCGGCTCCTGTTCCCGGGTCCGACCGACGAGTTCCACCGTGTCCGGGACCAGTACGGCGACCTCTCGGGCGTGGGGACCGCCGACTACCTGTACGGGCTCAAGCAGGGGCGGGAGCACGTCGTGTCGATCGCCCGGGGCGTCACGCTCCACGTCGGCCTCGAGGCCATCGGCGACGCCGACGAGCGCGGCATGCGCACGGTCATGACCACCCTGAACGGGCAGCTCCGCCCCGTGTACGTCCGTGACCGGTCGGTCGCGGTGGAGTCGAAGGCCGCCGAGAAGGCCGATCGCGACGACCCGGGTCAGGTCGCGGCACCGTTCTCCGGTGTCGTGACGCTCAAGGTGCAGCCCGGCGACCGCGTCGAGGCGGGGCAGGCCGTGGCGAGCATCGAGGCGATGAAGATGGAGGCGGCGATCACGACGCCCCGTGCGGGAACGGTGACACGGCTGGCCGTCCCGGTGACCCAACAGGTCGACGCCGGGGACCTCCTGGTGGTGGTCGCCTGATGACGGTCCGACCCATCCGGTTGTTCGGCGACCCCGTGCTGCGGTCACCGGCCGACCCGGTCCGGATCGGCGCGGACGGCGTCGCGGACCTCGTGCAGGACCTCCTCGACACGGTGCGGGTGCCGGGCCGTGCCGGCGTGGCCGCGCCGCAGATCGGCGTCGGACTGCGCGCCTTCAGCGTCAACGTCGACGGTTTCGTCGGCTACGTGCTCAACCCGGAGCTCGTCGAGACCCGTGGCGAGCCCGAGCTCATGGACGAGGGATGCCTCTCGGTGCCCGGCCTGGCGTACCCGACCCGACGGTTCCCGTACGCGCGGGTGCGGGGCCTCGACGTCGACGGCGCCGAGGTCGTGCTCGAGGGTGAGGGGCTCATGGCGGAGGCGCTGCAGCACGAGACGGACCACCTCGACGGCACCGTCTACGTCATGACGCTCGATCCGGAGACACGACGACGTGCGCTCCGCGACATCCGCGGGCAGGATTGGTTCTGACCGGGGCGCACATCGCTCCCGACGCGGGCACCCCCGTTCACGGGGTGGACGCGGATCAGGTTCCCTGGTCACCGTGGACCCGGACGCAGAGAGGGCGTCCGCCGACAGGATCAGGGGACAGCGATGTCATCATCAGGAACACGTCTCGTCCGTGCGCGCTCGCGCCGCGGACGACTGACCGCCCTCGGGGTGGTCCTCACGGTCGTCGCCGCGCCGCTCGCGGTGGTGACGGTCAGTGCTGCGGCACCGGCACACGCCGCGACCGAGCCGGTGGTGGGGGAGTCCCCGGACTACGCGTCCGAGACCTTCCAGGACCCGTGGGACTTCAGCGACGCGGCCGACTACAACACCGACCTCAGCGGGCCCGGCACCTACAAGGTGGCCAACGGGCAGCTGTCGATGAACTACGGCACCGGGGGCTTCATCTCGCTCGTCGACACGGTGAGCGGCAGCTTGGCCTACGGGCGGGACGGTGCCGCGGCGCCGATCAACACGTCGCGCTACCAGCGCCTGTCGTTCGAGATGAACACGTCGTCGGCCGGTTCGGGCAAGGGCATCGTCTACTGGTACACCTGCCGCGAGAAGACGAGCAGCTGCCTCGGCGGGACCACCTTCAACGTCACGGCGGGCGACCACGTGTACGACATCCCGCTCAACGGGACGTCGAACCAGGGCAGCAAGATCCCGTGGACGAGCGCGAAGGTGGTCGCACTCCGCGTCCAGCCCATCGTCACGAACGCGGCGCACCCCACGGTGTCGGCGACCCTGAACTGGGTGCGCCTGCACGGCGGCACGACGGCGCAGGCCGCGATGCCGGCCGGCGACCACGGCACCTACCGGGTCGAGCCGATGCCCGAGCCGGTGGTGGACAGCCCCAGCCCGGCGGACGGCAAGGACCTCGCCACGGTCCAGCGGGGCAAGCCGTGGGAGTTCACCTCGTCGGCGAACGCGTCGGGCGTCACGCTGCAGAACGCGCGGCTCATCCACTACGGCAGCGACGGTCTGACGGCGCAGAACCAGGGGCCGAACCAGGGCGACCCGCAGGTCCACCTGCCCGTCCAGAAGTTCAGCGCGAACCAGTACCACTACCTCACCTTCGACCTGACCTACGACGGCGGGTTCTCACTGGCGAGCGCTGCGGGCGGCGGCAAGATGGCGCGCGTCATCTGGTACGGCGCGAGCACGTCGACGCCGCAGATCGGCAACGACATCCTGACGTTCTCCGGGGCGAACGCCCGTGAGGTCGCGATCGACATGACCGCGGTGAACCCCCTCGACGAGACCGCCCTCAACCCGAAGGTCGGGTGGGCCGGCCAGGTGATCACCGGGTTCCGGTTCGACCCGAACGAGGACAAGGGTGCCGCGGTCTGGCACCTCAAGTCGATCCACCTGCGGAACACGCCGGCCGCGACCGGCAGCACGACGGTCAAGTTCCACGACGCGGCGTGGGTCGCCGGCACGACGGCCGACGTCAAGGTCGGCACGAGCGCGAACGGTTCCGGTTACACGACGATCGCGTCCGGCGTCCCGGTGCAGCAGGGTACGAACGCCACGACCTTCTCGCTCGGCTCGATGGCCGCGGGGACCTACCACGTCGAGGTCGTGCTCCACCACCCGAACAGCGGGAACGCACTGGCGTTCTCGTCCGCGCCGGTCATCATGTCCAAGGCCGCCGCGTCGGGCTCGACCGTCTCGGCCACCCCGAAGGGCAGCTTCGACACCCTCACGGCGACGAGCGGCGGGGCCACGGCACGCGGGTGGGCATGGGACCCGGACCAGACCTCGAGCACGGAGGTCCGGCTGTACGACCAGACCTCCGGGTCGAAGTACCTGGGAAGCGTGACGACCTCCATCGCCCGGTCCGACGTGGCGCGTGCGGTGGCGGGAGCCCCGGCGAACACCGGGTGGAGCACGACGGTCTCGCTGGCGAAGGGCACCCACAAGGTGTGCGCGTACGCGATCAACCAGGGCGGTGGGTCGAACCCGACGCTCGGATGCAAGTCCGTGACGGTCGGCTGAACCGCGACCACACACGAACGCCCCGCCGGTGCTCCGGCGGGGCGTTCGTCGTCGGGTCGGGTCAGTACCCGCGGTGCCGGTGCTCCACGACCGGCACCGCGGTGGTCTGCACCGCGGAGCCCGAGTAGATGTGCTCGACGTCGGCGGCGTGGTCGAAGAGCACCCGGTCCCGCTTGACGGTGAGCTTCGGCGTGAGGTGCCCGGAGGCCTCCGTGAACTCGGCGTCCAGGATCGTGAACGAGCGGATCGACTCGGCGCGGGACACGCGCTGGTTCGCGGCGTCGATCGCGTGCTGCACGGCCGTGTGGACACGTGCGTCGTGGGCGGCGCTCCGGGGGGTGAGCGCGGGGACGATCCCGTTCGCCGCGCACCAGCCGGGCAGCATCTCGCGGTCCAGGGTGACGAGCGCCGCGACGAACGGCTTGCCCTCGCCCACGACGACGACCTGCGCGACGAGCGGGTGCTCGCGCACGGCGTCCTCGAGCGGGGCGGGTGCGACGTTCTTGCCGCTAGCGGTGACGATGAGCTCCTTCGCTCGCCCGGTGACGGTCAGGACGCCGTGCTCGTCGAGCGTCCCGAGGTCACCGGTGCGGAACCAGCCGTCGACGAACGCCTGCTCGGTGGCGTCGGGGCGGTTCCAGTACCGGTCGAACACGTCGACGCCACGGACGAGGATCTCGCCGTCGTCGGCGATCCGCACCTCGACGCCGGGGAGGGCGCGGCCGACGGACCCGATGCGGATCTCCGCCGCCCGGTTGACGGTCGCCGGTGCGGTCGTCTCGGTCAGGCCGTAGCCCTCGAGCACGAGCACCCCGACGGACCGGAAGAAGTGGGCCAGGCGGGGCGACAGCGGTGCCGACCCACTGATCGCGTACCGCACCCGACCGCCGAGCGCTTCGCGGAGCTTCGCGTAGACGAGCCGGTCGAACAGCCGGAACCGCAGGCGGAGGCCGAGCGGGACCGTCCCGGTGGCGAGCGCCTCGGAGTGCTCGACCGCGGTGTCGGCCGCCAGCCGGAACACCCGGCCGCGTCCGCCGACGGCCGCCTTCTGCTCGGCCGCGTTGTAGATCTTCTCGAACACGCGCGGGACAGCGAGCAGGAACGTCGGCCGGAACGTGGCGACCGCGTGCATGAGGTCCTTGGTGTCCGGCTCGTGACCGACGAGCACACCGGTCCCGATCGACATGACGGCGATGAACCGCGCGAACACGTGCGCCATGGGGATGAACAGCAGTGTCGAGGCGCCCTCCTCGACGACGTCCGCCATCGCCTCCGCCGCACCCTCGACGAGCGTCGTGAAGTTGTCGTGACGGAGGACGCAGCCCTTCGGCCGACCCGTCGTGCCGGAGGTGTAGATGATGGTCGCGTCGTCGTGCGCGGACACCGCGTCGAGGCGGGCGTCCAGCTCGGCGTCGGTCACCGGTTCGCCGAGTCGCGCCAGGTCGTCGAGCCCGCCGCCGTCGATGGTCCAGTGCTGCGCGAGACGTGGGAGGTCCGGGGCGACGCCCGCCACACGGCGTGCGTGCTCCTCGCTCTCGACGACGATCGCGACGGACTCGGAGTCCTGGAGGATGTACCGGACCTGGTCGGGCGAGCTCGTCTCGTAGACGGGCACCGACACGAGACCCGCGTGCCAGATCGCGAAGTCGACGATGGTCCACTCCGACCGCGTGCGGGACAGCACGGCGACGTGGGTGCCCGGCTCGAGTCCCGCGGCGACGAGGCCCTTGGCGACGGCGCGGACGCGGGCGAGGACGCTCGCAGCGCTCATCGGCACCCACCGTTCCCCGTGCCGCTGGGCGAGGAGTCCGCGATCGGGCGTCGCCGCGGCCCGTTCGACGAGGATCCGGGCGGCGGAGCCGTGCCCGGCGTCCGCGTGGGTCTGGTCGGTCCCCTCGGGTGAGGTTCGGTGATCGTGCACGGCAACTCCCTCGTCGACCGTCGATGCTGATCCGCCTCGTCGTCGAGCCGGACGCGCTCAGCATAGGACCCACGCCCCCGCGCGAGTCCAGTGTCCACACCGGGTAGGGTCGATGTTCGTGCATGCCATCGGAATCGACATCGGGGGCACGAAGATCGCGGGCGCGGTCGTCTCCGAACTCGGCGAGATCGTCGCGGAGGACCGGGTCCCCACCAACGCCGCGGACCCCACCGCCATGCTCGACGACGTCGTCTCGATGGTCGAACGCCTCCGCGCGGAGCACGCGATCGAGGCCGTCGGTGTCGCGGCTCCCGGGTTCATCGACGCCTCGCAGTCGATCGTCTACTACACGCCGAACATCCGGTGGCGGAACGAGCCGCTGCGGCAGCGGCTGCAGGAACGCCTCGGCGACGTGCACATCACCGTCGACAACGACGCCAACGCCGCGGGCTGGGCGGAGTTCCGCTTCGGTGCCGGCCGCCTCGTCAGCGACATGACGATGCTCACGATCGGCACCGGTGTCGGTGGGGCGATCGTCACCGAGGACCGCTTGTTCCGCGGCGGCTTCGGCACCGGCGGCGAGATCGGCCACCTCCGCATCGTCCCGAACGGGCTCCCGTGCGGCTGTGGCGCGCGCGGGTGCATCGAGCAGTACGGCTCGGGTCGGGCGCTGCAGCGGATGGCGAACGACGTCGCGGACGCCGGTGGGATCGGTGTCGCCCTCGCCGAGGCCCGCGACGCCAACGGCGGCACGCTGGACGGGCAGATCGTCGGCGACCTCATCCTCGCCGACGACCCGGGGGCCCTCGCGGCGCTCCGTCGACTCGGACGACACCTCGGCGAGGCGTGCGCGTCGTTGTCGGCCGTGCTCGACCCGCAGCTGTTCGTGTTCGGGGGTGGGGTCGCGAGCGCGGGGGACCGCCTGCTCGAACCGATCCGCCAGGCGTACCTGAACAACCTGCCCGCGCGGGGTTACCATCCGGAGCCGGACTTCGTCATCGCGGAGCTCGTGAACGACGCGGGTGTCGTCGGTGCCGCGGACCTGGCGCGGATCCACGCGCGGACCGCCTGACCGCTCGACCGGACCGAGGACGCGACGATGCTCTACTGGGTGCTCAAGAACCTGCTCATCGGACCACTGCTCACGGCGGTGTTCCGCCCGTGGGTCGTCGGGCGTGAGCACGTTCCGGCGACGGGTCCCGTCATCTTCGCCAGCAACCACGTGTCGTTCATCGACTCCGTGATCCTGCCGGTCGTGCTCGACCGCCGGATCTCGTTCCTCGCCAAGAGCGACTACTTCACCGGTCGTGGGATCAAGGGCTGGGCCACGAAGACCGCCTTCGGCGCGCTCGGCCAGCTGCCCATCGACCGATCGGGCGGCAAGGCGAGTGAGGCCTCCCTGCGGACGGGCCTCGGCGTGCTGGCGCGCGGGGAGCAGCTCGGCATCTACCCGGAGGGCACGCGCAGCCCGGACGGGCGCCTCTACCGCGGCCGCACGGGCGTCGCCCGCATGGTGCTCGAGGGGCGCGTCCCGGTCGTCCCGGTCGCCATGGTCGGCACGCGCGAGGTCATGGCGATCGGTCAGCACGTGCCGAAGATCAAGCGCGTCGGGGTCGTCTTCGGCGAGCCCCTCGACTTCTCCCGCTTCACGGGCCTGGAGTCGGACCGCTTCATCCTCCGCAGCGTGACCGACGAGATCATGCACGAGCTCCGACGCCTGAGCCACCAGGAGTACGCCGACGTGTACGCGTCGAGCGTCAAGGAGCGCGGCGCAGCGGCCCTCCGGTCCACGGGGCAGCGCGTCGGTTCCACCGCTGGGGAACAGGGCGCCACGCTTCCACGTTAGGCTCAGTCAGTCCGCACGCCCCGACCGGTGTGGACAGCCCTGCCCGACGTGGCATCGAGCCACACAACCACGAGGGAATCGAAGTGTTCGAGTCGACCGACATCGTCGCCCTGCAGGATCCGGACGTGATCGAGGGGCTCGACTATTGGCGGACGCTCCCGATCAAGCAGCAGCCGGCGTGGCCGGACCCCGTCGCGGCTGAGGCCGCATCGGCCGAGATCGCGACCTTCCCGCCGCTCGTGTTCGCCGGCGAGGTCGACGTGCTGCGCGACCGGCTCGCGGCGGCGGCTCGGGGTCAGGCCTTCCTCCTCCAGGGCGGTGACTGCGCCGAGACGTTCGCCGGTGCGACCGCCGACGCCATCCGCAACCGGGTGAAGACGATCCTGCAGATGGCCGTCGTCCTGACGTACGGCGCCTCCACGCCCGTCATCAAGATGGGACGCATGGCGGGGCAGTTCGCCAAGCCGCGGTCGAGCGACTTCGAGACCCGCGGTGACGTCACCCTGCCCGCCTACCGCGGCGACATCATCAACGGCTACGACTTCACGCCGGAGTCCCGGCAGGCGGATCCCCAGCGTCTCGTGCGGGGGTACCACACCGCGGCGTCGACCCTGAACCTCATCCGCGCCTTCACGCAGGGCGGGTTCGCCGACCTCCGACAGGTGCACAGCTGGAACAAGGGCTTCGCCGAGAACCCGGCGAACGCGCGGTACGAGCACCTGGCCCGCGAGATCGACCGCGCCATCCGGTTCATGGAGGCCGCGGGCGCGGACTTCGACGAACTCAAGCACGTCGAGTTCTACGCGTCCCACGAGGGCCTCCTCATGGACTACGAGCGCCCGATGACGCGTATCGACTCCCGGTCCGGTCTGCCGTACGACACCTCCGGCCACTTCGTGTGGATCGGGGAGCGCACGCGCGACATCGACGGCGCGCACGTCGACTTCCTGTCGCGGGTTCGGAACCCGATCGGCGTGAAGCTCGGGCCGTCGACCTCGGCCTCCGACATGGAGGCGCTCATCGACAAGCTCGACCCCGAGCGCGAGCCGGGCCGCCTGACGTTCATCACGCGCATGGGTGCGGGCCTCGTCCGCGAGAAGCTCCCGCCCCTGCTCGAGGCGATCAAGGGCATGGACGCCAACCCGCTCTGGGTCTCCGACCCGATGCACGGCAACGGCCTCACGACGCCGACCGGCTACAAGACGCGGCGTTTCGACGACGTCGTGGACGAGGTCCGCGGTTTCTTCGAGGCCCACCGCGCGGTCGGGACCTACCCGGGCGGCATCCACGTCGAACTCACGGGCGACGACGTCACCGAGTGCCTCGGTGGGTCCGAGCACATCGACGAGGAGACCCTCGCCACCCGGTACGAGTCGCTCTGTGACCCGCGCCTCAACCACATGCAGTCGCTCGAGCTCGCGTTCCTCGTGGCCGAGGAGCTGAGCGCGGCACCGCGGTCCTGACGGTCCCCCGGGACGGACGGGAGGCACGGCACCGGACCGGTGTCGTGCCTCCCGTCCGTCCGGCCCCCGGTCGCGTCAGCCGAGGCCGGACGGCGCGCACCGGTCACTGC
Source organism: Curtobacterium sp. MCBD17_028 (assembly GCF_003234875.1). Lineage (NCBI taxonomy): Bacteria > Bacillati > Actinomycetota > Actinomycetes > Micrococcales > Microbacteriaceae > Curtobacterium > Curtobacterium sp. MCBD17_028. Next base: position 355,806 of record NZ_QKTQ01000001.1, on the reverse strand, counting down.
TCGTAGTCGAGCGTGATCGTGTCGCCCTTGTGCACGGTGGAGCCGGGGGCCGGGTCGGTCGCGGACACCGGCAGCGACGACTTCCAGTCGTAGAACGAGCACAGCACGTTCGTGCAGTCCGGGTAGGACACGCGCAGGCCGAGGGCCTGGAGGGTCGACGCGGCCTGGTCGATCGGCTTCTTCCGGACGTCGGGGAGCGTGATCGGGACGGGGCCCTTCGACACCACGAGCTGCACCGTGGAACCCTTGACCACGGGGTCGGCCGGGAGGATCGCCTTGATGACGTCGCCGGTGGGGACGTCGTCGCTGTACTGGCCGGGCGCCTGGCCGGCGTCGAGCCCGACCGCCTCGAGCGCGGCGGTGGCCGCGTCGCTCGACTTGCCGACGACGTCCGGCACGGCGCCGAGCGACACCGTGAGGCGGACGGGCATCCGCTCGCCGTACTGGTGGACGGTGGTCAGGTCGACGTCGTCGCCGGCCTCGGTCGTGCCGGTCGCGGCGAGGACGGTGCCCGCGGCAGCGGATCCGTCGAACCGGTAGCGCAGCTGCTCGAGTGTGAAGTGCGGGGCGAGTTCGCTCCGCACGGTCGCGACCGGCTGTCCGACGATCGCGGGCAGCACGATGGGACGGGGCCCGGACGAGACGAGGATCCGGATCGTCGTCCCGCGCGTCACGATGCGCCGGGCGTCCGGCGCGGTCGCCGAGACGGCGCCCGCGTGGACGACCGCGTCGGGGCGCGCACCGGTGCTCGACGCGGCGTGCAGTCCCCGCTCCTCGATCAGGCGGCGTGCCTGGGAGACGCTCTTGCCGGCGACCTCCGGCACGCGCACGTTGCCGCCGGGCCCGGGTCCGAACCACCACGCGACGACCCCGACGACGAGTGCCACCACGACCACGACGGCGAGGAGGACCCACCCGCGGCGACGGCGCCGGGCGGTCGTGTGCGCGAGGCGTCCCGCGGCGGGAGCGAGAGCGGTCTCGAGCGACTCGCTCGCCGTCGGTGGGAACCGGGGCGCCGACGTCGTCGAGCGCTGCGGACCGATCGGGCTCCGGGGCGGAGCGAGCGGACCACGCGGACCGAGCATCGTGGTGTCCGCGGGCGCGGCGTCGAGCGGCAGGACGGTGGTGGTGCCGGCGGGGTGGAGCACGGACGTCGCGCGAGGGTCGCTCATCCGCTCGTCGATGCCCGCGAGGCCGTCGAGCATCGCGCGGGCGTCGCGCGGCCGTTCATCGGGGTCGCGCGCGGTGGCCCAGCGGACGACGTCGTCGAGTTCGGGCGGCACCGCCGGGTTGCTCGCGCTCGGGGCCGGGACCGTGTCGTTCGCGTGCTGGTACGCGATCTGCATCGGCTGGTCGCCCTTGTACGGCTGCTCGCCCGTGAGCATCTCGTACAGCATGATGCCGACGGCGTAGATGTCGCTCCGGGTGTCCGCCACTCCGCGCGTGACGAGTTCGGGGGAGAGGTACGCGATGGTCCCGAGCAGGGCCGCACCGGTGGCGGTGTTCGCCGTCGCGGCGCGCGCGAGGCCGAAGTCGCCGAGCTTGATCCGGCCGTCGTCCGCGAGGAGGACGTTCTCGGGCTTGAGGTCACGGTGCACGATGCCCGCCCGGTGCGCGGACGCGAGCCCGGCGAGGACGGCGCGGAGGATGTCGAGCGCCTGGTCGCTCGTGAGCGCCCGGTGCTCCTGCAGGAGGTCACGGAGCGTGATGCCCGGGATGTACTCCATGACGATGTAGGTGCAGTCGGTCTCCTGCCCCTGGTCGAACACGCCCACGACGTTCGGGTGGGACAGACGGGCGGCGGACCGGGCCTCCTGGATGAAGCGTCCGCGGAACGCGGCGTCGTCCGCCAGGTGACCGTGCATGATCTTGATCGCGACGCGGCGCTCCAGACGGACGTCCGTGGCGAGGTACACGGTGGCCATGCCACCGCGGGCGATGCGCGACCGGACGCGGTACCGCTGGTCGATCATCCGACCGATCATCGGATCCGTCGCGGCGTTCATGGTCACGGTCGGCATTCTACGAATCGGGCGTCGGACCACCGCCGCTGACGCACCGACCGTGATGCAATCTCGATCTGGAGGAGGAGGCGGTGCTCACGGACGACCGGTCCCGCCTCCGACCTGGCGGCCGGATCCGGTGTCAGAGGGTGGCGAGCCACGCGGTCGCGGGCTTCTCCCACTGGCCGTACGCCTTCGGGTACGCCGAGTTCTGCACGGCCTGGGCCGCGTCCGTGACCGACATCGACTGCCAGCCGGGGACGTCGAGGAGACCGGCCGTCGTGCCGGCGTTCGGGTTGTGCGGACCGCCGAAGAACAGCCTCGCCGCGTACGTCGGGTCCATGAGCTCGGACGCGGATCCCCAGCCCTGGCTCGGCCGCTGCTGGAACAGTCCGATCGAATCGCGGTCCCCGTGGTCGAGGTCGCGGAGCCCGGACTCCTGCATCGCGGCCGCGAGCGCGACGACGAGGCCCCGCTCGGGAACCCCCAGGGCGCGGCCGACGCGGACGATGGTCTCGGCGTTGGCCCGCATCTCGTTCGTCAGGCCGACACCGCTCGACGCCGGCACGACGAGGGTGCTCCCGGCGTAGATCGTGCTCGTGTAGGTCAGGCCGTTCGCGGCGAGCAGGTCGGCGACCGAGACGGCGTGCGCCGACGCGATCGTGGCCAGGGTGTCACCGGCGTGGATGTGCACGGTCGTCGCGCTGCTGACCGCCGGTGCCGCGGTGCTGGTCCCGGCGTTCGTCGTCACCGCGACCGTCGAGGTGGTGGTCGCCGACGGCACCCGGAGCGTCTGCCCCGGGTAGATGACACTCGTGGCCGACAACTGGTTGGCGGCGAGCAGCGCGTTCGTGGAGACACCGAGCCGCGCCGCGATGCCGGTCGCCGTGTCGCCCGACACCACGTGGTAGGTCGAGGTCCCGCCGGTCCGGCCGGTCGCGGTCGACCCCGACCGCAGCGTCAGGGTCTGCCCCGGGTGGATGATCGCGTTCCAGCTCAGGCCGTTCGCGCTGAGGACGTCGCGCGGCGAGAGCCCGTACCGGGCCGCGATCGCACTGACCGTGTCGCCCTGGACCACGGTGTACGAGGCCGGCGCCTCGGTGATGGCGGCGACGGTCGTGACCGTCGGGGTCGAGGTGGCGACCGCGGTGCCGAACACCGGGTGGTCGGTCTCGACGCGGTCGGGCGCGGCGCGGCGCGTGTGGTCACCCTCGTGCTTCTCCTCGGGGCGATGGCGCTGGTCCAGGTGTCCGGCGGCCACCGGTCCGGTCAGGCCGGCGGCGACGGCGATCGTGCCGGCGAGGACGATCGGCATCGTCGCGAATCGGGCTGCGCGCGGGCGCCGTGCGGCGGCGTCGTCGGTGTCCACGGTGATCACTCTCCTCGGGGGCCGCGGCGGGGGTGCCGTGCTGCTTCGGCCGGGTGCCGCGCCGCGGGTGCTCCGTCGCGCCGCGGCAAGGTCCGCACCACCGTGGCACGGATCGTCACGCGAGTCAATCAACGAGACGGATGTGACTGGTGTGACTCACGTGCCCCTCGCCCCCGTTCGAGGACCGCGGGGGATTCTGGCACCATGGCAGCGTGACTGACGCACTGACGGACGACGCCCTGTCCGAGCGCTGGCTGACCGTGCCCGACCTCGTGGAGCTGCTCGGTGTGAGCCCGGGCCGGGTCCACCGGCTGTTCGAGCAGCGCACCCTGCTCCCCGCGCGGGTCGACGGTGTGCTCCGTGTCCCGGTCGAGTTCCTCGACGGTGCGGAGCCGTTGCCGGAGCTCCGCGGCACGCTCATCGTGCTCGGCGACAACGGCTTCAGCGACGACGAGGCCGTGCGCTGGATGCTCACGACCGAGGAGTCGATCGGTGTCCCGCCCATCGCAGCGCTCCGGGCCGGACGCAAGGCCGAGGTGCGCCGGGTCGCGCAGTCCCTGCTCTGACCGGCCGCGATGGTCGGCGAGGCGCGGCGAGGCGCGGCGGGTCGTCGCGGCGCAGCGGGTCGCCGAGGCGCAGCGGGTCGTCGAGCCGCGACCAGTCGCCGAGTCGGGGTGGTCCTCAGGCGACGCGCTGGGCGACCGTGTCCGCCAGGGCGACGAGCTGCTCCCGCGCCGACGGCGTGAGCGGCGCCGCCGCGAGCGCGGCCTTCGCCCGGGCGACGTGCCGCTCGATCGACCGCTCGACGGCGGCGACGGCGCCGGACTCGGTGAGGGTCGCCCGGAGCATCGTGATCTGGTCCTCGTCGAGCTCGGGATCGCCGAGCAACTCGTCGACGAGCTGCCGGGCGCCCGTGGGCAGGGCCTTCCGTGCGGTCGCGATGAGCACCGTCCGCTTGCCCTCGCGCAGGTCGTCACCGGCGGGCTTGCCCGTGACCTCGGGGTCGCCGAACACGCCGAGCAGGTCGTCGCGCAGCTGGTACGCGACGCCCAGGGGGAGGCCGAAGGCCCGCAACCCCTCGAGCTGGCGGTCGTCCGCGCCGGCGATGAGTCCGCCGATGGCGAGCGGCGCCTCGACCGAGTACTTCGCCGACTTGAACACGATGACCCGCTGGGCGCGGACGAGCAGGTCGGCCTCGTCGACGGTCGGCCACGCGGTCTCCTCGTGGATGTCGAGGTACTGCCCCGCGGTGACGTCGAGTCGCATCGCGTGGAACTCCTGACGGACCAGGCGCGCACGGCCGGGCTCGAGCAGGGCCAGGGCTTCGTCGAACACGCTGTCGGACAGCGAGAGCAGGAGGTCGCCCATGAGCAGCGCGCTGTTCGTGCCGTACGCGGCGCTGTCGCCGATCCATCCGTGCTCTGCGTGCAGGCGCTCGAAGCGACGGTGGGCTGCGGGGCGGCCGCGCCGCGTGTCCGAGCGGTCCATGATGTCGTCGTGCACGAGGGCCGCCGCGTGGAACACCTCGAGGGCCGCGGCCGCGGTGACGACGGCCTCCGCGGTGGTCTGACGGGATCCCGCGGCGAGCGGGTCGAACGAGCCCGACCGGCCGGCGACGGACTGCCAGCCCCAGTAGCAGAAGAGGGCACGGAACCGCTTGCCGCCGGCGAGCAGATCGCGCGAGAAGTCGCTGAACGGCGCGAGGTCGGGACTGATCGCCGCGAGCCGCGTGCGCTGCTCCGTGAGCGCGCGTCCGATGCGATCCGAGACGAGATCCACTAACCGCGTACTCTCAGCCACCCTCCTTACCTTAGTGGGTGGCTGAGGCATAGAATCGGCCCACTGAACCAGCGTCGATCCCAGGGATGAGGGACTTGAGATGCCACTCTCGGAGCAAGAGCAGCGACTCCTCGAGGAGATGGAGCGCAGCCTCTACCAGAACGACTCCGACTTCGTGGCCCGCGTCACCAAGCGGCAGGGGCGGCCGACCTACACCTCGATCACGCTCGGTGTCCTCGGGGCACTCGTCGGGGTCGGCGTCGTCGTGCTGGGCCTCGCGCTCCGGCAGCCCGTGATCGGCGTGGTCGGCTTCGTGCTCATGCTCGCGGGCGTCCTCTTCGCACTGCGTCCCGGTGTCGGCTCGCGTGCCGGCCGGCCGGCCGGTCGTCCGACCGCCAAGGGCGGCGCCGGCGGCTCGTTCATGGACCGCATGAACGAGCGCTGGGACAAGCGCAACCAGGAGCAGTAGCCGCTCCCGTCCACCTGCACCACCACAGCGGGGTCGACCTTCGGGTCGGCCCCGCTGTCGCGTTCCCGGGCGACAGCCGTCGATGGTCCGACGACACACCGCGGCCCTCCACCCCCTCCACTCCGCTCCACACGATCCCCCCACTTCCCTCCACCCCCACTCCGCCCGGGAGGAACGGCGCCGGATCCGCATGTGCGCGGGCGTTCCGCAGTGCTCCAGCCCGCCGCGACGCCGCCTTCTCGCCCCCAGAACGGGGGCTCGGGGGCCTCCCAGGGGCGCCGTTCCGTTGCTCGGTGGTGGGTGGTGGAGTAAAGTGGAGGAACGAGGTGGTCGTTGGAGCAGAGGGGGTCGGCCGTGCTGCTCGGTACGTACGCTCCGAAGCTCGACGAGAAAGGGCGCGTCATCCTCCCCGCCAAGTTCCGTGACGAGCTGTCCGACGGCATCGTCATGACGCGCGGACAAGAACGGTGCGTCGTGGTCTTCAGCCAGCAGGAGTTCGCCGCGCTGCACGACCGCATCCGGCAGGCACCGATGACGAACAAGCGCACTCGCGACTACATGCGCCTGTTCCTCTCCGGGGCGAGCGCGGAACAGCCCGACAAGCAGAACCGCGTGACCATCCCCCAGAACCTCCGCGAGTACGCGGGCCTCGAGCGCGACCTGACCGTGATCGGCGCGGGTGACCGAGCCGAGATCTGGTCCACCCCCGCGTGGGAGGCCTACTACGCCGCGAGCGAGGCCGACTTCGCCGAGAACGACGAGGAGGTGATCCCGGGCGTCTTCTGACCCGCGGACCCGGACTCCCAGCCATGCGCCCTGACACACCTTCCCCGGTGTCAGGTCGGGATGGATGGGGATCCGGATCCACGGTCCAGGAAGCGGGGGCGACATGACAGCATCCGACGGCGGGACCTTCCCGCACACACCGGTCCTCCTCGAGCGCATCGTCGAGCTCTTCACGCCGACGCTCGAGGGGTCCGGCAAGGTCCTCGTGGACGCCACGCTCGGCATGGGCGGTCACTCGGCCGCACTGCTCGCGCGCTTCCCGGAGCTCACCCTCGTCGGCCTCGACCGCGACACGGACGCCCTCGGGATCGCGGGGGAGCGCCTCGCGCCCTTCGGTGACCGTGTCCACCTCGTGCACACCGTGTACGACGAGCTGCCCGCAGCCGTCGCGTCCGTCGGGATCGACGCCGTCGACGGCGTGCTGTTCGACCTCGGCGTCTCGTCCCTGCAGCTCGACCGGGCGGAGCGCGGCTTCGCCTACAGCAAGGACGCGCCGCTCGACATGCGCATGGACCGCACCGCCGGCCCCACCGCCGCCGACGTCCTGGCCGAGTACGACGAGCGCGCGCTCCGCCGGATCTTCACGGTGTACGGCGAGGAGAAACTGGCGGCGCGGTACGCCCGGGCCATCGTCGCGCGCCGGACCGAGCGCCCGTTCGAGCGGTCGGCGGACCTGGTCGAGGTGCTCACCGCCGCCACCCCGGTCGCGGTGCAGCGGCAGGGCCACCCCGCGAAACGGGTGTTCCAGGCCCTCCGGATCGAGGTCAACCAGGAGCTCGCGGTGCTCGAGCGCGCGATCCCGGCCGCGCTCGACGCCCTGCGCGTCGGCGGCCGGATCGTCGTCGAGGCCTACCAGTCGCTCGAGGACCGCATCGTCAAGCGCGCGCTCGCCGAGCGGACGCGGTCGAGCGCACCCGCGGGCCTCCCGGTCGAGCTGCCCGAGCACCGCCCGACCTTCACCGCCGTCGTCAAGGGCGCCGAGCTGGCCGACGAGGCCGAACGCGCCGCCAACCCCCGAGCCACCCCCGTGCGACTCCGCGCGGCCGAGCGAATCCGGAAGTGACATGACCACGAACCTCGCCCTCGCGGCCGGCATCGCGGCCGAGCCCCGCCCCGACCACCGCCGTGCCCGCCCAGAACTCGTCGAGGTCACGGCGACCCGCGCGCAGCGTCGGGCACGACCGCGGATCGTCGCCGCCTTCGTGGCGGTCGCCGCACTCGCGGCGCTCCTGCTCGCGCAGCTCGGCATCAGCATGGTCCTGAGCAAGGGCGCCTACCAGCTCGACGCGTTGCAGTCGACGCAGACGGACCTGAGCCGGTCGCAGCAGCAGCTCGACGAGCAGCTGTCCGTCCTCCGTTCGCCGCAGAACCTCGCTCGGAACGCCCAGGCGCTCGGGATGATCGCGAACTCGTCGCCCGTGTACCTCGACCCGAAGACGGGCGTGGTGTACGGCACGCCGACGCCGGCAGCGGCGACCGACTCGACCGCGGCCACCACGACGAACCAGGTGCCGAACGCGTTGCTCGACGGCACCGCGGTCGTCGCGAAGCACGGGGACACGGCCACGAGCGCGGAGCAGCCGACGACCCACACCACCACGACCGGCTCGGCGACCGGTGCGTCGGGCTCCGATGCTGGGAAGAGCAGCGGCGCCAGCGCGTCGGGCCAGGGTTCCTCGGACTCGTCCGTATCGTCGGACGCGGCCGAGCTCCAGGCGCCCCAGACGCGCTGACCGTCGCCCTCGGTCCGGAAGGACGCAGTGTGAGGAAGACCCTCCAGAACCGACGCATCCGCTACAGCGTCGTGATGGTGGCGATCATGGCACTCGTCGCGGTGTTCGTCGTCCGCCTCGTCGACATCCAGGTCGTGCAGGCGGCCGAGCTCGACAAGGCCTCCGTCGCCAAGCGGAGCATCCCGGTGACGCTGTACGGCACCCGCGGGTCGATCGTCGACCGCGACGGCACGCCCCTGGCGGACAGCGTCACGCGCTACAACATCACGACGGCGCCCCGCATCGTCGACGCGTTCCAGGGCAAGCTCGGCGGGACCCGGATCAAGCACGTCTCGATCGCGCAGGCGCTCCAGGCGCTCGCGACGGCGTCCGGTGGCGACGTCCCCACCATGAAGCGCGCCATCGCGGCCGCCCCGAACTCCGACTTCGCCTACCTCGTCAAGGGGTTGGACGTCGGGCACTACCGCGCGGTCGAAGCGCTCGGCATCCCCTGGATCTACCCCGAGAAGCAAGCATCGCGGACCTACCCGAACGGGGCCGCCGCCGGCAACCTCACCGGGTTCATGGGCACGGACGGGGCGCAGGCGGGGCTCGAGCTGGCGTACGACAAGTGCCTCGCGGCGACGAACGGGTCCGAGACCTACGAGCGCGGCGAGGACGGCGTCCAGTTGCCGGGCAGCACGGTCACGACGAAGCAGGCGAAGAACGGCGGGACCGTCGAGACGACCATCGACGAGGACCTGCAGTACATGGCGCAGCAGGACATCGCCCAGCAGGCGCAGGCCCTCGGAGCGCAGTCGGCCACCGCGACGGTCGTCCAGGTCGGAACCGGGGAGATCCGCGCGATCGCGGACTGGCCGAGCGTCGACCCGAACGACGTGGACGCGACGAAGGACACGGGGTCGTTCGGCTCGCGGGCGCTCACCGCGACCTACGAGCCGGGGTCGACGATCAAGGCGGCGATCGCGGCGGCCCTCCTCGACACCGGCAAGGCGACGCCGCTCACCCCGGAGTCGGTCCCGTACTCGCGGACCTTCCCGTGGGGCGGCAAGATCTCGGACGCCGAGTACCACGGCACCGAGAACCTGACCCTGACCGGGATCCTCGCCCAGTCGTCGAACGTCGGCATCACCGAGGCGGGGCAGGTGCTCAGCGCCCAGCAGCGGTACGACTACATGCGCAAGTTCGGCCTGTTCGAGTCGCAGTCCGGGATCGCCTTCCCGGGGCAGCCGACCTGGCCCGACGCCGCGTCACCCTCGTGGGACCCGCAGACGAACATGAACTCGATGTTCGGCCAGGGGATCTCGACCACCGCGCTGCAGGTCGCGAGCATCTACCAGACGCTCGCGAACGGCGGGGAGCGGATCCCGCTGCACTTCGTCTCGGGGTGCGAGCAGGCCGACGGCACCGTCACCGACAAGCCCGACGTCACGCCGACGCGCGTGGTGTCCACCTCGGCGGCCGACCAGGTCGTGCAGATGCTGCAGAGCACCCTGACCGACCACGCGGGCACGCTCGCCGGCATGCAGCCCATCTCGGGCTACAACGTGGCCGCCAAGACCGGGACCGCCGAGGTCGCCGTGGCGAACGGTGGCGGGTACGGCAGCGACCGCATCATCTCGGTGGCCGGAATGGCACCTGCCGAGGACCCCCAGTATGTTGTCACGGTGACGTTCACGAAGCCGGGGCCGGGACATCGGTTCTCCAGCTCCGCCGCTCCGGCGTTCCACACCCTCATGTCCCAGGTGCTCGAGAAGTACCGCGTCACCCCCTCCACGACGGCGGAGAAGACCTACCCGTCCACGTGGTGAGGAAGAAGGAGCACGTGTCCGCTCGGATCCCTCCGGTCCTCCGTCCCGAACACCCGGCCGCACGCCCGCTCGCCGAACTCGTCAACGCGTTCGGCCTGCGCGTCGTCGGTTCGTCGGACGGCATCGAGGTCACCGGCGTGACCCTCAGCGCCGCCGAGGTGCAGCCGGGGGACGTCTTCGTCGGCGTCCACGGAGCGCACCGTCACGGGGCCGAGTTCGCGGCTGACGCTGCCGAGCGTGGTGCCGTCGCGGTGATGACGGACGACGCCGGGGTGGCCCTGGCGGCACCGAGCGGTCTCCCCGTGATCGTCGTCGAGGACCCGCGCGCGGCGCTCGGAGACGTGTCCGCGTGGGTGTACCGCACGACGCAGGACGCCGAGGACCTGCCGCAGCTCTTCGCCGTGACCGGCACGAACGGCAAGACGAGCACCGCCTACCTGCTCGAGGCGGTCCTCGGGCAGCTCGGGCTCGTCACGGGACTCAGCTCGACCGCGGAGCGGCACATCGGGCAGCTCAGCGTGACGAGCCGCCTCACGACGCCGGAGGCGAGCGAGATGCACGCGCTCCTCGCCCGGATGCGTGAGAGCGAGGTGCGCGCGGTCGCCGTCGAGGTGAGCGCCCAGGCCCTCAGCCGACACCGGGTCGACGGCATCGTGTTCGACGTCGTCGCGTTCACGAACCTCAGCCACGACCACCTCGACGACTACGCCGACATGGAGGAGTACTTCCAGGCGAAGCTGCCCCTGTTCCAACCCGAACACGGGCGTCGGGGCGTCGTCTCGCTCGACTCGGAGTGGGGGGCGCGCGTGGTCGCCGAGTCCCGGATCCCGGTCACGACGATCACGGTCCGACCCGAGGTCGAGGCCGAGTGGCGCGTGGAGATCACCGAGGCCGCTGCCGCGTACACCGAGTTCCGGCTCACCGGCCCCGAGGGCCGGTGGTTGACCACCCGCGTCCCGCTCATCGGGTGGCACATGGCCGCGAACGCCGCACTGGCGATCGTCATGCTGGTCGAAGGCGGGTTCGAGCTCGGCGCCATCGAGCAGGCCCTCCGCCACGAGGACGGCACGAGCGGTATCGACGCGTACCTCCCCGGCCGCACCGAGCGGGTCTCCGGCGACGAGGGACCCAGCGTCTACGTCGACTTCGGGCACAGCCCCGACGCCTTCCTCAACACCCTCGCCGCGGTCCGGCAGTTCACGCCCGGCAACGTGATCATGCTCTTCGGCGCGGACGGCGACCGGGACACGACGAAGCGGGCGGACATGGCCCGCGTGGCCGCGGCGGGCAGCGACGTGCTCGTCGTCACCGACCACCACCCGCGATTCGAGGACCCGGCGTCGATCCGCAAGACGCTCGTCGACGCCGCACGCGAGGCCTACCCGGACCACGAGCTGTACGAGGTCACGCCGCCCGAGGCCGCCATCCGGCACGCCGTGTCGCTCGCCGGCGAGGGCGACTCGATCCTCTGGGCGGGACCGGGACACCAGGACTACCGCGACATCCGCGGGGTCCGGACGGAGTACTCCGCCCGTGACGAAGCACGCGCCGCCCTCCGTGAGGCCGGCTGGACCCCGGGGGAGGCCCGCCGGTGATCGCGCTCACCCTCGCCGAGGTCGCCGCGGCGGTGGACGGCGAACTCGTCGCCGGCGCGCCCGAGCGGGTCATCGAGGGCTCCGTCGAGACGGACTCCCGGCTCGTCGGGCCCGGGTCGGTGTTCTTCGCCCTCGCCGGCGAGACGACCGACGGCCACCTGTTCGTCCCCGCAGCGGTGTCGGCGGGGGCGGCGCTCGTGATCACCGAGCGCGTCACGGCGACCGAGGTGGCGGGCCGGCCGGACGCCGACGTCGCCCAGATCGTCGTCGCGGACGGCTACGGCGCGTTGGCCGCGCTCGCGCACGAGGTCGTCGCCCGGGTCCGCGCCGGCGGCCGCCTGCGGGTGGTGGGCATCACCGGCTCGAACGGCAAGACGAGCACCAAGAACATGCTGCGCACGATCCTGTCCCGGCACGGCGAGACCGTCGCACCCGAGGGCTCGTTCAACAACCACGTCGGCGCGCCGATCTCGATGCTGCGACTCACGCACGACACGCGGTTCCTCGTCGTCGAGATGGGCGCGAGCGGTGTCGGGCACATCGCGAAGCTCGTCCGCATCGCCGAGCCGGACGTCGGGGTCGTCCTCAAGGTCGGACTCGCGCACGCGGGCGAGTTCGGCGGGATCGAGGCGACCCAGCGCGCGAAGTCCGAGATGGTGACCGACCTGCCGTCGACCGCGACCGCCGTGCTCAACATCGACGACGACCGCGTTGCCTCGATGCGCGCGCTGACAGCCGCACGGGTCGTCGGCTTCGGCACCTCCCCGGACGCCGCGTACCGCATCGGGGACCTGACGAGCGACCGGCACGGCACCGCGTTCACGCTGACCCGTCGGAGCACGGATGCGTCGGCGGTGCCGGGAGGCCCGAACCAGGCCGAGGAGACCGTCACCGTCCGCCTCGCCATCCTCGGCGAGCACCACGCCATGAACGCCACGGCCGCGCTCGCGGTCGCCGCCGAGTGGGGTGTCCCGCTCGCCGACGGTGCCGAGGCGCTCGCCACGATGACGCGCGCCGAGCGGTGGCGGATGGAGCTCCTCCACGGCGGCCCGGAGGGCGTCACGGTCGTGAACGACGCGTACAACGCCTCGCCGGACTCGATGGCCGCCGCGCTCCGGACGCTCGCGCAGATCGCCCGTCCGGGCGAGCGCACCGTCGCGGTGCTCGGCGAGATGGCCGAGCTCGGCGAGTACTCCGTCGAGGAGCACGACCGCATCGGACGGCTCGTCGTCCGCCTCGGCATCGGGCAGCTCCTGGTCGTCGGGCCCGGAGCGCTCCCCATCCACCAGGCCGCCTCCCTCGAGGGATCGTGGGACGGCGAGTCGGTCTACGTCGAGGACGCCGAGGACGCCGTCCGTACCCTGCAGGACATGCTCCGCCCCGGCGACGTCGTCCTGGTCAAGTCCTCGAAGTCCGCCGGTCTCCGACACCTCGGTGACCGCATCGGAGGTGTTCCGGCATGATCGCACTGCTCATCGCCGCGGCGGTGTCGCTCGTGTTCACGTTGCTGCTCACCCCGCTGTTCATCAAGCTCTTCCACCGACTCGGGTGGGGGCAGTTCATCCGCGACGACGGTCCGCAGTCCCACCACACCAAGCGCGGGACGGCCACCATGGGCGGGATCGTCCTGATCCTCGGGTCCGTCATCGGGTACTTCGTGGGGCACCTCGCCGGCCGCGACACCGTGACCCTGTCCGGGATGCTCGTGCTGTTCCTCATGGTGGGGCTCGGCGTGGTCGGGTTCGTGGACGACTTCCTCAAGGTGCGTCGGCAGCGGAGCCTCGGGCTCGGCGGCTGGGCGAAGGTGCTGGGGCAGGTCATCGTGGGCGTGATCTTCGCGACGGTCGCCCTCGTCGTGCCGAACGCGCACGGACAGTACCCGGCGTCCAAGATGATCTCGGCCGTACGGGACATCCCGTGGCTCGACTTCATGGCCCTCGGCACCGTCATCGGGACCGTGCTCTACCTCGCGTGGATCGTGTTCCTCACGGTGTCCACGTCCAACGGTGTCAACGTCGCCGACGGGCTGGACGGGCTGGCGACCGGGTCGAGCATCCTCGCGATCGCGTCCTACATCTTCATCGGCTTCTGGCAGTACAACCAGGAGTGCGGCGGAGCGCGACTCGACGACAGCGTCGTGCACGCGTGTTACCGGGTGACGAACCCGCTCGACCTGGCGGTCGTGGCCGCGTCGATCTGCGGCGGGCTCATCGGGTTCCTCTGGTACAACACGTCGCCGGCGCAGATCTTCCTCGGTGACACCGGCTCGCTCGGCCTCGGGGGCGCCCTCGCCGCGCTCGCGATCCTCAGCCGGACGGAGCTGCTGCTCGTCCTCATCGGCGGCCTGTTCTTCATCGTCACCGGCTCGGTCATCCTGCAGCGGGCCTACTTCAAGATCACCCACGGCAAGCGCATCTTCCTGATGAGTCCGCTGCACCACCACTTCGAGCTCAAGGGCTGGGCCGAGGTCACGGTCGTCGTGCGGTTCTGGATCATCGCCGGACTCTGTGTCGCCGCCGGCGTCGGGCTGTTCTACCTCGAGTGGATCACGAGAGCCAACGCATGACACGACCCACCCGGGCCTCCCGGCTCGACGGTCTGACCAGCTGGCACGCCACCGGATGGCGTGGGCTCCGCGTGGCGGTGCTCGGGCTCGGCGCCACCGGGTTCTCGGTCGCCGACACCCTCGTCGAACTCGGCAGCGAGGTCACCGTGTGGTCCGAGGACGCCCCGGAGGACCGCGTCGAGCTGCTCGGCGTGATCGGCGCGCGGTTCGTGCGGACCTCCCTGGCGACCGTGCCGGACGAGCTCGTCGTCGCCGCCCCGGACCTCGTCGTCGCGTCACCCGGGTTGCCGCCGTCGAACCCGACGCTCGCCTGGGCCGTCGAGCACAGCACGGTCTGGGGCGACATCGAACTCGCCTGGCGCGTCCGCGACAAGGTGGTGCGTCCGAGCGGACCCGCGCCGTGGGTGCTCATCACCGGGACGAACGGCAAGACGACCACGACGCAGCTCACCCAGGCGATGTACGCGGCCGGGGGCTGGCGTGCCGCGGCCTGCGGCAACATCGGCGTCCCCGTGCTCGACGTCGTCCGCGACCCGGACGGGTACGACGTGCTCGTCGTCGAGCTCTCGAGCCACCAGCTGCACAGCATGCCGACGACCGGACCGGGCGCCGTCGTGCCCCTCGCGTCCACGTGCCTCAACCTCGCCGACGACCACCTCGAGTGGCACGGATCCGCCGCGGCCTACCGGGACGCCAAGGCGAAGGTCTACGCGAACACCGTCGTCGCGTGCGTCTACAACGTCGTCGACGAGGCCACGCGGCGCATGGTCGAGGACGCCGACGTCGTCGAGGGGTGCCGTGCCGTCGGGTTCACCCCGGGCGTCCCGGCGCCGGGCGACGTCGGGGTGGTCGAGGACGTGCTGTGCGACCGTGCGTTCCTCGACGACCGGCGGAACGCCGCGCTCGAACTGGCCGCGCAGGCGGACCTCGAGCTCGCCGGCCTCGCGTCGCCGCACATGACGATGAACGTGCTCGCGGCGGCGGCGCTCGCCCGCGCCGGTGGTGTGACGCCCGCCGACATCCGTCAGGCGGTCCGGGGGTTCCGTCCCGACCACCACCGCACGGAGCTCGTGGCGGTCGCCGACGGCGTGCGCTGGGTCGACGACTCCAAGGCGACGAACCCCCACGCTGCAACGGCGTCCCTCGCGGCCTTCGAGGACGTGGTGTGGATCGTCGGCGGCCTGTTCAAGGGCGTCGACGTCGACGACCTCGTGGCCCGGTTCGGACCCGAGGTGCGTGCGGCCGTCGTGATCGGGACGGACCGCGCACCGGTGCTCGCGGCATTCGCACGACACGCGCCCGATGTGCCCCTCGTCGAGGTCCTCGCATCGGACACTGAGCAGGTCATGCCCGAGGCGGTCCGGCATGCCGCCGCGGTCGCACGACCCGGCGACACGGTCCTCCTCGCCCCGGCTGCCGCGTCGTTCGACCAGTTCGGCTCCTACGCGGACCGGGGGCGCCGGTTCGCGGCGGCCGTCCACGAGCACCTGGGAGGAGACGCCGATGGCGAACCCGCCGACGACCGTCCGCACGGGGACGACCCGGACCGGGGGCGGTGACCGGTCTGCCGGTGCGGCCGCTCGACGCGCGAACGGGGCCGTGGTCGCGGTCCGCCAGCTGTTCGTCGCCGAGACGGGCGCGTTCTACACGATCCTCGGGGTGACCCTGTTCCTCGTCGTGTTCGGCGTGGTCATGGTCCTGTCCTCGTCGAGCGTCGAGCAGTACGCGGCCACGAAGGACTTCTTCGGGGCCTTCACGCGACAGGGCATGTACGCCGTGATCGGCGTCCCGCTCATGCTCGTCGCATCGCGGCTGTCGGTGCGCTTCTGGCGGAAGTGGGCGATGCGGATCGTCGTCGCGGGCCTGATCGTGCAGGCGCTCGTCGTGCTCACACCGCTCGGGTACTCGATCCAGGGCAACCGGAACTGGATCCGGATCGGCTCCTTCACAGCGCAGCCGTCCGAGATCCTCAAGCTCGCCCTCGCGCTCGGCATCGGTGCGATCATCTACGCCAAGCGGGACAAGCTCGACGACTGGCGCGAGGTCTTCATCCCCGTGGGGCTCGCGGCGCTCGGCTCGATCGGGCTCGTCCTCGTCGGCAAGGACCTCGGGACCGCGATCATCATGATGCTGCTCGTGTTCGGTGCGCTGTTCATCGGCGGCGCCCGCCTGCGGCACCTCGGGGTGGGTGTGCTCGCGATCGCGGTGGTCGTCCCGTTCCTCACGATGTCATCGAGTTCGCGGTCGTCCCGGATCAGCGCCTGGTTGTCGGGCTGCACGAACTCGAACCAGTACCAGGACCTCTGCTGGCAGCCCGTGCACGGCATGTGGGCGCTCGCGTCCGGCGGGGTGTTCGGTGTCGGCCTCGGCAACTCGAAGCTCAAGTGGTCGTGGCTGCCCGAGGCGGACAACGACTTCATCTTCGCGATCATCGGCGAGGAGCTCGGGCTCATCGGCGCGATCGTCGTGCTCGTCCTCTTCGTGGTCCTCGCAATCGGGTTCGTCAAGGTGATCCGGACCTCCCGCGACCCGTTCGTGCGGACGGTGACCGGCGCGGTGATGGTGTGGATCGTCGGGCAGGCACTCGTCAACATCGCCGTGGTGCTCGGCCTCCTGCCCGTGCTCGGCGTGCCGTTGCCGTTGATATCCGCGGGTGGCTCGGCGCTCATCATGACGCTCGTCGCGATCGGCGTCGTCCTGTCCTTCGCCCGCGTGGCTCCGGACGCCGACACCGCAGTACCCGTGGACGGGCACCTCGTCGCGGCGCAGCGATCCGCGGCGGCCGCGGCGGCGCGTGCCGGCCGGGTCGCGAACCCCGGACGGGGTGCTCGGTGAGCCGCTTCCTCTTCGCGGGCGGAGGCACGGCGGGGCACGTCAACCCGCTCCTCGCCGTCGCCGACCGGCTGCGCGAGCGTCGTCCGGACGACGACGTGCTCGTGCTCGGCACGGCCGAGGGCCTGGAGGCGCGGCTCGTCCCCCTGCGCGGCTACGAGTTGGCGACCATCCCGCGCCTGCCGTTCCCGCGCCGTCCGAACGCGGCGGCTGTCCGGTTCCCCGGCGCCTTCCGGCGCACCGTGGCCCACACCGAGGCCCTGATCCGGGATCGCGGCATCGACGCCGTGTTCGGCGTCGGCGGGTACGCCGCCGCGCCGGCCTACATCGCCGCACGGCGGACGGGCGTCCCGCTCGTGGTGCACGAGGCGAACGCCCGTGCGGGGCTCGCCAACCGCCTCGCCGCGCGCTTCACCGACCACGTCGGCACCACGTTCTCGAACACGCGCCTCCCGCACGCCCGCCTCGTCGGCATGCCGCTCCGGCGCGAGATCGAGACGCTCGACCGACGCGCCGCCCGCGCCGAGGGGCTGGCCGCGTTCGGTCTCGACCCCGCGCGCCCGGTGCTGCTCGTGACCGGAGGCTCTTCCGGCGCGCGACGGATCAACGAGACCGTCCACCGCGCCGCGGCCGCCGTGCTCGGGGTGGGGTGGCAGATCCTGCACATCGTGGGCGCGAAGTCCGACATCGGCCCCTCGTCGCTCGAGGGGTACCACGTCCTGCAGTACTGCGACCGCATGGACCTCGCCATGGCCGCCGCGGACTTCGTGGTCTCCCGATCGGGCGCGGGGATGGTCTGCGAGCTCACCGCCGTCGGCCTGCCGAGCGTGCTCGTGCCGTATCCTGTCGGCAACGGCGAGCAGCGGCTGAACGCCCGCGACGTCGTCGAGGCCGGCGGCGCGGTCCTGGTGGCGGACGAGGCGTTCCTGCCCGAGTGGGTGACGTTCGACCTGCTCGGGATCCTCCAGGACCGGGCGCGGATCGCGGACATGGCGGTGCGCGCGGGCAGCGTCGGACACCGCGACGGCGCCGATCGCATGACGGACCTCGTGATCGACGCGCTCCGCGGGCGCGGCGCGGGACGGACGGAGGAACCATGACCATCAAGCCCGACCTGTCGCAACCGATCCCCGACGACTTCGGCACCGTGCACTTCATCGGCATCGGCGGTTCCGGCATGAGCGGCATCGCACGGATGTTCCTCGCCGCCGGGCACCGGGTCACCGGGTCGGACTCCCGGGAGTCCGCGACGACGGGACGCATGCGCGAACTCGGTGCCGACGTCCGCATCGGCCACGACGCCGCGAACGTCGGTGACGCCGACACGGTCGTCGTCACGAGTGCGTTGTGGCCCGACAACCCGGAACTCCTGGAGGCCCGGCGTCGCGGTCTGCCGGTCATGCACCGGTCGCAGGCCCTCGCAGCGCTCATCGCGGGCCGGCGGCTCGTCGCGGTCGCGGGCGCGCACGGCAAGACGACGTCGACCGGCATGATCGTCACGGCCCTGGTGGAGCTCGGCCTCGACCCGAACTTCGTCAACGGCGGCGTCATCCAGTCCCTCGGTGTCAGCTCGGGCAGCGGTGCGAGTGACACCTTCGTCGTCGAGGCGGACGAGTCCGACGGCTCGTTCCTGCTCTACGACACCGCGATCGCCCTCGTCACCAACGTCGACGCCGACCACCTCGACCACTACGGCAGTGAGGACGCGTTCATCGACGCGTTCGTGACGTTCGCCTCGCGCGCGTCCGAGCGGGTGGTGATCTCGAGCGACGACGCCGGAGCGCGACGCGTCACGGCCGGTGTCCGGGCGACCGCGCACGCACCGTCCATCGTCACGTTCGGTGAGGCCGACGACGCCGACGTCCGCGTGACCGATGTCGTCGAGACCGCCGGCGTGCAGGCCGTGGTCCACGTCGCGGGCGTCGCACACCCCCTGGCGCTGCGGGTACCCGGGCGGCACAACGCGATCAACGCGGCGGGGGCCGTGGCCGTGCTCGTCGGGCTCGGGGTCGACGCGGCGGACGCCGTCCGTGGCGTCGAGGCCTTCGGGGGGACGGAGCGGCGGTTCGAACTGCACGGCACCGAGCGCGGCGTCCGCGTCTACGACGACTACGCGCACCACCCGACCGAGGTCGCGGTGGCGCTGCGCGCCGCGAGGAGCGTCGTCGGCGAGGGCCGCGTCATCGCGATCCACCAGCCGCACCTGTACTCCCGCACACGGCTCATGGCCGGGGACTTCGCCCGCGTCTACGAGGAGCTCGCGGACCACACGGTCGTGCTCGACGTGTACGGCGCCCGTGAGGACCCGGAGCCCGGGGTGACCGGAGCGCTCGTGCAGGAGCGGTTCACCGACCAGTCGCGCGTCGACTACCTGCCGGACTGGTCCGAGGCGGCGGCCCGTGCCGCCGACCTCGCCGAGGACGGCGACATCGTCATGACGCTGAGCTGTGGCGACGTCTACCGGATCATCCCGCAGGTGCTCGCCGACCTGCACGGCGGCCGAGTCGCGGCGGAGGCCCCGGCACGGTGAAGCGTCCCGAGGGGTTCGACCCGGGCTCGCTGCCGGTCCCGGAGCGTCCGGCGCCGCCGCATGAGGACCGTGCCGCGTCGGACACGGACGCGAGCGCTCGCGGTGGTGCGACACCGGGTGGTGCGACACCGGGTGGTGCGACGCCGGGTGGTGCGACGCCGGGTGGTGCGCCGTCGGATGGTGCGCGGAGCCTCCTGACCGGTGCGACGGGTCAGCGGCTCGGCGCGGGCATCACCGCACTGGCCAGCCGGTTCCGTGCTCTGAGCCCGGACGAGGACTTCGTCGACCCCGTGGCGCAGGAGCGCGCCGCCGCGCGTGCCGCACGGGCCGCCGAGGCCGCCGAGGATCCCGACGGCGACCACGAGCGGCCGCTGGGCGCGGGCGTCCGCGCCGCCGAGACCGCTCGCGAGGCCCGCCGCCGTCGGCGTCTGGTGGAGCGCCAGGAGGTCCGTCGGTTCACGCGGCGGAGCCGCCACCGGCGTGCAGCGTGGCTCACATCCGGCGCGGTGCTGCTCGTGCTCGTGCTGTCGGTCGTCGTGGCCGTGTACTCACCGCTCATGGCGCTCCGGACGATCGAGGTGCGGGGCACCGACCGGGTCGACCGGCAGCAGGTGCTCCACGCGGTGGACGGCCAGCTCGGCACGCCGCTCGCCCGGATCGACTTCGGTGCCATCAAGCGGCAGCTCGCCGGGTTCCCGCTCATCGCGAGCTACGTGACCGAGGAGGCTCCGCCGCACACGCTCGTCATCACGGTGACCGAACGCGAGCCGATCGTGGCGGTGAAGACCGGGTCCGGGTACGACCTCGTCGACCCCGCGGGCATCGTCGTCGAGTCCGACCCGAAACAGCCCGCCGGGATGCCGCTCGCGGCGGTGCAGCCGTCCCAGCTCGGCAGCACGGCCTTCCGGTCGATGACCGAGGTCGTGCTGGCGCTGCCCACCTCGGTGCGCTCCACGGTGACGCAGGTGACCGCGAGCACGTCGGACGACGTGACGCTCACCCTGCACTCCGGTGCGAAGGTCGTCTGGGGGAGTCCCGACGACTCCGCCGCGAAGGCCCGGCTCCTCGCGGCACTGATGACGTCGCAGGCGCCCTCGGGCAAGGTGGAGTACGACGTCTCGGCGCCCGACAACGGGATCGTGCGGCAGCAGCGATCCGCGGGATGATGGGCGTGCACGCCGATTCGCGGGTCGCTCCTGCGACACGCGGCGTGGCGTCGTCCCTCGTTCGGAGGGGCACCCCTAGCGTCGTCAGCAGTACCCATACCAGCAAAATCCCTGAACTTCAACCAGAGGTTGAGGCTTGCTCTCGGAGAGCACTACCGGAGGCCGGACCAACGTGACCACGAACCACAACTACCTCGCCGTCATCAAGGTGGTCGGCGTCGGCGGCGGCGGCGTGAACGCCGTCAACCGCATGATCGAACTGGGTCTCCGCGGTGTCGAGTTCATCGCGATCAACACGGACGCCCAGGCGCTCCTGCTCAGCGACGCCGACGTCAAGCTCGACGTCGGCCGCGAGATCACCCGTGGGCTCGGTGCTGGTGCCGACCCGGAGGTCGGCCGTCGCGCCGCCGAGGACCACGCGGAGGAGATCGAGGAGGCCCTCGCCGGCGCCGACATGGTGTTCGTCACCGCGGGTGAGGGCGGTGGCACCGGGACGGGCGGCGCGCCGGTCGTCGCGCGCATCGCGAAGTCGATCGGTGCGCTCACCATCGGTGTCGTCACGAAGCCGTTCGGGTTCGAGGGCAAGCGCCGTCAGGCGCAGGCCGAGAACGGCGTCGCCACGCTCAAGGACGAGGTCGACACGCTCATCGTCGTGCCGAACGACCGCCTGCTCGAGATCAGCGACCGCGGTATCAGCATGGTCGAGGCGTTCGCGACCGCCGACCAGGTGCTCCTTGCCGGTGTCCAGGGCATCACCGACCTCATCACGACCCCGGGACTCATCAACCTCGACTTCGCCGACGTCAAGAGCGTCATGCAGGGGGCCGGGTCGGCACTCATGGGCATCGGTTCCTCACGCGGCGCGGACCGTGCGATCAAGGCCGCCGAGCTCGCGGTCGCGTCGCCCCTCCTCGAGGCCTCGATCGACGGCGCGCACGGCGTGCTGCTCTCGATCCAGGGTGGGTCGAACCTCGGCATCTTCGAGATCAACGACGCCGCCCGCCTGGTGCAGGAGGCCGTCCATCCCGAGGCGAACATCATCTTCGGTGCGGTCATCGACGACACCCTCGGCGACGAGGTCCGGGTCACGGTCATCGCCGCGGGCTTCGACGGCGGGGAGCCGTCCGGGCAGCAGCAGAAGGACCGCCGGTCGAGCTACGTCGACCCGGACACGACCGCCCCGGTCGCGGCGAGCCACGCGCACGACGAGACCGCTCCGGTCGCCTCCTGGGCGACGCAGGAGCACGAGCCGCCCGTGCAGCGCGCAGCCGACCCGGCGTTCGACGACGACGACGACGAGCTCGACGTCCCCGACTTCCTGAAGTGAGTCGGGTGGACGGGGCCGAGCCGCCCCTCCCGTCCGGGGAACCCGGTCTGGAGGAACGGCTCGGCTCCGTCCGCAACGGCATCGCCGACGCCGCGCGAGCCGCGGGGCGCGGCGTCGACGAGCTGACGCTCGTCGTCGTCACGAAGTACCACCCGGCTGCACTCGTCCGGTCCCTGGCCGCACTCGGCGTCACCGACGTGGGGGAGAACCGGCACCAGGAGGCGCAGGCCAAGGCGGCCGAGCTCGCCGACCTGTCGCTGCGCTGGCACTTCGTGGGCCAGCTCCAGAGCAAGAAGGCGCGGCAGGTCCGTCGCTACGCGGACGTCGTGCAGTCGCTCGACCGGGCCAGTGTCGTCGACGCGCTCGCACCGACGGAGGGCGAGCCGCACCCGCGGGTGATCGACGGCTTCGTCCAGGTGAACCTGACCACCGATCCCGCACGCGGTGGCGCTCAGCCGTCCGAGGTCGACGCACTCGTCGAGCAGGTGCTGGCATCCGGCGGCGTCCGCCTGCGCGGCGTCATGGCCGTCGCTCCGCTCGACGAGGAGCCCCGTCGGGCGTTCGCCCGGCTCCGCGCGATCTCCGAGCGCGTGCGTGCGGTGGCGCCGTCGGCGACCGCGATCTCCGCCGGCATGAGCGGCGACTACCCCGACGCCGTGCTCGAGGGCGCGACACACCTTCGGATCGGGACGGCAATCACCGGAAACCGCCCGGCTCCTCGTTAATCTCGCACTGGACACGCACGAGCACCCACCACCCGGAGGAACCATGGCCCACCCGCTGCGCAAGACGATGGTGTACCTCGGCCTCGCCGACGAGGACGTCGAGTACGACGAGCCGGCCGCCCAGGCCGCGCCCTCCCAGCCGACCGCGGTCGCGACCCAGCCCGTCGTCCAGGCGGCTCCGCCCGCGCCCACCCAGTCACCCGTCGCGTCCGTCGCGACCCAGAACCAGCAGCGCGCGCAGGTGACCCCGCTCCGACGCGCCCACGCACAGAAGGCGACCCCGGTCCAGGAAATGAACGAGATCCTCACCGTCCACCCCCGCGAGTACAAGGACGCGCAGTCCATCGCCGAGAGCTTCCGCGACGGCATCCCCGTGATCATCAACCTCACCCAGATGACCGAGGGCGACGCGCGTCGCATGATCGACTTCGCGAGTGGCCTGTCGCTCGGCCTCTACGGCAAGATCGAGCGCGTCACGAGCAAGGTGTTCCTGCTGTCGCCGGCGCACGTCGCGGTGAGCGGCGAGCCCGCTGAGGTAGAGTCCGACATCGAGGCGTCCTTCTTCGCCCAGTCCTGAGGACCGCTCCCCGCGCATCCTCCGCCGGGTCCACACCGGCCCCGGCGCCCGCCCCGACCGAGCGAGTTGATCAGCCCCGATGGTGTCCCTCGTCGCGAGCATCCTGCACCTGCTGCTCCTGATCTACTTCTTCATGATGTGGGCGCGGTTCGTGCTCGACCTGCTGCGGACCTTCAACCGGTCCTGGCGGCCCCGGGGTGCCGTGCTCGTCATCGCCGAGGTCGTGTTCGGGGCCACCGACCCGCCCATCCGCGCCGTCCGACGGGTGCTCCCGCCGATGCGCATGGGCGCGGTCGCGCTCGACTTCGGGTGGAGCATCGTGATGCTCCTCGTGATCATCCTGATGGGTGTCACGGAGCGCTTCGCCATCGCCTGACCGCGCGTCCGACCCGCGCCACACCGGGCGCCGCAGGGGGTGCGGCCGACCGGCGGTGTACGGTGGTCGGGACCCGATGCGCGTCATGCGCGCATCCGCACCGGAGGTCACGGCTGGTAGGTTCGGTCGTGACCGTTCGGTTCCACACGATCAGCAGTTCTATTGAGGTGACGGCAATGGCTTTGACGCCGGAAGACGTAGTCAACAAGCGGTTCCAGCCGACGAAGTTCCGCGAGGGCTACGACCAGGACGAGGTCGACGACTTCCTCGACGAGGTCGTCGTGGAACTGCGTCGTCTCGGGCAGGAGAACGAGGAGCTGCGCCAGCGCCTCAGCGCTGCCGAGGCCCGCGCCGCCGAGACGCCCGCGCCGGCCCCGCAGCCGGAGCCGACCCCGGAGCCGGCGCCCGTCGCCGCCGCGCCGGAGCCGACCCCCGCTCCGGCGCCCGTCGCCGCCGCCGCCCCCACGACGACCACGACCGACGACGAGACCGAAGGCACCTCGAGCCTCCTGCAGCTCGCCCGTCGCCTGCACGAGGAGCACGTCCGCGAGGGCGTCGAGAAGCGTGACGCCCTCATCGCCGAGGGTCACGCCACCGCCGCGCGTCTCGTCTCCGAGGCCGAGGCGCAGCAGCGCCAGATCCTCGCCGACGCGGAGCAGCAGCAGCGGCAGCGTGTGTCGACCTACGAGCAGGAGCGCAAGCAGCTCGAAGGTCGCATCGAGGAGCTCCGCACGTTCGAGCGTGAGTACCGCGCGCAGCTCAAGAACTACATCCAGGGCCAGCTGCAGGAACTCGACAGCGCGAGCAACGAGCAGCCCAGCGGGTTCCAGCCCGCGCCGGCGTCGGCGCAGGGCTTCGGGTCCAACTGACGTTGCCCCAGCCCCACCCGGCTGCACCAGCCGAACGTCCGGCGAAGGTCAGTGTCCGCGCGATCGCGGCACTGGCCTTCGCCGCTGTCTGCGTCTACGCACTCGACCAGGTCGTCAAGGCCCTCGTCGTCGCCCACCTGACCTACGGCGCGACCGTGCCGGTGCTCGGCGGGCTCCTGCAGCTGCACTACGTCACGAACCCCGGCGCCGCGTTCTCGTTCGCCACGGGTCAGACCTGGATCTTCTCGATCGTCGCCGCCGCGGTGGTCGTCGCGATCGTGATCACGGCGCGGCGCATCCGCTCCCTCTGGTGGGCCGTGCTCTTCGGCATGTTGCTCGGCGGTGCCCTCGGGAACCTGACGGACCGCCTGACGCGGCCGCCGGGCTTCGGGCGCGGCCAGGTGGTCGACTTCATCTACACCCCGTGGATGATGCCGGCGATCTACAACATCGCCGATTCGTTCATCTGCATCAGCATGGCGATCTTCGTCGTGCTCACGCTGCTCGGCGTGAACCTCGACGGCACGCGGACGCCGTCCAAGCGGACCCAGGCCGCCCGCGCCGGCGCCGACGACCGTGCCGGCACGGACGACCGGGAGGCCCAGGGGCGCGTCCCCGGGGCGGCGCCGGCCACGGACGGGGGAGCCACCGCGGTCACGAGCGAGGCGACGTCCGCCGTGGGGGCCGCACCCGACGCGACCGCGGGCGGACCGGCGGACGGGGACCGGGCCTCCAGGCCGTCGCTCGGGCACGACGCGACGTGAGCGAGTCGCGCAGCCTGCCCGTGCCTGACGGGCTCGCGGGCGAGCGTGTCGACGCGGCCATCGCCAAACTGCTGGGGTTCAGCCGGTCGTTCGCCGCGGACGTCGTCGCCGCCGGCGGCGTCCGGGTCGACGGGGTCGTCGTCGACAAGTCGGACCGCCTGCACGCCGACAGCTGGCTCGAGGTCGAGTGGTCGCCGAAGGAGTCGCCGCGGGTCGTCCCGATGGCGGTGCCCGGCATGACGATCGTGTACGACGACGAGGACATCGTGGTCGTGGACAAGCCGGTCGGTGTCGCGGCGCACCCGTCGCCGGGCTGGGACGGGCCGACGGTGCCCGGCGGCCTCGCGGCGGCGGGGTTCACGATCGCGACCTCGGGTGCGGCGGAACGCGCGGGCATCGTGCACCGGCTCGACGTCGGGACGAGCGGCCTCATGGTCGTGGCCAAGACGGAGCTGGCGTACACGGCGCTCAAGCGCGCGTTCAAGGAGCGGACGGTCGACAAGGTCTACCACGCGCTCGTGCAGGGGCATCCCGATCCCACCTCCGGCACCATCGACGCCCCCATCGGCCGCCACCCCTCGAGCGACTGGAAGTTCGCGGTCGTCGCGGACGGCAAGCCCAGCGTGACGCACTACGAGACCCTCGAGGCGTTCCGTGCGGCGACACTGCTCGAGGTCCACCTGGAGACCGGCCGGACCCACCAGATCCGCGTCCACATGGCGGCCACCCGGCACCCGTGCGTCGGGGACACGACGTACGGCGCCGACCCGGTGCTCAGCGCGGAACTCGGGCTGACGCGGCAGTGGCTCGACGCCGTCCGGCTCGGCTTCGAGCACCCCCGCACGGGCGTCTGGGTCGAGTTCGAGGCGGCGTACCCGGACGACCTGCGACACGCCCTGGAACTCGTCCGCGAGGGCTGAACCCGCGCGGCCCGACCACGCGATGTCGTCCGTGCCCGTTACGATTCCCGGACCAGGTCAGAGCATCGATCGCCGGAGGTTCCGTGGCGGACAGCGACTCCTTCGTCCACCTGCACGTGCACAGCGAGTACTCCATGCTCGACGGCGCGGCGCGGATCGGACAGCTCGTCGGCGAGACCGCCGCGCAGGGCATGCCGGCGGTCGCCGTGACGGACCACGGCAACATGTTCGGCGCGTTCGACTTCTGGAAGACGGCTCGTGGTGCCGGGGTCAAGCCCATCATCGGGACCGAGGCCTACATCACGCCCGGCACCCACCGGAGCGACAAGACCCGGATCCGATGGGGCGACGGCGGCGGCGACGACGTCTCCGGTGCCGGCGCGTACACGCACATGACGCTGCTCGCCGAGACCACCGAGGGCATGCACAACCTCTTCCGGTTGTCCTCCCGCGCCTCGATCGAGGGCTACTACTTCAAGCCGCGCATGGACCGCGAGCTCCTGTCGACGTACGCCAAGGGCCTCATCGCGACCACCGGGTGCCCCTCGGGCGAGGTCCAGACGCGGCTGCGCCTGGGGCAGTACGACGAGGCCGTCCGGGCCGCGGCCGACTACCGTGACATCTTCGGCGCCGACAACTACTTCTGCGAGATCATGGACCACGGGCTCGGCATCGAGCGTCGGATCATGACGGACCTGATCCGCCTCGCGAAGGACCTCGGCCTCCCGCTCGTCGCCACGAACGACCTGCACTACACGCACGCGGGCGACGCCACCTCGCACGCGGCGCTGCTCTGCGTGCAGTCCGGGTCGACGCTGAACGACCCGAACCGGTTCAAGTTCGACGCCGACGAGTTCTACCTCAAGACCCCGGCACAGATGCGGCACCTGTTCCGCGACCACCCGGACGCCTGCGACAACACCCTGGCGATCGCCGAGCGGTGCGACGTCGAGTTCGACACCTCGGCGAACTACATGCCGCGGTTCCCGACGCCCGAGGGCGAGAACGAGGAGTCCTGGTTCGTCAAGGAGGTCGAGAAGGGGCTGCACTACCGCTACCCGGACGGCATCCCGGACGCCGTGCGGAAGCGGGCCGACTACGAGGTCGGCATCATCACGCAGATGGGGTTCCCGGGGTACTTCCTCGTCGTCGCGGACTTCATCAACTGGTCGAAGGACAACGGCATCCGCGTCGGGCCGGGCCGCGGTTCCGGTGCCGGGTCCATGGCCGCCTACGCCATGCGCATCACGGACCTCGACCCACTGGCACACGGTCTGATCTTCGAGCGGTTCCTCAACCCGGACCGCGTCTCGATGCCCGACTTCGACGTCGACTTCGACGACCGTCGCCGCGGTGAGGCGATCAAGTACGTCACCGAGAAGTACGGCGACGAGCGCGTCGCGCAGATCGTCACGTACGGCACGATCAAGGCGAAGCAGGCCCTCAAGGACTCCTCGCGCGTCCTGGGGTTCCCGTTCGGCATGGGCGAGAAGCTCACGAAGGCGATGCCGCCGCCCGTGATGGGCAAGGACATCCCGCTCACGGGCATCTTCGACCGCGACCACCCGCGCTACAAGGAGGCCGCGGACGTCCGCGCCGTCGTCGAGTCGGACCCCGAGGCCCGGACGGTCTTCGACACCGCCCTGGGGCTCGAGGGCCTGAAGCGACAGTGGGGTGTGCACGCGGCCGGCGTGATCATGTCGAGCGATCCGCTCATCGACATCATCCCGATCATGAAGCGCGAGCAGGACGGCCAGATCGTCACGCAGTTCGACTACCCGGCTGCGGAGTCGCTCGGGCTGATCAAGATGGACTTCCTGGGGCTCCGCAACCTCACGATCATCAGCGACGCCATCGACAACATCAAGATGAACCGGGGGACCGACCTCGACCTCGAGTCGCTCACCCTCGACGACCCCGAGGCCTACGCGCTGCTGCAGCGCGGTGACACGCTCGGCGTCTTCCAGCTCGACGGCGGTCCGATGCGTGGGCTCCTCCGGCTCATGCGCCCCGACAACTTCGAGGACATCTCCGCGCTCATCGCGCTGTACCGCCCGGGGCCGATGGGTGCGAACTCGCACACGAACTACGCCCTGCGCAAGAACGGCGAGCAGGAGATCACGCCCATCCACCCGGAGCTCGCCGAGCCCCTCGCCGACATCCTCGACACGACCTACGGCCTGATCATCTACCAGGAGCAGGTCATGGCGATCGCGCAGCGGGTGGCCGGATTCTCGCTCGGTCAGGCCGACATCCTGCGGCGGGCGATGGGCAAGAAGAAGAAGTCCGAGCTCGACAAGCAGTACGCGGGCTTCGAGCAGGGCATGAAGGACAACGGCTACTCCGACGCGGCCATCAAGACGCTGTGGGACATCCTGTTGCCCTTCTCCGACTACGCGTTCAACAAGGCGCACTCGGCGGCGTACGGGGTCGTGTCCTACTGGACGGCGTACCTCAAGGCGCACTACCCGGCGGAGTACATGGCGGCGCTGCTGACCAGCGTCGGCGACGCCCGCGACAAGCTCGCGCTGTACCTCAACGAGTGTCGGCGCATGGGCATCAAGGTCATGCCGCCCGACGTCAACGAGTCGATCGGGTTCTTCGCCGCCGTCGGCGAGGACATCCGGTTCGGCATGGGCGCCGTGCGCAACGTCGGCTTCAACGTCGTCGACGCGATCGTGGAGGCCCGTGGGCAGAAGGGGCGCTTCGAGTCCTTCCACGACTTCCTCCGCAAGATCCCGATCACCGCCGCGAACAAGCGCACCGTGGAGTCCCTCATCAAGGCCGGTGCGTTCGACTCGCTCGGTGACACCCGGCGTGCGCTCGTCGAGATCCACGAGGGTGCGGTCGAGGCCGCGGTCAAGATCAAGCGCGACGAGGCGAACGGCAACGTCGGGTTCGACTTCGACAGCTTGTTCGCGGAGGTCGCCGAGACCGCCGCGCCCGTGTCACAGGTGCCCGAGCGGCCGGAGTGGTCGAAGCGTGACAAGCTCGCCTTCGAGCGCGACATGCTCGGTCTCTACGTGTCCGACCACCCGCTCGCCGGCCTCGAGGTCGAGCTCGCCAAGCACGCGTCGATGTCGATCGCCGACATCGTCGCGGCCGAGGACCACATCGACGGCGAGACCGTGACGGTCGCCGGACTCCTGACGAGCGTGCAGCACCGGGTGTCGAAGAACTCGGGCAACCCGTACGGCATCGTGCAGATCGAGGACTTCGCCGGCGAGATCGGCGTCATGTTCCTCGGCAAGACCTACCAGGAGTTCGGCCCGATGCTCCAGGCGGACGCCATCGTCGTCCTGCGGGGTCGGGTGAGCGTGCGCGACGACGGCAAGAGCCTGCACGCGGTGAGCATGTTCGCGCCGAACGTCGGCGACGCCATGGGCTCGGGGCCGCTCACGCTGTCGTTGCCGGAACGGCGTGCGACGACCGAGACCGTCTCCGAGCTGGCGAAGGTGCTCGGCCGTCATCACGGGGACACCGAGGTGCGACTCCGGCTCCTCAAGGAGGACGCCGCGCGCACCTTCGAGATCCCGTTCCCGGTCGCGTTGACGCCGGATCTCTTCGGCGAGCTGAAGAGCCTGCTCGGACCGTCCTGTCTCGTGTGACCTGCGCCGTCGGTGACCGGGTCGGCCTCGGTAGGCTGGGCTGGCCATGATGCGACGAATCGACCTCCGCGGCGGACTGCCGGACCGCGCCGAACTCCTCCGACTGATGCCGCGGGCCGCGGGTGACGTCGCGAGTGCGACGACCGCGGCGCGTGACCTGGTGGACGACGTCCGTGACCGCGGTGCCGCCGCGCTCCGCGAGCAGGCGGAGCGGTTCGACGGGGGCGCGCCCGGCGCCGTCCGCGTGGGAGCGGCAGCGATCGGCGCAGCAGTGGCCGGACTCGACCCGGTGGTCCGGAACGCGCTCGACGAGGCCATCCGGCGCGTCCGTGCGGCGAGCACCGCCCAGGTGCCCCAGGCCGCGATCACCACGCTCGCCGACGGAGCCGAGGTCCACCAGCGGTGGCGCCCCGTGCGTCGGGTCGGCCTCTACGTGCCGGGCGGCAAGGCCGTGTACCCGTCGAGCGTGGTCATGAACGTCGTGCCGGCCCAGGTGGCCGGGGTGCGGTCGATCGCCCTCGTGTCCCCGCCCCAACGCGACCACGGACACGGCGTGCACCCGACGATCCTGGGGGCCGCGGGCCTCCTGGGCGTCGACGAGGTCTACGCGATGGGCGGTGCGGGTGCGATCGGGGCACTCGCGCACGGTGTGCCGGAGATCGGGCTCGAGCCGGTCGACCTCGTGACCGGTCCCGGCAACAACTACGTCGCGGCGGCGAAGCGGCTCGTCCGCGGCCTCGTCGGCATCGACGCCGAGGCCGGCGCGACCGAGATCCTCGTCATCGCCGACGCCTCCGCCGACGCCGAGTACGTCGCCGCCGACCTGGTGAGCCAGGCCGAGCACGACGAGCAGGCGGGCAGCGTCCTCGTGACGACGTCCGAGGCCCTGGCCGACGCGGTCGACGCCGCGATCCCGGCACAGCTCGCCCGGCTGGCCACCGCGGACCGCGTGCGCGTGGCGCTCGGCGGCCCGCAGTCGGCCGTCGTGCTCGTCGGCTCGCTGACGGACGCCGCCGCGGTCAGCAACGCGTACGGACCGGAACACCTCGAGATCCAGACGGAGGACGACGACGCCGTGCTCGCGGAGATCGACAGCGCCGGTGCGGTGTTCGTCGGGCCGTCCGCTCCGGTCAGTCTCGGCGACTACCTCGCGGGGTCGAACCACGTGCTCCCGACGGGCGGGCAGGCCCGGTTCGGCGCCGGCCTCTCGGCGGCGACGTTCCTGCGCCCGCAGCAGATCGTGCGCTACGACGCGGAGGCCCTCGCCGAAGTCGGTCCGCGCATCGTGGCGTTGGCCGAGGCGGAGCAGCTGCCGGCGCACGGGGCCGCCGTGGCCGCACGCCTCGCCCGCTCCTGACCACCCGGTACGATCGTCTGCGACATGTTCTGCCCCTTCTGCCGCCACCCGGACTCGCGCGTCGTCGACTCCCGGACCAGTGACGACGGCACGTCGATCCGCCGTCGTCGCCAGTGCCCGAACTGCGGGCGCCGGTTCTCGACCACCGAGACCGCGAGCCTCAACGTGGTCAAGCGCAACGGGGTGCTCGAGCCGTTCAGCCGCGAGAAGATCATCTCGGGCGTCCGCAAGGCGTGCCAAGGTCGCCCCGTCACCGACGCCGACCTCGCCGTGCTCGCCCAGCGCGTCGAGGAGATCGTCCGTTCGTCCGGTGCGAGCCAGATCGACGCGAACGACATCGGGCTCGCGATCCTCGATCCGCTCCGCGAGCTCGACGAGGTCGCGTACCTGCGCTTCGCCAGCGTCTACCAGGCGTTCGAGTCGCTCGACGACTTCGACGACGCCATCAAGCAACTGCGCATCGACCACCACGCCGACGCCGACGCCGACGCGGCGGCGGGCCGCAGCGCGACGAGCGCCGGATGAGCGGCGTCGCCGAAGTCCTCCTCCGGGCCGGGTACAAGGTCGTGTTCCGGGTGGTGTTCGCCCGGATGGACCCAGAACGCGCGCACCACCTGGCCTTCGGCGTGATCCGTGTCCTGCCCCGGCTCCCCGTGCTCGCGGGACTGGCCGAGCGCTACGGACGGCCCGGTGCCGCAGACGGCGTCACGACGATGGGCATCCACTTCCCGTCGCGCTTCGGGATGGCGGCGGGGTTCGACAAGGACGCCAAGGGCGTCATCGGGCTCGGGCTCCTGGGGTTCGGGCACGTCGAGGTCGGCACGCTCACCGCCCGACCGCAGCCCGGGAACGAACGGCCCCGGTTGTTCCGGCTCGTCGCCGACCGAGCGCTCGTGAACCGGATGGGGTTCAACAACGGCGGTGCCGCGCGGGCCGCCCGGCGCCTCGAACGCGCGCGTCGCTTCCCGGGCCGCCCCGTCATCGGTGTCAACATCGGCAAGAGCAGGGTCGTCCCGGTGGCCGAAGCCGTCGACGACTACCTCGAGTCGACCCGCATGCTCGCGCCGTTCGCCGACTACCTCGCCGTGAACGTCAGCTCGCCGAACACCCCTGGGCTCCGCGGTCTGCAGGAGATCGACCAACTCCGGCCGCTGCTCTCGGCCGTGCACGGCGCTGCCCGGGGCGTGCCGACGCTCGTGAAGATCGCACCGGACCTGACTGACGAGCAGATCGACGCGATCGCGGCACTCGCGGTGGAGCTCGGGCTCGCGGGTGTCATCGCGACCAACACGACGGTCGAACGCACGGGGCTGCGCGCCGCCGAGGACGTCGCCGCCGCCCTCGGCGTGGGTGGTCTCTCGGGCGCGCCGCTCGCGGAGCGGTCCCTCGCGGTCCTGCGTCGCGTGCGCGCTGCGGTACCGGACGACTTCTGCGTGATCGCGGTCGGCGGGGTGACGACCGAGGCCGACGTCGAGGCCCGCATCGAGGCCGGCGCGACGCTCGTGCAGGGCTACACGGCGTTCCTCTACGAGGGACCGACGTGGGCCATGCGCATCAACCGACTGCGTCGGCGTCGCCACCGGCGTGCGGCGCGGCGCGCGGCTGCCGCGGCGCGCGCCTGATCGGCCGCAGGAACGACGGGAGGCCCGGTGCGAGCGTGCACCGGGCCTCCCGTCCGTCCGGTCGTCAGACGGGGTACTGACCGCGCTTGACCTGCGGCTTCGGCAGTCGGAGGAACCGCATCTGGAACTGGCGGGTCACCACGTAGAGGAACGTGCCACGCTGCAGCGACCCCGACCCCCACTTCGCGGTGATGCGACGGCGCAGCGCGAGGAACGTGACGACGGCGTCGAGCAGGAACAGCGCGACGAAGAGCCAGATGAGGACGAACGCGATGCCCTCGATCGCCGTCACGGCCAGCGAGACGATGAGGAACACCGCCATGAGGGGGAGCATCACCTCGCCGACGCTCCATCGGGCGTCGACGTAGTCGCGGACGTACCGGCGCTGCTCACCGCGGTCCTTGGCCGGGAGGTAGCGCTCCTCGCCGTTCGCCAGACCGACGCGAGCACGCTCGCGGTCGTCCGTCAGGCGTGCCCGCGCGGCCTTGCGGTCCGCCGGGGTCGCGCCGACGATCGGGCGCCGGTTCGCGGCCTCACGCTCCCGACGGCTCGGGGTGGGTCGCCCCTTGCCCCGGGCGGGGGCGCCCGCCGCGAGGAGTTCCTCGTCGGACGGGTTGACCGTCGTGTTCGTCTTGGGTTGCGCCTTGGCCACGGTGTCCTCGATCGTTGCTCGGACTGACAAGATTACCCGCATGACCGACTCCGCACAGCACGCGCCCGAGACCGATCCGACCCTGCTCGCCGCGCTGCGCGACGCGGTCCAGGGCGGCCTGCCGACCACCATCGCCGACCTGTCGGCGCTCATCCGGATCCCCTCCGTGTCGTGGTCCGCGTTCGACCCGTCCGCGGTCCAGGCGAGTGCCGAGGCCGTGGCCGACCTCGCGCGCTCCACGGGCGTGTTCGAGGACGTCCGGGTCGTCCGCTCCGCGATCGCGGGCGCCGAGGGCGAGGGCGCCGACGCGACGGCCGGAACGGACGGGGGCGCGGCGCTCGGACAGCCGGCGGTGCTCGCGGTGCGGCGCGCGCGGAACGGCCGACCGACCGTGATGCTGTACGCGCACCACGACGTCCAGCCGCAGGGTGACGAGGCGCTGTGGGAGACGCCGCCGTTCGAGCCGACCCTCCGCGGGGAGCGTCTGCACGGGCGGGGCGCTTCGGACGACAAGGCCGGCGTGATGACGCACATCGCGTCGCTGCGCGCCCTGCGTGCGGTCGTCGACGACGCCGACCTCGACCTCGGCATCGTCCTCTTCGTCGAGGGCGAGGAGGAGTTCGGGTCGCGCTCGTTCACCACGTTCCTCCGCGAGCAGCGCGAGCACCTCGCGGCCGACGTGATCGTCGTCGCGGACAGTGACAACTGGTCCACCGACGTCCCGGCGATCACGGTGAGCCTGCGCGGCAACGTGACCTTCCGCTTGACGGTGACGACGCTCGAGCACGCGTCGCACAGCGGGATGTTCGGCGGTGCCGTGCCGGACGCGATGATGCCCATGGTGCGCCTCCTCGCGTCGCTCCACGACGACGCCGGCACCGTGGCGGTGCCCGGGCTCACGCGGTACGACGGTCCGGTGCCCGCGCGGAGCGAGGAGCAACTCGCGGCCGAGGCGGCGTTCGTCGACGGCGTCCGGCCCGTGGGGGAGGGCCCGCTGCTCGGCCGCATGTGGTCCGGGCCCTCGGTGACCGTCACGGGCATGGACGTGCCGAGCGTGGCGAACGCGTCGAACACGCTCCTGCCGACGGTCTCCGCGCGGGTCTCCATCCGGGTCGCCCCCGGGCAGTCGGCGACCGACGCCTTCGCGGCCGTGGAGGCGCACATCCGGGCCAACACCCCGTTCGGCGCGCGGGTCGACATCACCGACGTCGACACCGGCGACGGGTTCCTCGTCGACACGAGCGGCTGGGCCGTGCGCGAGGCCCGGACGGCCATGACCGAGGGGTGGGGTGCGCAGCCGGTCGAGCAGGGGATCGGCGGCTCGATCCCGTTCGTGTCGGACCTCGCCGCCGAGTTCCCCGCCGCGCAGATCCTCGTCACCGGCGTCGAGGACCCGGACACCCGCGCGCACAGCCCGAACGAGTCGCAGCACCTGGGCGTCCTGCACCGCGCGATCGCCGCCGAGACGATCCTGCTGGCCCGCCTCGGCACCCGCTCCGTCTGAGCGGCCCGCCGTCGGGCCTCCCGTCCGGTCCGCACGACCCGGGAGGCCCGACCCGGTGTACGGCGTCGGTGCGCGCGCCTACAATCGGAACGAGCCGCGGTGACCTGCACCGCGCGGAGGGAGACGGCGATGACCGACACCACCACGACGATCGAGAAGCCGGCCGCGGCACCGTCCCACGGCGTGCTGCTGTCCGACGCGGCCGCGGCGAAGGTCGCGAGCCTGCTCGAGCAAGAGGGCCGCGACGATCTCCGGCTCCGTCTGGCCGTCCAGCCGGGCGGCTGCTCGGGCCTCATCTACCAGCTGTACTTCGACGAGCGCCTGCTCGAGGGTGACGCCACCGCCGAGTTCGACGGGGTCGAGGTGGTGGTGGACCGGATGAGCGTGCCCTACCTCGACGGTGCGACCATCGACTTCGAGGACACCATCCAGAAGCAGGGTTTCACCATCGACAACCCGAACGCGCAGGGCAGCTGCGCGTGCGGCGACAGCTTCCACTGACCAGCACCGATCGCGGCGCACGCAGGGCACCGGCCCTGCCGGGGCACCGCGGCGAGCGAGGGACGACCGGGCGACCGGCGTCCCTCGTGCTGCGTTGGGCGACACCTGTGGGCTTCCGAAGCCGCCCGCGAGCGTGTCGCGTGTGCACGTCGGCACCCTGGCTGCGAGTAAGCTAGGAGTGTTCCACCCAGTCTGGGAACGAGCCCTGCGTCGAGCTGATTCGATGCGGTCACGTCCCGACAACCGTCTTCGCGAGAGGTAACAGTGCGTTCGAATCGCCGTATACGTTGGGCGGCCATCCCGGTGGCCGTCGGTCTGGTCATCGCACTGGCCGGTTGCACGCAGCAGCAGCTGAACGGCTGGCTGCCGGGCACCGAGCACACGCGGGACACGACCAACCACACGAGTGCGACGGTCGGCCTCTGGGTGACGAGCTGGATCGTCCTCCTCGCGGTCGGTCTCATCACCTGGGGCCTGATCATCTGGGCCGCGGTGGTCTACCGCCGCCGCAAGGGCCAGACCGGCCTCCCGGTGCAGCTCCGGTACAACATGCCGATCGAGATCTTCTACACGATCGTGCCGCTCATCCTGGTGCTCGGCTTCTTCGCCTTCACCGCCAAGGACCAGGCCGCGATCGAGAAGCCGTTCGCACACCCCGACGCCACCATCCACGTGTACGCCAAGCGCTGGGCGTGGGACTTCAACTACATCGACCAGAACGACGCCAAGAAGTCGGTCTACTACCAGGGCATCCAGGCCCAGGAAGAAGACAACGGCACCGGCGACATCAAGACCAACCAGCTGCCGACCCTCTACCTGCCCAAGGGCAAGAAGGTCGAGATCGAGCTGTCCTCGCGCGACGTGGACCACTCGTTCTGGGTCGTCGACTTCCTCTACAAGAAGGACACGATCCCCGGCCGGACCAACTACGAGTACTTCATCCCGGAGAAGACCGGCACCTACCAGGGCAAGTGTGCCGAGCTCTGCGGCGAGTACCACTCGCTCATGCTCTTCCAGGTGAAGGTCGTGTCGCCGGCGAAGTACCAGGCGTACCTGGCGTCCCTCCGCGACCAGGGCAAGGTCGGTCTGCTCGGCAACGAGTACAACACCGACTCGAACCAGCCGAACAACGTGGCGCCCGCGCAGGCCGCCGGTACCGAGAAGTAAGGCTCGCTCCATGACCACTTCCGCATTCGTCGGCCAGTCGGCCCCGACCTCGACGCCGGACTTCGCGGCCTCGCGGGTGGGCC
The DNA here is from genome assembly GCF_003234875.1 of Curtobacterium sp. MCBD17_028. NCBI lineage: Bacteria > Bacillati > Actinomycetota > Actinomycetes > Micrococcales > Microbacteriaceae > Curtobacterium > Curtobacterium sp. MCBD17_028. The sequence continues at coordinate 319,115 of NZ_QKTQ01000001.1, read as the reverse complement.
GCAAGGGCAACATCATCGTCAACTGGATCACGTCGACGGACCACAAGACGATCGGGTACATGTACCTGATCGCCTCGTTCCTGTACTTCCTGCTGGCGGGGGTCATGGCGCTCGTGATCCGTGCGCAGCTCTTCGAGCCCGGCCTGCACGTCGTGGCGACGAAGGAGCAGTACAACCAGCTGTTCACGATGCACGGCACGATCATGCTGCTGCTGTTCGCGACGCCGCTGTTCTCCGGGTTCGCGAACGCGATCATGCCGCTGCAGATCGGCGCGCCCGACGTCGCCTTCCCGCGCCTCAACGGCTTCGCGTTCTGGCTGTACTTCTTCGGCGGCCTCATCGCGGTCGGCGGGTTCCTCACGCCGCAGGGTGCCGCCTCGTTCGGATGGTTCGCCTACGCGCCGTTGTCGGACACCACGTTCACACCAGGTCTCGGCGGGACGTTGTGGGTCTTCGGCCTGGGCCTGACCGGCTTCTCGACGATCCTCGGTGCCGTGAACTTCATCACGACGATCATCACGATGCGCGCGCCGGGCATGACCATGTTCCGCATGTCGATCTTCACCTGGAACACCCTCATCACCGCGCTGCTCGTGCTGATGGCGTTCCCGGTGCTCGCCGCGGCGCTGTTCGGACTCGGCCTCGACCGTGTGTTCGGTGCGCAGGTGTTCAACCCTGCCAACGGTGGTGCGCTGCTCTGGCAGCACCTGTTCTGGTTCTTCGGCCACCCCGAGGTCTACATCATCGCGCTGCCGTTCTTCGGCATCGTGTCCGAGGTCTTCCCGGTCTTCAGCCGGAAGCCGATCTTCGGCTACAAGACGCTCGTCTACGCCACGATCACCATCGCGGCCCTGTCGGTGACGGTGTGGGCGCACCACATGTACGTCACCGGCGGCGTGCTCCTGCCGTGGTTCTCGCTCATGACGATGCTCATCGCGGTCCCGACCGGCGTGAAGATCTTCAACTGGGTCGGCACGATGTGGCGCGGCTCGGTCACGTTCGAGACGCCCATCCTCTGGGCCATCGGGTTCCTCGTGACGTTCACCTTCGGTGGCCTCACGGGCGTGATCCTCGCCTCGCCGCCGCTCGACTTCCACGTGTCCGACTCGTACTTCGTCGTCGCGCACTTCCACTACGTGGTGTTCGGCACGGTCGTGTTCGCGATGTTCTCGGGCTTCTACTTCTGGTGGCCCAAGTGGACCGGGAAGATGCTCAACGAGCGCCTCGGCAAGATCCACTTCTGGCTGCTGTTCATCGGGTTCCACACGACGTTCCTCATCCAGCACTGGCTCGGCGTCATCGGCATGCCCCGTCGCTACGCCACGTACCTGCCGCAGGACGGCTTCACCTGGATGAACCAGCTGTCGACCATCGGCGCGATGATCCTCGGCGTCTCGTTCCTGCCGTTCATCTACAACGTCTACGTCACCGCGCGGCACGCGCCCAGCGTCGCCGTGAACGACCCGTGGGGCTACGGCCGCTCGCTCGAGTGGGCGACCTCCTGCCCGCCGCCGCGGCACAACTTCACCTCGATCCCGCGCATCCGGTCGGAGTCGCCGGCGTTCGATCTGAACCACCCCGAGGCGGGGATCCCGATCGGTGTCGGTCCGGCGATGGACGCTCCGGACGCGCAGACGCACGACGCGGCGACAGGCAAGACCCGGAACCCGAACCAGACCGACCAGAAGTTCTGAGGAACCATGCGCGCTAGTACCAACCTGTTCTGGATCCTCGCGATCTTCTTCTTCGTGGCGGACGCGGCGTACACGATCTGGGGCATCCTCGCCACCAACCAGATCGAGTGGGTGGGCACGGTCTCGATCGGTCTCACCGGGATCCTGGGGGTGTTCATCGCCTTCTACCTGGGCCGGACGTTCGCAGCGCAGGACGGCGTACTGCCCGAGGACCGCACCGACGCGAACATCGAGGACGGTGACGCCGAACTCGGTCACTTCAGCCCCTGGTCCTACTGGCCGATCACGCTCGCGGCCGCGGCGGCGATCTGCTTCCTCGGCGTCGCAGCCGGGTGGTGGATCTTCGCCATCGGCGCCTCCATCGGGATCGTGGCGCTCGTCGGCTGGACCTACGAGTACTACCGCGGCAACTTCGGACACTGATCCGCACCTGACGCTCATCGGGCGGCACCCTCACCGGTGCCGCCCGACGTGCGTCCGGGCCGATCCCGACCGGTCCGATCGGACGCGGTCGACACCCGCACATCCATCCGAAAGGAGTCACCCCTGGTGACCGACAAGCGCACTCTCATCGTCTTCGGCGCAACCGGCGACCTCGCCGCCCGGCTGCTGCTCCCCGGCCTCGGGACGTTCCTCCAGAGCGCCCGTTCCGTCCCCGTCAAGCTCATCGGCACGGGCCGGAGCGCCCGCTCGGAGGAAGCCTGGACCAAGGTCGTCAAGGACGCCTTCGATTCGCAGCACGTCTCGGGGCCCGAGGTCGACGCGACGCTCGAGTCGACGGTCTTCATGCAGGGCGACCCGAAGGACCCGGCCCACCTCAAGGCCATGCTCGACGCCGCCGAGGGCGAGCCGGTGTTGTACTTCGCGCTGCCGCCGCAGATCGCGTCGGACATCTGCGACGCCCTGGCGGAGCTCGAACTCCCCGAGGGCACGACCCTGGCGTTCGAGAAGCCGTTCGGCACGGACGTCGAATCGGCTCGGGCGCTGAACGAGACCGTCCTCCAGCTCGTCCCCGAGGAGCGCGTGCACCGCACCGACCACTTCCTCGGCCGGTCGACCGTGCTCAACATCATCGGTCTGCGGTTCGCCAACCGGATGTTCGAGCCGATCTGGAACGCGGACAACATCGAGAAGGTCGAGATCCTCTACGACGAGACCCTCGGCCTCGAGGGCCGCGCGCAGTACTACGACGACGCCGGTGCGCTCGTCGACATGATCCAGAGCCACCTGCTCCAGATCCTCGCGCTCGTCACGATGGACGCGCCCGCTGCGGTTGACGCCGTCGAGCTGCGGTCGTCGCTCGCCCGGGTGCTGCGGTCGACCCACCTCGTCGACGACGACCCGCTCAAGGCGAGCCGGCGTGCGCGCTACGTCGCGGGCACGATCGACGGCAAGGAGCTGCCGTCGTACGCGGACGAGGACGGCGTCGACCCCGAGCGCCAGACCGAGACCCTCGCCGAGATCAACGTCGAGGTCGACACCGCCCGCTGGCAGGGCGTGCCCTTCACGCTTCGTTCGGGCAAGGCGCTCGGTGCGAGCTGTAAGGAGGTCCTCGTCACCTTCAAGCCGGTGCCGCGACTCCCGTCCGGCCTCGAGGGACAGCCGGTGTCGGACACGCTGCGCATCGTCCTCAACCCGGACGAGATCGAGCTGAGCCTGTCGGCGAACGGTGGGGGCAACCCGTTCGAGATGGGGCAGATCGTCCTGTCGTCGTCGTTCGACAGTGGCGAGCTCACGCCCTACGGTGAGGTCCTGAGCGGGATCTTCCACGACGACCCGCTGCTGTCGATCCGCGGCGACGTCGCGGTCCGCTGCTGGGAGATCGTCCAGCCCGTCGTGGACGCCTGGAAGCGTCGCGAGGTCCCGCTCGACGACTACCGTGCCGGCTCGCGTGGCCCCGCCGACTGGGAGTCCTCGTCCTGATCCCCTGACGTCGATCGTCGTCCGACGCGACCGCGGCTTCGCCCACACCGGTGGTGCTGCGGGTGGTGCCGTCGTTCTGGGCCTCCCGGGTGCGGATGCCGGGCCCGGCCTCGCCGCGCGCCCGGCGGATCGCGTCGGCGGCGGTGACGAGGGTCAGGTGCGACAGCGCTTGGGGTGTGTTGCCGATCTGCCGGCCGTGCTCGACGTCGTACTCCTCCGAGAGCATCCCGACGTCGTTCGCGAACCCGACGAGCGTGTCCATGAGGCGTTCGGCGTCCTCGATCCGGCCCGACGCCGCGTACTGCTCGACGAGCCAGAACGAGCAGGCGAGGAACGGGTGCTCCGATCCAGACAGGCCGTCGAAGCCCGCGGTGGTGCGGTACCGGAGCAGCAGTCCGTCGGGTCCGGTGCGGAGGTCGTGCTCGATCGCGGCGACGGTGCCGAGCATGCGGGGGTCGTCGGGCTTGCAGAAACCGATCTGGGGGAGGACGAGCAGCGAGGCGTCCACCTCGTCGGTGTCGTAGTGCTGCCGGAAGGTGTTCCGCACCGGGTCGTAGCCCTGCGTCTCGATCTCCTCGCGGACCCGGTCACGGAACCCGCGCCAGCGCTCGACCGGCCCCTCGAGTCCGAACTCCTCGACGGCGGCGACACCGCGGTCGAACGCGGCCCAGATCATCGCGCGTGAGTGCGTGAAGTGGCGGCGCGGCCCACGCATCTCCCAGATGCCGTTGTCGGGGTCCTGCCAGTGCTCCTCGACGTAGGCCAGGAGTGCGCGCTGCAGCGACCAGCTGTCCGCGTTCTCCTCGACGCCGAGCTCGCGTGCGTCGTGCAGCGCCGCCAGGACCTCGCCGAAGACGTCGCCCTGATACTGCGTGTAGGCGCCGTTGCCGACGCGGACCGGGCGGGAGTCCTCGTACCCCGCGAGGTGGTCGAGGGTGCGCTCCGGGAGTTCCCGCTCGCCGGCGAGGCCGTACATGATCTGGACGTCGGCGGGGTCACCGGCGATCGCGCGGAGCAACCAGTGCTTCCAGCCGTCCGCCTCGTCGCGGAACCCGTGCGCGAGGAGCGCCGCGAGCGTCAGCGACGCGTCGCGCAGCCACACGTACCGGTAGTCCCAGTTGCGTTCGCCGCCCGGGTCCTCCGGGAGGCTCGTGGTCGCTGCCGCGGCGATCCCGCGGGTGTCCTCGTGCGTCAGCGCACGGAGCACGAGCAACGAGCGGTGCACGGCGTCGGCGTAGCGGCCATCGGTGGCGTCGCCGGCGGCCCAGTGGCGCCACCAGCCGACGGTCTCGTCGAGGACGGCGTCGACCTGCGGGGGCGTCGGCGGCTCACGATGGGACGGGTACCAGGTCAGCGTGAGGTCGACCGTGCTGCCGGCCTCGACGGTGAACCGGCTCTCGTGACGGTGGCCCTCCGCATGGAGGCGCGGTCCACGGACGACGATCGAGTCCGGCCCCGCGGTGGCGAGCAGGACGTGCGCGTCGTCGTGGCCGATCTGCCGCATCCACGGCACCGTCGCTCCGTAGCCGTACCGGATCCGCAGTTCCTGCCGCATCGCCACCGATCCGCGCACCCCGCGGACCCGTCGCACGAGGTCGGCGCGCCGGTCCCCGGACGGCATGAACTCGGTCACCTCGACGACGCCGGTGGAGGTCGTCCAGGTCGTCACGAGGACGAACGTGTCGTCGAGGTAGCGGCGTGTGGCGGTCGCGGTGTCGTCGTCCGGTCGGAGCAGCCAGCGACCGTCGTCCTCGTCGCCGAGGAGCGCGGCGAACGCGGACGCGCTGTCGAACCGGGGCAGACACAGCCAGTCGATGCTGCCATCCCGGCCGACGAGCGCTGCGGTGTGGCAGTCGCCGATGAGTGCGTAGTCCTCGATGTGGAGCGCCATCGGTCCAGCCTGTCACCCTGCGGGTCCCGCGTCCGGCGGGAGGGAGTCGGCTGTGCACTCCCGCAGGGGAGCCGGTGTCCGGACGTCCGGATCGGCACGCCGACACGGGTCAGCGCCGGGTGATCCCGACGTCGGCGAGTGCCTCCCAGAGCCCGGCGCCGTCCGGGGCGTAGACCCACGGAGCGGCCGAATTGCGGCTGCGTTCCTGAGCCCGGGAGCGTCCGCCGGCGAGCACGGCCTCGCTCGTCGAGAGCTGGCGGATCGCGACCCCGGAGACCTTGCCCTCGTGCTCCGCCACGAACTCGCCGTACAGCTCCTCGTCGTGCTGGCCGTCGTCGCCGACGAGCAGCCATCGGACGTCCGGGAAGTCGGCGGCGAGCCGTCGGAGGTTCTCCTGCTTGTGGAGCCGTCCGCTGCGGAAGAAGCGGTCGTGCGTCGGACCCCAGTCCGTGAGGAGCAGGGCGCCGGGCGGGTACATGTTGCGAGTGAGGAACCGGTTGAGCGTCGGCGCGACGTTCCAGGCGCCGGTCGACAGGTAGACCACCGGAGCGCCCGGGTGCTGACCCAGGATCCGCTCGTACAGCACGGACATCCCGGGGACGGGGCGGCGGGCGTGCTCCGTGAGGACGAACGAGTTCCATGCCGCCAGGAACGGGCGGGGGAGGCTCGTCACCATGATCGTGTCGTCGACGTCCGAGACGACGCCGAAGCGGGTCGACGGATCCACGACGAACACCGGCGCGTGGACGGGACGCGAACCGCCAGCGGCGAGCGTGACGGTCTGCCAGCCGGGCTCGAGGTCGAGCGGGACACGCGTGTCGACCACGCCGCCCCGGTCGGCCTGCACGCGGTGCGTGGCACCACCGGCGGTGACGGTGACCTCGACGTCATCGACGGCCACGCTCGTGAAGCTGCGCCAACCGCGGACGCCCTCGTAGCTGGCGTCGGAGGCGAGGCCACGCCGCGTGAGCAGGACCCGACAGAGGACCCGGACCCATCCCGGCGCCCCGTACCCGGTGTACGGGACGACCGTCGGCACGAGACCGCGAGCACGTGCCCGCCGCTCCCGGAACTCCTGGACCGCGTCCTCGACGCGGGCGGCGCGGTGCAGGATCGGGTCGACCAGCGCGGCATCCGGCATCGTCCGATCGGGCATCGCACCATCATTCCACGCCCCGGTGGGCGCCGGTCGGTCGGCCGACCCTCTGCCGAGTCGCCGCCGCCATCGGCCGCGGTCGGGTGATGTCATGACGCCGCGCACGGGGACGCGGGTGATCCGTCGGTCGGTGCGTGCACCGTGCCGGTCGCGTCGCCCCTCCCGTCCTGCCCTGGCCGGACGGGCGTCCCACGACACGCGTTGCCTCCGAGGAGTCGAAACGCAGCGTCGACCCAGGCGCTCGGTGCGACCATTGTGACCGTCACATCAACACGTCGGCGGGTCCGTCGCCCGTCGCGGCGCGGACGCCCGTTCGTCCCGCCGCCATCGGCCGCTCGGGCCGTCGACCAGCATCGCGTTCGCGCGAGGAGGAGAACACGTGCTCGTCACCGAGGTATCGAACGCACTGCCGGGGGGATCATCACTGCTCAGGAACGAGCCGGTCCAAGCCCGCAGTTCGGCGCGCCTCGCCGGGCTCCTCGACGCTGCGGCCGCGGTGATCGACGAGATCGGGCTCGAGCGCCTGACGACCGCCATGGTCGCCGAGCGGGCCGGAGCCTCGATCGGGACGGTCTACCGGTACTTCCCGGATCGCATCGCGGTCGTGGAGGCGCTCGCGATCCGGTGCGCCCAACGGCTCGCCGAGCGGTTCGTCTCGTCGATCGACGCGAGCGGCGCGACGACGTGGGAGCAGGGCGCGGACGCGCTCATCGACATGACGGTCGAGATGTACCGTACGGAGCCGGGGTTCCGTGCGGTCCGCTTCGGTGACGTCACCGAGGGCGACGACGGCACCGAGGACCGGATGTCCCAACTGGGCGGCGCGGTCGCCGTCATCTTCCGCGAGCGCTTCGGGTTCCCGGACTCCGAGCGGATGAGTCGGGCGTGGACCGTCCTGACCGAGGCCGGGCACGCGGTCCTCGCCCGCGCACACCGGGTGCCCGGTGCCGGGGACGCCGCACTCGTCGAGGAGTTCCGGGCGATGTCCCGCGCGTACCTGCGATCGGTCCTCGCCGACGCCTGACCCGGGGCCACCGGACGACGCCCGCTCCCGCTCTCGGGGGCGGGCGTCGTCGTCCGCCACGTCACGATTCGTCATCGTCCCGACGCGAGCGTCGGCGGACCCGGGTACGCTCCTGACCGTCCGTACCCCTCCGGTGCGGTGCGCTCGTACCCCGCTCGATCGGTCGATCCGGCGGAGCAGGGCGTCGGATGTCCGCGTACGCAATCCGTGATTGCCCATCGCGCCGAAGCATGCTTCAGTACGTGGGCGGGACGACCTCCACCCATCGGCGGGAGATCGACGGGCACGCGTCCACCAGACGCACCCAGGAACCGGAAGGGCCAAGCATCCATGATCGAGTTCCGATCGGTGCGCAAGCAGTACCCGGACGGCACCACCGCAGTCGAGCACTTCGACCTGGTGATCCCGTCCCGGACCACGACGGTCTTCGTCGGGTCGAGCGGCTGCGGCAAGACCACCCTGCTCCGGATGATCAACCGCATGGTGGACCCGACCGCGGGCAGTGTCGAGATCGACGGCGAGGACGTCGCGGCGGTCCCGCCGGTCGGACTCCGCCGCCGCATCGGGTACGTGATGCAGAACAGCGGACTCCTGCCGCACCGGAAGGTCGTCGACAACATCGCGACCGTGCCGCTGCTGACCGGTGTCCCCAAGGCCCGCGCACGGGAGCGTGCGCTCGAGCTCATGGACACCGTCGGACTCGACCGCGGCCTCGCCGACCGGTACCCCTCGCAGCTCTCGGGGGGTCAGCAGCAGCGTGTCGGGGTCGCCCGTGGCCTCGCCGTCGACCCGAACATCCTCCTCATGGACGAGCCGTTCGGCGCGGTCGACCCCCTCGTGCGGACGGATCTGCAGAACGAGCTCATCCGGCTCCAACGAGAACTCGGCAAGACCGTCGTGTTCGTGACCCACGACATCGACGAGGCCTTCCGCTTGGGCGACCAGGTCGTCATCCTCCGCAAGGGCGGGGTGATCGCGCAACAGGGAACGCCGGCCGAGATCATGTCGTCGCCCGCCGATGACTTCGTCGCCGACTTCGTCGGTGCCGGTCGCGGCCGCCGCGCCCTCCGCATCGAGCAGACACCCGGTGGTCCCATGGTGGTCGACGCCGACGGTCGTGCCGCCGGTGTGCTCACCGGACCCGTCCCATCCGTCTCCGAGGCCGCCGCGTACCCCGCGGCGGGTGCTGCGGCGCAGGGTGGGAGCGCGTCGTGACCTGGGTGTGGTCGAACCTCGACATCATCTGGTCGGACACGCTGGCGCACCTGGCGACCGCATTGCCGGCGATCGTCGTCAGCTTCCTCCTGTCGATCCCCATCGGGTGGCTCGTCGTCAAACTGCGCAGCCCCTCGACGGACGGCGGGGCGCCCCGGAGGCTCGCCCGGGGGACCGGCGGCGGCATCGTCGCCGTCGCCAGCCTGCTCTACGCGATCCCGTCCCTCCCGTTGTTCATCGCGCTGCCGGCGGTGATCGGCACCGACCTGCAGGACCCCGTCAACATCGTCGTCGCGCTGACGCTGTACGGGCTCGCGCTCATGGTGCGGTCGACGGCCGACGCGCTGTCGTCCGTCGACCCGGCCACGCAGGCAGCCGCCGTCGCCATGGGGTACTCGCCGGTGCAGCGGTTCTTCCGGGTCGACCTGCCGCTCGCGGGACCGGTGCTGCTCGCCGGCCTCCGGGTCGTCTCGGTGTCGACGATCTCGCTGACGACGGTCGGCGCGGTGCTCGGGGTGCAGAGCCTCGGGTCGCTGTTCACGGACGGCATCCAGCGCACGATCCCCGAGGAGATCGGGTCCGGGATCGTCATGGTCCTGGTCCTGGCGTTCGTGCTCGACGGCCTGCTCGTGCTGCTCGGGCGGTTGGTGCTCCCATGGACCCGGTCCATGCCCCGCGCCACGCGACGGCGCGCCGCCCGATCCACCGCACCGGTCGCGGAGGTGACCTCGTGATCATCGGCCAGGCGTTCGCGTGGGTGTTCGACCCCACCAACTACCCCGGACCCACCGGCATCCCGACGCGCCTCTGGGAACACGTGTGGATCACGCTCCTCGCGGTCGGGATCGCCGCGGTCATCGCGATCCCGATCGGGTTCGCGATCGGACACACCGGTCGCGCGCGGAGCGTGGCGATCGCCCTCTCCGGCGGCATCCGTGCGTTGCCGACGCTCGGCGTGCTGACGCTGCTCGGCATCGCGCTCGGCGTCGGACTGTCCGCCCCGCTCATCGCCCTGGTCGTGCTCGCGATCCCGTCGGTGCTCGCCGGCGCCTACGCGGGCATCGAGGCCGTCGACCCGGTGACCGTGGACGCGGCCCGTGCCATGGGCATGACCGAGTGGCAGATCCTCTGGAAGGTCGAGATCCCGCTCGGCCTGCCGCTGCTCATCGGGGGCATCCGGGCCGCGGTCCTCCAGGTCGTCGCGACGGCGACCCTCGCGGCATACGTCGGGGCCGGCGGTCTCGGCGGCTACCTGTTCCTCGGCCTCAAGATCCAGGACTACGCGGAGATGCTCGGCTCGTCGATCCTCGTGATCGCACTCGCCATCGTCTTCGAGATCCTCTTCGCCGGGTTCCAGCGGGCGGTGGTGCCCGCGGGCGTCGCCGGCCGTTCGGGCTCGCGTTCCCGGGTGACGCACGCGTCCTCCCACAATCCCCTCCCGGAAGGAAACCCCTCGTGACCACAGCAACCAGACTCCGCCTCGGCATCGCGGCCGCACTGGCCGTCGGCGCCGTCGCGGCGCTCACCGGCTGCTCCTCGAGCAGCCCCATCGCGGGCAGCAGCGCGTCGTCCGCCGCCGGGTCCTCGACCATCGTCGTGGGCTCGCAGCAGTACTACTCGAACGAGATCATCGCCGAGCTGTACTCGCAGGTGCTCGAGCACGACGGCTACGACGTGAAGCGGAACTTCAACATCGGGCAACGTGAGGTCTACCTGCCGCAGATGCAGAAGGGCGCGATCGACGTCATGCCCGAGTACAGCGGCAACCTGCTCCAGTACTACGACAAGAAGTCCACGGCGTCGAGCCCCGCGGAGATCGCCGCGGGTCTGAAGTCCGCCCTGCCGAGCGGGATCCGTGCGCTCCCCGCAGCGGCGGCGACGGACCAGGACAGCTACACGGTCACCAAGCAGTTCTCGCAGCAGAACCACGTGACCAGCCTGGCCGACCTGAAGGACGTCTCCACGAAGCTGACCGTCGGGGGGAACTCCGAGTTCCAGACCCGTCCCTACGGGCCGAACGGCCTCAAGTCCACCTACGGTGCCACCGTCGGGTTCACCGCGATCGAGGACTCGGGCGGCGCGCTCACCGTCAAGGCGCTCAAGGACGGCACGGTGCAGCTCGCCGACATCTACAGCGCCGACCCGAGCATCAAGGCGAACGACTTCGTCACCCTCAAGGACCCGAAGCACCTGATCCTGCCGCAGAACGTGACGCCGATCGTCTCGAAGAAGGTGACCGGCAAGGCCGCCACCGACATCGAGAAGGTCGACAAGGCCCTGACCACGTCCGCGCTGATCCAGCTCAACACCGAGAGCACCGTGGACAAGGAGAAGTCGGCGCAGATCGCCAAGAAGTTCCTCAACGACAAGGGACTGCTCTGAGCACAGCGGCGCACTGACCACCGACACGGGGACGGACGCCGGGCGAGTGCCCGGCATCCGTCCCCGTGCGGCGTGCGGCCCGGCTCGGTTCGGTACCCTTGATCGTCGGTCACCCGCTCGTGTGCGGTGACCCGTCCCTCCCGACCGAATGAGAGTTCCGTGACCATCGAGCAACACGTCGAGGACCCGCACGCCTACGACCCCCGGCGCATCCAGGACAAGTGGCAGCGCATCTGGTCGGACCTCGGGCTCTTCACGACGGACCCGGAGGACCGCCGCCCGCGCAAGTACATCCTCGAGATGTTCCCGTACCCGTCCGGAGACCTGCACATGGGTCACGCCGAGAACTGGGCACTCGGCGACTTCGTCGCCCGGTACTGGCGGCAGCAGGGCTTCAACGTGCTGCACCCGATCGGGTGGGACTCGTTCGGCCTGCCCGCCGAGAACGCGGCCATCAAGCGCGGGATCGACCCCCGCGCCTGGACGTACGCGAACATCGAACAACAGAAGGCCTCGTTCAAGCGCTACGCCCCGTCCTTCGACTGGACGCGCGAGCTGCACACGTCGGACCCCGAGTACTACAAGTGGAACCAGTGGTTGTTCCTCAAGATGTACGAGAAGGGCCTGGCGTACCGGAAGGACAGCTGGGTCAACTGGGACCCGGTGGACCAGACCGTCCTGGCGAACGAGCAGGTGTTGCCGGACGGCACGTCCGACCGCTCGGGCGCCGTGGTCGTCAAGAAGAAATTGACGCAGTGGTACTTCCGGATCACGGACTACGCGGACCGGTTGCTCGATGACCTCAACCAGCTCGAGGGCACCTGGCCGGCGAAGGTCATCGCCATGCAGCGCAACTGGATCGGTCGATCCGTCGGCGCCGACGTCGACTTCGTGATCGAGGGGCGGGACGAACCCGTCACCGTCTTCACGACGCGACCCGACACGGTCTTCGGCGTCACGTTCCTCGTCGTCGCCCCGGACAGTGACCTCGCCGCCGAACTCGTCGCGTCGTCGGACGACGCGACGCAGGCGGCCTTCGCCGAGTACCTGACCGAGACCCAGGCGACGAGCGAGATCGACCGGCAGAACGCCGACCGGCCGAAGACCGGTGTCCCGCTCAACCGGTTCGCCCTGCATCCGGTCACGGGGGAGCGCCTGCCCATCTGGGCGGCCGACTACGTGCTCGCGGACTACGGCCACGGTGCGGTCATGGCGGTGCCGGCCCACGACCAACGCGACCTCGACTTCGCACGCGTGTTCGGCCTCCCGGTCAAGGTGGTCGTCGACACGAACGCGGCCGTCACCGGTGCCCTCCCGGTGATCCCCGAGGGCGCGACCCTCGAGGACTTCGACCTGCCGCCACTCGACCCGGCATCGACCGGTGTCGCGCTGACCGGACAGGGGCGGATGATCGCGTCCGGTCCGCTCGACGGCATGAGCAAGCAGCACGCGATCCAGGCTGCGATCCGGCTGCTCTCGGAGAAGGGCACCGGTCGCGCCGCCAAGACGTACCGACTGCGCGACTGGCTCATCTCCCGCCAGCGGTACTGGGGCACGCCGATCCCGATCATCCACGGCGACGACGGCACCGAGTACCCGGTGCCCGAGGACCAGCTCCCCGTGCTGCTCCCGCCGAGCGAGGGACTCGACCTCAAGCCGAAGGGCACGAGCCCGCTCGGCGGCGCCGAGGACTGGGTGAACGTGCCGAACCCGGTGGACGGCACTCCTGCCAAGCGCGACGCCGACACGATGGACACCTTCGTGGACTCGTCGTGGTACTTCCTGCGGTTCCTGAGCCCGAACGACGACACCCAGGCGTTCGACCCGGCCGAGGCGCGCAAGTGGGCGCCCGTCGACCAGTACATCGGCGGCGTCGAGCACGCGATCCTGCACCTGCTCTACGCGCGGTTCGTCACGAAGGTCCTGTTCGACCTCGGGTACATCGACTTCACCGAGCCCTTCAACGCGCTGCTCAACCAGGGCATGGTGCTGTCCGGCGGGTCGAAGATGTCGAAGTCGAAGGGCGGCGTCAGCCTCGGGGACGAGCTCGACGCGCACGGGGTCGACGCCATCCGTCTGGTGATGGGCTTCGCCGGTCCGCCGGAGGACGACATCAACTGGGAGGACGTCTCGCCCGCCGCGAGCGCGCGCTTCCTCGCTCGCGCCTACCGCCTGGCGGTGGACGTGACGTCGGCTCCGAACGCGGTGTGGGCCGAGGGCGACCGTGCGCTGCGCCGCGTCACCCACCGGTTCCTCGCCGACGCGCCCGGTCTCATGGAGTCCTTCAAGTTCAACGTCGTCATCGCGCGGCTCATGGACCTGGTCAACGTCACGCGCAAGGCCATCGACTCGGGTGTCGGGCCGGCAGACCCCGCGGTGCGCGAGGCCACCGAGACCGTCGCGCTCGGTCTGAGTGTCTTCGCGCCGTACACCGGCGAGGAGATGTGGGAGCGGCTCGGGTACGAGCCGTCGGTGGCGACACACGGTTGGCGGAAGGCCGATCCCACCCTGCTCGTGCAGGAGAGCGTCACGGCGGTCGTGCAGGTCAACGGCAAGGTGCGCGACACGTTCGAGGTGCCGCCGTCGATCGACGCGGACGCCCTGGAGGCGCTGGCCCGGTCCTCCGCATCGGTGCAGCGGTTCATCGGTGAGCGCGAGATCGTCAAGGTGATCGTCCGCGCGCCGAAGCTGGTCAACATCGCGATCCGGGGCTGACTGCCCTCCGCGCCCACTCCTCCACAATGGCCCCGCTGGGGCGTCCCGACACAGGACGCACCGGCGGGGCCGTTCGGCGTCGGGAGCGCCCCTAGCGTCGGAGCATGACGGGAGACGAGTTCGACGACACCGCACCGGTCCGCACCTGGATCCGGCCGCGCGCCCTCGTGGTCGTCGCCATCGCCGTGACGGTCGTGGCGCTCGTGCTGTTGGCGGTGGGCGCACTGACCGACCACGCCACGACGGTCCAGCGCTCCGCCGATGCGGTCTCGGTGTCGGCGCCCGCCACGGCGTCCACGGGAGTGGTCCCCCCAGCGGCGACGCCCGCGACCGTCGTCGTCCACGTGCTCGGGGCCGTCGCCACGCCGGGCCTCGTCGAGCTCCCGGTCGGTGCCCGCGTCGACGACGCGGTCACCGAGGCCGGCGGGGCGGCCGACCACGCAGACCTGAGCCGGGTGAACCTCGCCCGGCCGCTGGTGGACGGCGAGCAACTGTACGTGCCGCGTGACGGCGAGGACGACGTCCCCGAGGCTCCGGGACCCGTCGTGGGGGGCGGGAGTGCGTCCGTCGGTGGTGGGGAGGGCCCGACCCTGGTGGACCTCAACACCGCCGATGCCACCGCCCTGGAGACCCTGCCCGGCATCGGACCGGCGCTCGCCGACCGGATCGTCGCGTGGCGGACCGAGCACGGTCGGTTCTCGAGCGTCGAGGACCTGCTCGACGTCAGCGGGATCGGTGACGCGACCTTCGCGGACCTCCGGGACCGGGTGCGGGTGTGATGTCGCTCGGTGCGCCACGTCCCGATCTCCGCCTCGTCGTGCCGGTGGCCGTGGCCTGGGTGGTCGCGGTGGTCCTGGTCGCCAGTCCCGCGCACGCGGTCCCGGTCGCCGTGGCCGCGGGAGTCGCCGCGGCCACAGCGGTCCTGGTCGTCCTCCAGGCGGTCCGTCGCGGGCGGGCGGGCCCGCCACCCCGAGCGCACAGCGGACCGCTCGGCGTCGTCGGCCTCGTCGCGCCCACCCTGCTGCTCGTGGCCCTCGTCGCGGTCGCCGTCGACGTGCGTGACGCCGTCCGGCGTCCGGAAGCCATCCGAGCGATCGACGACGGGGCGGCCGTGGTCGCCGAGGTCGTGCTCGAGCGCGACGGCGAACCGGGTGTGCGAACGGTCCCCGGGCGCCTCGTCCGGATGGAACACCGCGCGGGTGGCGAGACGAGCACGACCACCGGCCTCCGCGTCCCCGCCCGCGTGGTCCTCGCGGAGCCGGGCTCGACGGAGCACGGCCCGGGTGCCAGCGACGTCGCCGTCCCACTCGTCGCGGGTGCCACGGTGCGTGTGCAGGCGGAGCTGGTCGCCGGGGCGCCGGGTGCGATCGCGTCCGTCCTGCTCTTCACCCGGGGCGACCCCGAGGTCGTCCACGCTCCCGCGGCGCTGCTCCTGGCCAGCACGATCGCCCGCCGCGCGTTCGCCGAGGTCACCGGGAGACTGCCCGGCCCCGGATCCGGCCTGTTGCGCGGGCTCGCGATCGGGGACCGGAGCGGTATCGACGACCGGACCGCGGATGCGATGGAGGTGACCGCACTGACGCACCTCACCGCCGTCTCCGGCTCGAACTGCGCGGTGCTCGTCGGACTCGTGATGCTCGTCGGCCGGGCCGCACGCGCCCCGCGACTGGCGCGTGTCGTGGTCTCGGTCGTCGTGCTCGGCGCATTCGTCCTGCTCGTGCGGCCGGATCCGAGCATCGTGCGCGCGACGATCATGGCGGTCGTCGTGCTCGTCGTGCACCTGCGTGGACGACCCGTGCAGGGCGCACCGCTCGTGGCGCTGGCGACCATCGGCATGCTCGTCGTCGACCCGTGGCTCGCCCGGTCCTTCGGGTTCGCGCTCTCCGTCCTGGCCACCGCGGGGGTCGTGGTGGTCGCCCCGGTCCTGGCGTCGCGTCTCGCCGGACGACTCGGACCCGTGGTCGCGGCGTCGCTCGCGGTACCGGTCGCGGCGCAGGCCGCGTGCTGGCCCGTCACCGTGGTGCTCGCGCCGTCCATCCCGACGTACGCCGTGCTCACGAACCTGGTCACGGAGCCGTTGGCTCCCGTCGCGACCGTCCTCGGGCTGGCGGCGTGCGCGCTCGCGCCCATCTGGTCGACCGGTGCCTGGTTCCTCGCGGCCGCCGCGTGGGCACCCGCCGCGGTCATCGCCGTCGTCGCGCGGGCGGCCGCGGCACTCCCGTTCGCGGTGGTCCCCTGGCCGGCCGGCCCGTTCGGCGCCGCGACGGCCGCACTGGTGAGCGCGGCGGTCGTGGCGGCCGTGTTCGTGCGCCGTGCTGCACGGGCGGTCCCCGTGGCCGCGGCGGTGGTGGTCGGGGTGATCGGCGTCTCGGTCGTCGTCGTGCCCGACGCCGTCGTCCGGGGGAGCGTCCCCGCCGACTGGTCGCTCGCGGCCTGCGACGTCGGCCAGGGCGACGCGGTCCTGGTGCGGCGGGACGACGCGGTCGCGCTCGTCGACACGGGCGACGAGCCGGAGCGGCTCGAGCGCTGCCTCGACCTGCTGGGGATCGACCGGATCGACCTCTTCGTGGCCTCGCACTACGACCGCGACCACGTGGGTGCGGTCGGGGTGGTAGCCGACCGTGTCGGGACCGCCCTCGTCGGCCCGCTCGGCCGCGCGGCGGACGCCGACGTCGTCGCCACCCTGCGGCGCGCGGGTGCCGACGTGGTCACGGCGGGCGCAGGCACCGCCGGCACGCTCGGGGATCTGCCGTGGCGGGTGGTGTGGCCCCCTCCGTCGACCACCGAGGGCGGGAACGACGCGAGCGTCACGGTCCTGTTCGAGCCGTCCCGGCGTTGCTCCGACTGCCTGTCGTCGCTGTTCCTCGGCGACCTCGGCGAGGCGGCGCAGCGACGGCTGCTCGCCATGGTGACGGCAGCCGGAGGCTGGCCACCCGTCGACGTCGTCAAGGTCGCGCACCACGGCTCCGCCGACCAGGACCCGGCGCTGTACCGAGCGGTGTCGGCTCGGGTGGGCATCGTGAGCGTGGGTGCCGACAACCCCTACGGGCATCCCACCGACCGCGCGCTCGCGATGTTGGAGGCAGCGGGCACGGCGGCGCTCCGCACCGATCAGAACGGCACGATCGTGCTCTCGGCGTCGGGCGGCGACCTCCGGGTCTGGCGCGAGCGGCCCGACCGAGGCGATCCCACTACGGGGGTGTCGCCGGTCGCCCGTACACTGCTGGAGGTCGGTCGGGTCGGAGCCCGGCGTGGACCGGGTCGGGCACGGTCGGGTCCACCAACGTCCCGAGCGGGAGGCACACCATGGCGGCGAAGAGACCAGCGCGCGCAGCCGCGGCGATCGACCAGGTCCCGTGGTCGGCGATCCGGCCGGCACCGGTCGTCCTCGTGACGGGACCCGAGACCTTCCTCGCCGAACGAGCGATCACCTCGCTGCGCGATCTCCTGCTCGCCGAGGACCCCGCACTCGAGGTCCACGATGTCGAGGCCGACCAGTACGCGCCTGGGCTGCTCGCGACCCTCGCCAGCCCCTCGCTGTTCGGCGAACCCCGCCTCCTGCGCGTCGTCCAGGTCGAGAAGTGCACGGACGCGTTCATCACCGAGACCCTCTCCTACCTCCAGGCCCCGGCCGACGACGTCACGCTCGTGCTCCGGCATGGCGGCGGCGTCCGCGGGAAGAAACTGCTCGACGCGATCCGTGGCGGCACCGGCGGCGGGATCGAGGTCCAGTGCGACGAACTGAAGAAGGAGACCGACCGGATCGACTTCGTCCAGGCCGAGTTCCGCGCCGCGCGCCGGAAGATCAGCCCGTCCGCGGTCCGCACCCTCGTCGCGGCGTTCGCGGACGACCTCGCCGAACTCGCTGCCGCCTGTCGTCAGCTGCTCGCCGACGACGACCAGGAGATCACGGACCGGACGGTGGACCGGTACTACGGCGGCCGGGTCGAGACGAACGCCTTCAAGGTGGCCGACATCGCGCTCGCCGGTCGATCGGGGCCGGCCGTCGTGCAGCTCCGGCACGCCCTGGCGACCGGCGAGGCCCCCGTGCCGATCGTCGCGGCGTTCGCGAGCAAGATCCGCACGATGGCGAAGGTCAGTTCCTTCCGCGGGTCGAGCGGGCAGGCGGCATCGGCGCTCGGGCTGGCACCGTGGCAGGTGCAGCGGGCGCAGCGAGACGTCCAGGGCTGGAGCGAGGCCGGCCTCGCGAACGCGATCCTCAGCATCGCGGCCGCCGACACGGCGGTGAAGGGCGGGTCCCGCGACGCCCACTACGCGCTCGAGGTGATGGTCCGCGTCATCGCCCGCCGCGGTGAGGGGACCTGACCGGGGCGGGCATGGTCCGCCGGGTGCTGATCCCGTAGGCCGGATCCGCCGGGTGCCGACCCCTGCGCAGTGCGGACCCCTGCGCAGTGCCGACCCCTGCGCCGTGCTGACCCCCAAGCCCGAGCTGCGCCGCGCCGGACACGCGGAACGCCCCCGGCACCGAGGTGTCGGGGGCGTTCTGCGAGGTGCGGCTCGGCCAGCGCTCAGATCAGAGCGCGGCGACCTTCTTCGAGATCGCGGACTTGCGGTTCGCGGCCTGGTTCTTGTGGATGACGCCCTTGCTCACGGCCTTGTCGAGCTTCTTCGTCGCGACGACGAGGGCGGCGGTGGCCTTGTCCTTGTCGCCGGCGGCGATGGCCTCGTTCGTGTGGCGGATGTACGTCTTGAGCTCGCTCTTGTAGGCCTTGTTGCGCTCCTGGGCCTTCAGGTTGGTCTTGATGCGCTTCATCTGCGACTTGATGTTCGCCATGCGGTTCTGCTTTCTGTGTGTCTCGGACGGGTGAACGCGATCACAGGGATAGAGGGTCCGATCGCGGATCGCGCTCCACCTGTGGGAGATGGAACACGCAAGCCAGCGAGCAATGTTACCAGGACCACGAGGAGCGATCAACGCGCCACCCCTCGACTAGCGTTGCGCCATGCCATCGCTCGCGCCGCACATCAGCACCGTGCCCGACTCCGGCATCCGGCGGATCTACGAGCAGGCTCTGCTCCTCGACGACGCCATCATGCTCGTGGTCGGCGAGCCCGACGTGCCCGTGGCCCGGCACATCGGCGACGCGGCGCGACGCGCGTGGACCGAGGACCGGACCAACTACACGCCGAACGGCGGGATCGCGCCACTGCGGCGGGCCCTCCAGGAGAAGCTGTCCCGCGAGAACCGGATCGACGCCGAGATCGAGCAGGTCTGGGTGACGGTCGGGGCGACCCAGGCCCTGCACCAGGCGATGGCACTGCTGCTCGCGCCGGGCGACGAGGTCCTCGTGCCGGACCCCGGCTACACGACCTTCACCATGAACGCCCACATGCTCGGTGCGGTCCCGGTGCCGTACGAGCTCGCACCGGCGCACGGGTTCGAGCCGGACCTCGACGCCCTCGAGGCGAGCGTGACCGACCGCACGCGCGTGCTCCTGCTCAACTCGCCGTCGAACCCGCTCGGGTCGGTGGTCGGCGCGGAGACCGTGCAGCGGCTGCTCGCCTTCGCCCGTCGGCACGACCTCTGGGTCATCAGTGACGAGGTCTACGAGTACTTCACGTTCGGCGCCCGCCATGTCAGTCCCGCGTCCCTCGACGAGGACGACCGGGTGTTCAGCGTGTTCTCCCTGAGCAAGACGTACGCGATGACCGGCGTGCGCGTCGGGTACCTCGTCACGCCGAGGGGCATGGCGGGGACCATGCGGACGGTGCAGGAGGCCACGGTGAGCTGTGTCGCCGAACCCGACCAGTTCGCGGCCCTCGCGGCCATCGTCGGGGACCACTCGGCCGTCCAGGAGGCCCGTGACCACTACCGCGCGAACCTCGAGGTGGCGCGAGAGGTCCTCGACGCGAAGGGCATCACGTACAACGACCCCGAGGGCGCGTTCTACCTGTGGATCGACGTCGCGCACGCGACCGACGGGGACGTCGCGGCATGGGCGGAGCGGTTCCTGCTGACGGAGCGCGTCGCGGTGGCGCCGGGCAGCGCGTTCGGGAGGGCCGGTGAGGGGTGGATCCGCGTGTGCCTGGCCGCGGACCCCGCGGTGCTCCGCGAGGGTCTCCGTCGTCTCCCGGACCCGCGCTGACGACCCTGCCGGCAGGGTCGCTCCCGTCCTCGCCGCGGTCGCCGCGGCCGGGTCTGGCCGCATCGGTCGGCTGCGCGTGGAACAATCGACCGATCCACCGCTCGACCTCAGAGGAACCGTGAGCCCACAAGCATCCGCACCACTCGAACCCGCGTCGACGGCGGCCGGGGCGATCCGCAACTTCTGCATCATCGCCCACATCGACCACGGCAAGTCGACGCTGGCCGACCGCATGTTGCAGATCACCGGCGTCGTCGAGGAGCGTGCGATGCGGGCGCAGTACCTCGACCGGATGGACATCGAGCGCGAGCGCGGGATCACCATCAAGTCGCAGGCCGTGCGCATGCCGTGGGAGCGTGACGGCCAGACGTTCGCCCTGAACATGATCGACACTCCGGGCCACGTCGACTTCTCGTACGAGGTGTCGCGGTCGCTCGCCGCGTGCGAGGGCGCGATCCTGCTCGTCGACGCCGCCCAGGGGATCGAGGCGCAGACCCTGGCCAACCTGTACCTCGCGCTCGAGAACGACCTCGAGATCATCCCGGTCCTCAACAAAATCGACCTGCCCGCCGCGGAGCCGGACAAGTACGCCGCCGAGCTGGCGCAGCTCATCGGCGGCGACCCGGCCGACGTCCTGCGCGTGAGCGGCAAGACCGGCGTGGGCGTGGCGGAGCTGCTCGACCGGGTCGTCGAACGCATCCCGGCGCCGGTCGGTCGCCCGGACGCCGAGCCGCGGGCGATGATCTTCGACTCGGTCTACGACAGCTACCGCGGTGTCGTCACCTACGTGCGCATGGTCGACGGGCGGATCAGCCCCCGCGAGAAGATCCAGATGATGTCGACCCGCACCACCCACGAGATCCTCGAGATCGGGGTGTCGAGCCCGGAGCCGGTACCGACGAAGGGCCTGGCGGTCGGCGAGGTCGGGTACCTCATCACCGGCGTCAAGGACGTCCGGCAGTCCAAGGTCGGCGACACCGTCACGAGCGCCGCGAGGCCCGCCACGGAGGCGCTGGCCGGGTACACCGACCCGAAGCCGATGGTGTTCTCGGGGCTGTACCCGATCGACGGCAGCGATTACCCGGACCTGCGCGAGGCACTCGACAAGCTGAAGCTGTCCGACGCCGCACTCGTCTACGAACCCGAGACCTCGGTCGCGCTCGGCTTCGGGTTCCGCTGCGGGTTCCTCGGGCTGTTGCACCTCGAGATCATCACGGAGCGGCTGTCCCGCGAGTTCGGACTCGACCTCATCACCACCGCGCCGAGTGTGGTCTACGAGGTCACGACCGAGGACAAGAAGACCGTCGAGGTCACGAACCCGTCGGAGTTCCCGTCGGGCAAGATCGCCAGCGTCAAGGAGCCCGTCGTCCGCGCGGCGATCCTGGCGCCGAAGGACTACGTGGGCGCGATCATGGACCTGTGCCAGTCGCGCCGCGGCACGATGCTCGGCATGGAGTACCTCGGCGAGGACCGCGTCGAGCTCCGGTACTCGATGCCGCTCGGTGAGATCGTGTTCGACTTCTTCGACCAGTTGAAGAGCCGCACGCAGGGGTACGCGAGCCTCGACTACGAGCCCATGGGGGACCAGGAGGCCGACCTCGTCAAGGTGGACATCCTGCTCCAGGGAGACCAGGTCGACGCCTTCAGCGCGATCGTCCACCGGGACAAGGCGTACGCGTACGGCGTGCTCATGACCGGTCGCCTGCGCGAACTCATCCCGCGGCAGCAGTTCGAGGTCCCGATCCAGGCCGCGATCGGTGCGCGCATCATCGCGCGCGAATCGATCCGTGCCATGCGCAAGGACGTCCTGGCGAAGTGCTACGGCGGTGACATCACCCGCAAGCGCAAGCTCCTCGAGAAGCAGAAGGAGGGCAAGAAGCGCATGAAGATGGTGGGTCGCGTCGAGGTCCCGCAAGAGGCGTTCATCGCTGCGCTCTCCGGTGACACCGAGGCCAAGGACGCCAAGAAGAAGTGACCGCCGACGGTCCGGGGAGCGCCCACGCCGCACGTGCCGGTGCTGACCGCGACGCCCTGACCTACGCGCCCGAGGGCGGATCGCTCGCCCCCGACCTGGTGACGGCCCCGCCAGCGGGGTACCGCGCACGGCAGGACGCCGCGCGGATCGGGCGCGGTCGTGCCTGCCACGACCGCACGGTCGACGCCGTGCTCCGCTGGGAGATCCAGGAGCGCGTCGGGATCCGGGTGGAACCGGAGGTCCGGGAGACCCAGGACCACCGGGAGACCCAGGACCACCGGGAGACCCAGGACCACCGGGAGACCCAGGACCACCGGGAGGCCCGGGAGGACCCGGACGGTCCGCACGACCCGTCCCGACCCGGGCGACCGCACCCGCGCCTCCGCGCCGGAGACCGTGCTGTCCTGCACATCCGCGCGTACGGCGTCACCACCCACGCGCCGGTCCGCGCCGTCCGCGTGGTCGACGAGGAGACCCGCGGCGGCTTCGCCTACGGCACCCGTCGCGGGCACCCCGAGTCGGGCGAGGTCGCGTTCCTCGTCGAGCACCGTCCCGATGACACGGTCTGGCTCGTCGTGCGGTCGTTCTCACGACCGGCGAACCGACTGTGGGCGCTGCTCTGGCCGTTCGTGCAGTGGAAGTCGCGGCGCACGACGGCGCGCTACCTGCGGGTCCTCGCCGGGGGGAACGACCCCACGCTCGGTACGATGGGCGGATGAGCACCCGCGGCAGCCACCGCCCCACCGCCCTGACCTACGGCGCCGTCGGGGCGACCCAGGCGCCGGACCTCATGACCTACCCGCCCGAGGGGTTCACGCCGAGCGAGTCCCGCACGCGCATCGGCCACGGCGACCAGCGGTTCGAGACGGCGTGGGTCCAGACCCTGACCTGGCAGATCCAGGAGCGCAGCGGCATCCGGGTCCGCGTGGAGGACGTCCCCGACGACGACGAGGTCGGCTACACCCCCGTCGAGTTCGACGACGAGGGTCGTCCGGTCACAGCGGCCTCGATCGGCGGCGGGACGACCGAGCGGTTCGCGCCGGACGGCACGCCGTTGCTGACCGCGGGGACGACCGCGACGCTGACGATCCACGCGTACGGGCGGGTCGTGCACGCCCCGGTCCGCGTCGTCTCGGTGATCGACGAACCGGACCGCAAGGGCTTCGCGTACGGCACGCTCGAGGGCCACCCGGTGTCGGGCGAGGAGTCCTTCGTCGTCGAGCGCACCACGGACGGCTCGGTGTGGCTGCAGGTGCGGCAGTTCTCGCAGCCGTCGTCGCGCGGGTGGCGGTTCCTCGGCCCGTTCCTCCGACGCCAGCAGCGGCGACTCGCCCAGGCCTACCTGCAGGCGTTGCTCGGTTCCGACTGACGATCGCGCGCCGGGCCGTTCAGACCAGGGGCCGGAGCGCGGCGACGGCGTCCAGCAGGGTGTCGGCACCCTCCGCGCAGTCCGCGACGACCGCGACCGCGCTCGTCCTGCCGAGCTCGTCGACGTCGTGCACGCCGGTGGCGACCGCGATGAACGGGATGCCCGCCGCGTCGGCGGCGGTGCCGTCGCGGGGCGTGTCCCCGATGACCACCACCCGGTTCCCGCGGAGGTCCGCGGCCGCCCGGCGCGTCAGCGCCTGCCGCTCGACGTCCTCGTCCCCGAAGTACGAGTGCGCCCAGTCGAACGCGTCCGGGTCGAACCCGGCGCTGGCGAGCTTGAGGCGAGCCCGACCCGCGGAGTTCCCGGTGAGCAGCGCGGAGCGCCAGCCACGATCGGTCATGCGTTGCAGCAGGGCCATCACACCCGGCGCGGGCGTCCGCCGCTCACCCGACCGGTAGCGCTCCTCGGACAGGCGTTGCAGGTGTCCGCGGACGGTCTCGGACAGCTCCGGGTCGAGCCCGTGGGCCCGGAGGGCCTCGAGGATGATCCCGGCGTCGGTCCGGCCGTGCTGGTGTCCGACGAGCTGCTCGAGGTCCCGGCCCACGGTGCGCTCGAGCGCGAGGTGGTACAGGCTCCCGGGGACGGCGGCGTTCTCGACGAGGGTCCCGTCGACGTCCCAGAGGACGATGGTGCCGACGACGCTGTCGGCGCTGGGTTCCGGGTCCGTGCTCCCGGAGGTGGTGCTGTCGTGCATGGGACCATCATGGCGACCCCGTACCGGCCGCGCGACCGGTGGTGTGACCCGGGGACGGCGGCACGGTGGGACAATGGAGTCCGTGCCCAGCGCCCTGCCGATCGCCGATCCCGCCCCCGCGGACGGCCTGATCGTCCCCTCGGCGGACGCGGGAGGCGTCCCGTTCGGCGTCTACGTGCACGTGCCGTTCTGCCGTGTCCGCTGCGGGTACTGCGACTTCAACACCTACACCGCGTCGGAGCTGCGGGGCGTCCGGCGCGACGACTACGCGGGTCACGCGGTCCAGGAGATCCGGTTCGCGGCGTCCGTCCTCGACCGGTCGGGCGTCCCGCGTCGGCCGGTGTCCACGGTGTTCTTCGGCGGTGGGACCCCGACGATGCTGCCGGCGGACGACCTCGTGATGATCCTCCGCGCGATCGACGACACCTGGGGGATCCTCCCGGGTGCCGAGGTCACGACCGAGGCGAACCCGGACTCGGTCGACGCGGAGTCCCTGGCGACGCTGCGCCGCGGCGGGTTCTCGCGCGTGAGCTTCGGCATGCAGTCCGCGGTGCCCCACGTGCTCACCACGCTCGACCGGACGCACGACCCGGAGCGGGTCCCGCTCGTGGTGGACGCGGCGCGGGCGGAGGGGCTCGACGTCAGCCTCGACCTCATCTACTCGACGCCGGGGGAGTCACTCGACGACTGGCGCCGTTCGCTCGACGCGGCGATCGCGTACGGGCCGGACCACCTGTCGGCCTACGCGCTCATCGTCGAGGACGGCACGGCCATGGGGCGCGCCGTCGCGAAGGGGCTCCTGCCGGCGCCGGACGACGACCTGGCCGCCGACATGTACGAGGAGGCCGACGCACGTCTCGGCGCCGCCGGGTACAGCTGGTACGAGGTCTCGAACTGGGCCCGCGGTGCCGAGCACGCGAGCCGCCACAACCTGTCCTACTGGAAGGGCCACGACTGGTGGGGCGTGGGTCCGGGGGCGCACTCGGCCGTCGCCGGCACCCGATGGTGGAACGTCAAGCACCCGGCCGCGTACGCCGCGCGCGTGCTCGGGGGCGAATCACCGGCGGCCGGCCGCGAGACGCTCGACGACGAGACCCGGTACGTCGAGCGCGTCCTGCTCGCTGCGCGCGTGCGCGGCGAGCTGGCCACCGCGGAGCTCCGTCCCGAGGCGCGTGGGCGCGTCGCCGGGCTCATCGCGCGCGGACTCGTCGACGGCCGCGCCGCGCTGTCCGGGAGGCTCGACCTCACGCTGCGCGGGCGCCTGCTGGCCGACGCCGTGGTGCGGGAGCTGTTGGACTGACGGACCGCCGGGGGAGCGGCGGGCTGCTGGCGGGCCTCCCGGCCGTGTCCGCCGGCAGGTGACCGACGGTGGTCGTCAGGCGCGGATGAACTCGATGCTGAGCGGGTAGCGGTAGAACTGCCCGGCGTTGGCGCGCACGGCCGCGATGACGCCGAACACGACCTGGATCACGGCGACGGCGAACAGGATGAGGACGCCGATGCCGAGCCACGACGTGATGACGCCGACCGCGTACGCGATCGCCATCGTGATGTGGAAGTTCAACGCGACCCGCGTGTGCTCGCGGACGAACGGTCCCCGGTCGCGCAGCACGAGGTACCCGACCAGCGGGACGACGAACTGGAAGAAGATCCCGCCGACGTGCACGAGGGTCGCCCAGAGGCGCTGGTCCTCGGGGCGCATCGGCTGCGGCGGCTGGTAGTGCCCCCACTGCTGTCCCCACTGCGGGTCCGGCTGCTGTCCGTAGGGCGGCGTCGTGCTCATGCCGGAAGCGTAACGGCTCGCTGTGACCGGTTCGAGGCCCGGTCGGTCGGAGGTTCGGCGTAGGATCAGCAGTCGGACCCGGAGAGTGCCAGCTCTGTGGCACGGCGGACGGTGCGACCACCGCCGGACCCTCCGGGCGCACATCGCGCACGAGTGGCAGGAGGGAGGGCGCGTCATGGTGTCGGAACGCAGTCTCGAGGTGCTCAAGGCCATCGTGCGCGACTACGTCGCGTCCCGCGAGCCCGTCGGGTCCCGCTCCATCGTCGAGCGGCACGCGTTCGGGGTGTCGTCGGCGACGATCCGGAACGACATGGCCGCCCTCGAGGAAGAACAGCTCATCGTCGCCCCGCACACGTCGTCGGGGCGGGTGCCCACCGACAAGGGCTACCGCGTGTTCGTCAACCACCTGACCGAGGCCCGCCCGCTGTCGAGCGCCCAGCGGCACGCGATCGAGACCTTCCTCGGGCGGTCGAACGACCTCGACGAGGTCCTCGGTCGCACGGTGCGTCTGCTCAGCCAGCTCACGAACCAGGTCGCGCTCGTGCAGTACCCCTCGATGATCCGCGCCCGGGTACGGCACGTCGAACTCGTCCGGCTCAGCGAGACCCGGTTCATGAGCGTGCTCATCACGGACACCGCACGCGTCGAGCAGCGCATCCTCGAGACCGATCTCCGCGTCGAGGACGACGCCCTCACCGAACTCCGCGCCGTGCTCGGCTCCGCGGCCGTCGGGCTGCTGCTGCAGGACGTCCCCCGGGTGCTGCTCGGCATCCCCGAACGCGTGCGCCCCGAGCTGCAGGGACTCGCCGCCGTCGTGGTCGCGGCACTCGTCGAGCAGGTCCGCGCGAACCGCCAGGACCGGCTCGTCATGGCGGGCGCGGCGAACCTCGCGAAGAGCGAGGACGACTTCGCCGGCGGTCTGTTCCCCGTGCTCGAGGCGATCGAGGAACAGGTGACCCTGCTCCGGCTCTTCGGCGAGATGCAGCTCGACGCGGTCGCCGTCGCCGCGAGCATCGGCGAGGAGAACGCCGCGTACCTCGGCACCGCCGGGGGACTCGACGCGACGAGCATCGTGGCCGGTGGGTACACCGCGGCCGGGGGCGAGGTCGCCCGGCTCGGCGTGCTCGGCCCGACCCGCATGGACTACGGCACGAACATGGCCGCCGTCCGGGCGGTGGCCAGGTACCTCTCGGGGCTCCTGGCCGACAATTGACCATCCGTCCGGACCGCCGGTCGTCCCGGATCGGGACCACCGTGCGGCGGACGCCGACCACTCCGACAGACTGAGGTGCTGTGGCAGACCACTACGAGGTCCTCGGCGTCGCACGCGACGCCGCCGACGCGGACATCAAGAAGGCGTACCGACGCCTGGCCCGGGAACTCCACCCGGACGTCAACCCGAGCCCGGAGGCGGCAGAGCGGTTCAAGGACATCACCCACGCCTACGACGTCCTCAGTGACCCGGAGCAGCGGCGCCGCTACGACGCCGGTCCGCAGGACGGCACCTTCGGCGGCGGAGCCGGTGGCTTCGGCGACATCTTCGACGCCTTCTTCGGTGGTGGCGGTGGCGGATTCGGTGCGCGCGGCACAGGGCCACGGTCGCGCGCCGAGCGCGGCCAGGACGCCCTGCTGCGTGTCGAGGTCGACCTCGAGGAGGTCGTGTTCGGCACGCACAAGGACATCGAGGTCGACACGGCCGTGCTGTGCGAGACCTGCGGCGGCTCGTGCAGCGCGCCCGGGACCCACCCGGTGACCTGCGACATCTGCGGGGGCACCGGGCACGTGCAACGGACCGTCCGGTCGCTCCTCGGCAACGTGGTCACGAGCGCGCCCTGCGGCACCTGCCGCGGGTACGGGACCGTGATCCCGAACCCGTGCCCGACCTGCCAGGGCCAGGGCCGCGTGCGCGCCCGCCGGACGCTCCCCGTCGACATCCCCGCGGGCGTCGACTCCGGTCTGCGGCTGCAGATGCCCGGTCAGGGCGAGGTCGGGCCGGCGGGCGGACCTTCGGGCGACCTGTACCTCGAGGTCAAGGTGCGGCACCACGACGTGTACAGCCGCGACGGTGACGACCTCCTCGCGACACTCGAGGTGCAGATGACCGACGCGATCCTCGGCACGACGACGACCATCGACGGGCTCGACGGCCCGGTCGAGCTCGAGATCCGGCCGGGGGTGCAGAGCGCCGACGTCCTGACGATCAAGGACCGCGGGGTGACGCGACTGCGCGGTGGGGGTCGGGGCGACCTGCGCGTCGGCGTCCAGGTCGTCACGCCGACGAAGCTCTCGCACAAGGAACGCGGTCTCGTCGAACAACTCGCCAAGTCCCGGAAGGCGCCGGCGCCGCAGCTCGCCCGGTTCCAGCAGGGGCTCTTCGGCAAGCTCCGTGACCGCTTCTTCACCTTCTGATCCGTGGCGTCCCTGTACCTGGTCGACGACCTCGCCGGCGTCCGTCCCGGCGACGTCGTGTCGCTCGACGGTGCCGAGGGTCGGCACGCCGTCACGGTCGCGCGGATCCGCCAGGGCGAGGCGCTGCGGATCGGGGACGGTCGGGGCACCGTCGTCAGCGGCGCGGTGGCGGAGGTCGGCCGCGACGCGCTGACGCTCGCGGTCCGGTCCGTGGACGTCGAACCTGAGGGCTCGCCACGGCTCGTGCTCGTCCAGGCACTCGCGAAGGGCGGCCGTGACGAGATGGCGGTCCAGGCGGCGACCGAGATCGGCGTCGACGGCGTGGTGCCCTGGTCGGCCGCACGGAGCGTGTCCCGCTGGGAGGGTCCGAAGACCGAGAAGGGCCGTGCCCGCTGGGGCGCGATCGTCCGCGAGGCCGCGAAACAGTCGCTCCGGGCCCGGGTCCCCGACGTCGGACCGCTCGTCACGACCGCGACCCTGGCCGACGGGGCGGGCCTCCCGCCCTCGACGACGGTCCTCGTGCTCGATCCGCTCGCGGAGCAGCCGCTCAGTTCGGTGGCCGTTCCCGAGGGCGCGGGGGCGATCGCACTCGTCGTCGGTCCCGAGGGCGGCATCGCGGACACCGAGTTCGACCGCCTCACCGACGCGGGCGCCACGCGGGTCCGGCTCGGTGCGTCGGTCCTCCGCACGAGCACCGCGGGGCCCGCGGCGCTCGCCGTGCTCCAGGCGCGGCTCGGCCGCTGGTGACGGCTGTCACCGTCGGGGCGCCCGGCGCAGCGCAAGCCCAGCGCGAACAGCTCGGAACGGTGTCGCCAGCACGCCCTACGATGGAGCGATGAGCACCTCGCCGAGCGTCTTCTCGCGGATCGTCGCGCGCGAGATCCCCGCCACCGTCGTCGCCGAGGACGACCGCCTCATCGCGATCGAGGACATCGCTCCGAAGGCGCCCGTCCACGTGCTCGTCGTCCCGAAGACCGAGCAGTACGCCACCGTGGCGGAGCTCGCGGCCGGCGACCCGTCGCTGCTCGCGGACCTCGTCGCGATGGCCCAGCGCGTCGCCGACGAGCGTGCGGGGGGCCAGTTCCGTCTCGTGTTCAACTCCGGTGCGTCCGCCGGACAGACCGTGTTCCACGTCCACGCCCACGTCCTCGCGGGCGACCTCCAGGAAGGCACCCTTGCCGGTTAGCAGCACCGCACACCCCGCATCCTCGTCCGACGAGCCCGAGGTCACCGTCGACCTCGCCGTGGACGGCATCGCCATGGTGCAACTCCTCGGGCCGCAGGACCGCCTGCTCCGGACGGTCGAGCGGCAGTACCCGACCGTCCGCGTGCTGGTCCGCGGCAACGAGGTCAGCCTCACCGGTCCGGAGCGCGACGTCGCACACGCCCGTGTCCTCGTCGACGAGCTCATCACCATGGTGCGTCGCGGCCAGGACATCGGACAGGCGGACGTCGCCACCTCCGCCCGCGTCATCGAGGACGACCGCCGGCCGACCGACCTGTTCGGCACCCCCATCGTGCAGAGCCGCGGCAAGTCCGTCCGGCCCAAGACGGACGGCCAGCGCGCCTACGTCGACGCGATCGACGAGAACACGATCACGTTCGGCATCGGACCGGCCGGCACGGGCAAGACCTACCTCGCCATGGCGAAGGCCGTGCGGGCGCTGCAGCGACGTGAGGTCAACCGGATCATCCTGACCCGCCCGGCGGTGGAGGCCGGCGAGAAGCTCGGGTTCCTGCCCGGCACGCTCACCGACAAGATCGACCCGTACCTCCGGCCGCTGTACGACGCCCTCAACGAGATGATGGACCCCGAGCTGGTCCCGAAGCTCCTGGCGTCCGGCACGGTCGAGGTCGCACCGCTCGCGTACATGCGTGGTCGCACGCTCAACGACTCGTTCGTGGTCCTCGACGAGGCGCAGAACACGACGCCCGAGCAGATGAAGATGTTCCTCACCCGGCTCGGCTTCGGCTCGAAGATGGTCGTCACCGGCGACATCACGCAGGTCGACCTGCCCGCGCAGGTGAGCGGTCTGCGGCTCGTGACCCAGATCCTCGACCAGGTCGACGACATCCACTTCGCGCGCCTGACGAGTGACGACGTCGTCCGTCACACGCTCGTCGGCCGCATCGTGGACGCCTACTCGCGCTACGACGAGGAGCGCCTCGCCGAGCAGGCGGGCGACCGACCGGGCGGTCGTGGCACTGCGTACCGGGGCAACCCCGACGGGACGAACCGCTCGGAGCGCCGTGGGCGACCGCCGCAGGACCGCCAGCAGAGCCCGTACCCGACCAGCGCCCGAGGAGGCAGCCGGTGAGCATCGAGCTGAACAACGAGTCCGGCGTCGAGGTCGACGAGGACGCCGTCCAACGTCTCGCGGCCTTCGCGCTCGATGCCATGCATGTCCACGCCGACGCCGAGCTCGCGATCGTGCTCGTGGACGAGGGCGCGATGGAACAGCTGCACGTCCAGTGGATGGACGAGCCCGGCCCGACCGACGTCCTGAGCTTCCCGATGGACGAACTCCGGCCGGGCACCGAGGACGACCCGACACCTCCCGGACTCCTCGGCGACATCGTGTTGTGTCCCCAGGTCGCGGCGGAGCAGGCGCGGACGGCCGGTCACTCGACGCTCGACGAACTCCTCCTCCTCACCTGCCACGGTGTGCTGCACCTGCTCGGCTTCGACCACGCCGAGCCGGACGAGAAGGCCGAGATGTTCGGGTTGCAGGGCGAGATCCTCAGCGCCTTCGCGGCGCAGCGTCGAGGCCGGTGACCCCGGTGCTCCTGGTCGCCGTGCTGCTCGCGGTGGCGGCCGCACTGGTCGTGCTCGGCGGTCTGCTCGCCGCCTCGGACGCCGCGTTGTCGGTGATGTCCCGAGCGGACCTCGACGAGATCGCCGAGCACAGCCGGTACCGCCGGGCCGTCGAGGCCATCTCGGACGACCCGGGAGCGCACCTCAACGCCCTCAACTTCTTCCGCGTCCTCGCCGAGACGGCGGCGGCCGTGCTCGTCACGGTCGCGCTCGTGCGCGTCTTCGCGGTCTGGTGGGTCGCGCTGCTCGTCTCGGCGGCGGTCATGACGGCCGTCTCCTTCGTCCTCGTGGGGTCGAGTCCGCGGAGCGTCGGCCGTGCCCACGCCGGCCAGCTCATCGCGTGGACGGGCGGCCTCGTGCACGCGGTCCGCATCGTGCTCGGGCCGCTCGCGACCGTCCTCGTCGCGATCGGGGACCGCGTGACCCCGGGGCGGAGCGGAGGGTCGAGCGTCGCGACGGAGGAGCAGCTGCTCAGCATCGTCGACGAGGCGGCCGAGAGCAACGTGCTCGAGGCGGACGACCGCGAGCTCATCCACTCGGTGTTCGAGTTCAGCGACACGCTCGTCCGCGAGGTCATGGTCCCGCGCACGGACATGACGACCGTCGACGTCGACGACACCCTCGCCACCGTGATGGAGCGGTCGCTGCGGTCGGGGGTGTCCCGCATGCCGGTCATCGGCCGTGACAGCGACGACGTCCTCGGGGTCGTCCACCTGCGCGACGTCGCCCGCGCCCTGTACGAGCGCGCGGGATCCGCCACCGCTGACGTCACGACCGTGTTGCGTCCCGCCGAGTTCGTGCCGGAGTCGAAACCGGCGGACGAGACCCTGCGGTTCATGCAGGCGGTGAAGAACCACCTGCTCCTCGTGGTGGACGAGTACGGCGGCGTCGCGGGACTCGTCACCATGGAGGACCTCATCGAGGAACTCGTGGGAGACATCTCGGACGAGTACGACCGCACCGTCGTGGACCGCACCGAGATCCGCCCGGGCGTCTGGCGCATCTCGGCACGGCTTCCGGTCGACGAGCTCGGCGACCTCTTCGGGATGGAGCTCGACGACGACGACGTCGACACGGCGGGTGGCCTGCTCGTCAAGGAGCTCGGCCAGCTGGCCACCGCGGGGGACACCGTCACGGTGTCCGGCGTCGAGCTCACCGCGGAGCGGGTGGAAGGCCGACGTCGCGACCTGGTCACCCTGCTCGTCGAGCGGGCACCGACGCCGGACGACGCCCCGGCACTCGACGACGAACCGACCCCCACGACGACGGGACACCACACCGCATGACCACCACCGGATCCACCAGCGATGCCGCCGGGACCCCCTTCCGGGCCGGGTTCGTCTCGTTCGTCGGCCGCCCGAACGTGGGCAAGTCGACCCTGACGAACGCCCTCGTCGGCGAGAAGGTCGCCATCACCTCCTCGAAGCCCCAGACCACCCGACGCGCGATCCGCGGCGTCGTGCACCGGCCCGACGGGCAGGTCGTCATCGTCGACACGCCCGGGGTCCACCGGCCCCGGACGCTGCTCGGGGAGCGCCTCAACGACCTCGTGCAGGCGACCCTCGGTGACGTCGACGTCATCGGGTTCTGCGTGCCCGCGAACGAGCCGATCGGTCCCGGCGACCGGTTCATCAACGCGCAGCTCGACGCCCACCCGCGCGCGCGCACGATCGCGATCGTCACGAAGACCGACCGCGCCTCACGTGAGCAGGTGGCGGCGCAACTGCTCGCGGTGTCCGAACTGCGCGACTGGGACGCGATCGTGCCGACGTCGGGGATCCGCGGCACCCAGCTCGACGAACTCCTGGACGAGGTCGTGCGGCTGCTGCCGGAGTCGCCCGCGCTCTACGACGCCGAGACCGTGACCGAGGAGACCGCGAGCGACCGCGTCGCCGAGCTCGTCCGCGAGGCCGCGCTCGAGGGCGTCCGCGACGAACTGCCGCACTCCCTCGCGGTGGTGATCGACGACATGGTCGAGCGGGACGACGAGGACGACGACACGCTCGACGTGTACGTGAACCTCTTCGTCGAGCGGGACAGCCAGAAGGCGATCGTCATCGGGCGCGGGGGTGAACGCCTGCGGGACGTCGGCTCCCGGGCGCGCGCGGAGATCGAGCGGCTCCTCGGGCGACACGTCTACTTGAACATCCGGGTGAAGGTCGCCAAGGAGTGGCAGCGCGACCCCAAGCAGCTCGGTCGTCTCGGGTTCTGATCGCCAGTCCGGCGTCATCCGATCGGATGACGCCGGAGCGCCTCGCGGGGGACTTCCCGGACGGCGGGTGCGTGGCGCCGGTCAGCGGCCGTAGCGTTGTCGGCGTGTTCCGGACCATGCTGCGCAGCCAGATGGCGTTCGACGTCGTGCTGGCGCTCGTCGCGGCGGTCGTCGCGGTCCTGGGCGGCGACCGGTGGTCGGGTCTGACCTGGCTGCTCGGCGGGTTGTTCGGACTCGCCCTGGCGCTCCGACGACTCGCGCCCGGGCGTGGGCTCGCCATCGCGTGGGTGGGCGCACTCGTCCAGATGTACGTCAGCGCGAACGTCGCCGTCGCCGACCTCATGATCCCCGGTGTGCTCTACGGGACGGCCCTCTACGGCTCACCCCGGGTGCGTCGGTTCGGCCTCACGTCGGCGCTGGTGGGGTCCGTGGTCGGCGCGCTGTACCTGACGGTCAAGGAGTACCTCCAGCGATACGACCTCGTCGGCTCGCTCATCGAGCACCCCACGCAGCTCGTGCGCGAGGCGGCGCAGGGCACGGGCTACTTCGTCGTCATCGTGGCGTTGCTCGTCCTGCCGTGGCTCGCGGGCGCGGTGGCCCGCGCCCGCGGCGTGGCGCGCGTCAGTCTCGAGGCCCAACTCCTCGCCGAGCGCGACGCGGCCCGTTCGGACCGAGCCGTGGCGGTCGAGCAGGAACGGGTGCGCATCGCCCGCGAGATGCACGACATCGTGGCGCACTCGCTCGCGGTCGTGATCGCGCAGGCCGACGGCGCCCGCTACGCGATGCGGTCCTCCCCGGAGAGCGCGGACGCCGCGCTGGCGACGATCGGCGCGACCGCCCGCCGTGCCCTCGGCGACGTCCGTGAGCTCCTCGGCGCACTGCGGCACGACGAGGCGCCGGGTCCGACGCCGGCCCTCGACGACATCGAGCAGCTCGTGCGGGACATGCGGCAGGTCGGCCTGGACGTCCAGGTCGAGCGCGCGGGCGAACCCGAGCACCTGCCCACCACATCGCAGCTCGCCGTCTACCGCGTCGTGCAAGAGGGCCTGACGAACGCGTTGAAGCACGGCGACCGGAGCGGACCCGTCCGACTCGCGCTGCGGT
Organism: Curtobacterium sp. MCBD17_028; assembly: GCF_003234875.1. NCBI lineage: Bacteria > Bacillati > Actinomycetota > Actinomycetes > Micrococcales > Microbacteriaceae > Curtobacterium > Curtobacterium sp. MCBD17_028. Next base: position 284,587 of record NZ_QKTQ01000001.1, on the reverse strand, counting down.
ACGCTCCCGACCACGTCGAGGTCGCCGTGGCGAACCGGCTCCCGCCCGAGGGCCACGGCGGCCAGGGCGTCGGGCACGGTCTGGTCGGGATGCGGGAGCGCGCGGCGCTGTCCGGCGGGACGATGTCCGCGGGGCCGACCAACGGTGAGTTCCGGGTGGCCGTCCGGCTGCCCACCGCCGGGAGCACCGGGGCCGTCCCGCTGCCCCGACATGGCCGAGAGGAAGGCGCACGATGACCGCACCGATCCGGGTCGCTCTGGTCGACGACCAGGCGCTGTTCCGCACGGGCATCACGATGCTCGTCGAGTCGCAACCCGACCTGCTGTTCGTCGGTGAGGCGGGCGACGGCGCCGCCGGGGTCGAGCTCGTCCGACGGACGCGGCCCGACGTCGTGCTCATGGACGTCCGGATGCCGGTCATGGACGGCATCACGGCGACCGCCCGCATCGTCGAGGCGCGTGCCGAGGGTGCCGGCCCGCAGGTGCTCGTGCTCACGACCTTCGACTTCGACGAGGCGGCGGCGCGGGCGATCCGTGCCGGTGCGAGCGGCTTCGTGCTCAAGGACGCCGACCCGGAGTTCCTGCTCGCGGCGATCCGGACCGTGCACGCAGGAACGACGGTGTTCGCGGCGGCGGCCACGCGCGACCTGTTGCGCCGGTTCCAGGAACGGTCCGCCCCGCCGGCCCCTCCGGCTGCCTTCGCCGACCTGACCCCGCGGGAACGCGAGGTCTTCGACCTCGCCGCGCGTGGGTTGAGCAACGCGGAGATCGCCCGGCACGAGTTCGTCAGCGAGGCGACCGTGAAGACCCACGTCTCCCGTGTCCTCGGGAAGCTCGGGCTCCGCGACCGCGTGCGCCTCGTCGTGTTCGCGCACGAGCACGGCCTGGTCCCTCGAGACCCGTCGGATCAGCCGCGAGGATGACGGGCGCGCGCCGCGGGACGGACGCGCGCCGGGCCTCCCGGCCGCCAGGCTCGGAGGCATGAACGAACCGATCATCCGTCTGGAACACGTCCGGAAGCAGTACGGCAGCGACGGCCGCGCGGTGGTCGCGCTCGACGACGTCAGCGTCACGATCGCCGCTGGTGCGTTCACGGCGGTGATGGGTCCCTCGGGCTCCGGCAAGTCGACGCTGATGCACGTCGCCGCGGGCCTCGACTCGGTCTCGAGTGGCCGGGTCGTGGTGGACGGCACCGACCTCACGACCCTCGACGACCGCGGACTCACCGACCTGCGCCGACGCCGCCTCGGGTTCGTGTTCCAGTCCTTCAACCTCGTCCCCACGCTCGACGTCCTCGAGAACATCGAGCTGCCGTTCCTGCTCGGAGGCCGCCGTCCGACCGCCGAGGAGCGGGACTTCATCGACCACCTCGTCGGTCGCCTCGGCCTGGCGGATCGACTCGACCACCGACCCCACGAGCTGTCGGGCGGCCAGCAGCAGCGCGTGGCGATCGCGCGCGCGCTCGCCACCCGTCCCGCCGTCGTCGTCGCGGACGAGCCGACCGGAGCCCTCGATTCCCGCACCGGGAGGGACGTCCTCGCGATCCTCCGCGGTGCCGTCGGCGAGTGGGGACAGAGCGTCGTCATGGTGACGCACGACGCCGTCGCGGCCGCCAACGCGGACCGCATCCTGTTCCTCGCCGACGGACGGGTGGTCGGGGACCGGCCGTCCATGACGCCGGCGGAGATCTCGACGACGATGCTCGGGATGGAGGCCGCGGCATGAGCTCGACCAGCGGTACGGACGCGGCCATCGCGTCCCGGACGCCACGGCCGCTCCGACGCGCGACCCGACGGCCGACGGCTCGAGGACTCGACACGCTGCGCGCCTTCCGCCCGACGCTGCTCGTCGCGGCGCTCGCCTCGATGTTCGGGACGGTGCTCGTCATCACGCCCGGTGTGGTCGCCGACGCACTGCGCGCCATCGGGCTCGAGGACGTCGGCTCGGTCCAGGCGGTGCTGTCGGTGGTCGGGTGGGTGTTCCTCGCGGTCGCCGTCTACGTCGGCTCGATCGTCACCGCGAACACCTGCAGCACGATCATCGCCGGGCAGACGCGGGTCCTCGCCCTGCAGCGGCTCGTCGGGGCGACCGGGGCGGCCCTCCGGCGTGGCATCGGTCGGTCGGGGGTCCTGGTCGGCGTGGTGGGCGCGCTCCTCGGCGGTGTCCTGGGCGTGGGGGCCGCCGCCGTCGTCGTCGCGATGCTGCGTGCCCGACACTTCCTGCCGGACACCGCGTACGACCTCGTGCCCGCGGGCATCGTGCTCCCGGTCGGCGCGGTGGTCGTCGCGACCTGGGCGGCGTTCCGGGCGGGGAGCCGGCGCGTGCTCGCCGTGACGCCCCTGCAGGCGCTGTCGAACACGGTCGAACCCACCGCCGCCGACCTCCGCGCCGGTCGTGGTCGCCGCGCGGTCGCGATCACGCTGCTCGTCGTGGGCGCGGCGTCCATGCTCCTCGCCGTCGCGCTCGGCGGCGTCACCGTGCTCGCCGTGCTGCCGGGCACATTCGGCGCGTTCGTCTCGTTCTCGGGCGTCGTCGTCGGTGCACCGCTCGTCATGCCGCCGGTCCTCGCGTTGGCCGGACGGATCGGATCCCGTGACCCGGTCGTGCTGCTCGCGGGGCGGAACGCGCTCCGCGCCCCGGGACGCACCGCACGCGCGGTGATCGGACTCGTGATCGGCGTGACGCTGCTCGTCACGTTCGCGGTCGCGCTCGGGATCCTCCAGCACGTCTCGGCGCTCTCGGTGCGGGAACTCGGTGGCGGCTCCGCGGCGTCCGCGGCGACCATCCGCTCCGAGGACCACTTCTTCGCCCAGCTCAACGCGGTCGTCAGCGCACTCGTCGGGTTCTCCGGCGTCCTCGCCGCGGTGGGTGTCGTCAACGCCCTGGCGCTCGGGGTCGTGCAGCGGCGCCGCGAGCTCGGCCTCCTCCGCGTGCTCGGCCTGACCGCGTCACAGGTCCGGCGCATGATCGTGACCGAGGCCGTCCAGATGGTCGCTGCCGCCGTCGTCACCGGACTGGTGCTCGGCGTCGTCTACGGCTGGCTGGCGGCGCGGACGCTGCTCGGAACGCTGCACTTCCCGCTGACGCCCGTCCTGCCACCGGTGACCGTGGCGGTGGTGGTGGGCGGCGCGCTCCTCCTCGCCGTCGTGGCGACCGTCGCTCCGGTGCGTCGGGCGATGCGGGTGACACCGCGTGAGGCCCTCGCGGTCGATTGAGGGGTGGGGCCTCCCGGTCGCGGCCACCTGGGCGTCATCGCCCACGGTGGCCGCTGCGGTGCTACCGTGGGTGCCGATGCACGCTGCACTCCTCCTCCTTCGCCGCCGCGACGAGGCCTGACCACCGGCCCCCCTCGTCGCGGAGTCCGTCGTCGGCCGACACGAGACCAGCAACGAAGCGAGTGACCACCATGCAGAACACGCAGCGCCCCTCCGGGATGCCGATCCACAAGTACGTCCCCTTCTCCGAGCAGATCACGGTCGACCTGCCGGACCGCACCTGGCCGACGAAGCAGATCACCGAGGCACCCCGCTGGTGCGCGGTCGACCTGCGTGACGGCAACCAGGCCCTCATCGACCCGATGGACGCCGACCGCAAGCGGGCGATGTTCGACCTGCTCGTGCGCATGGGCTACAAGGAGATCGAGGTCGGGTTCCCCAGCGCCTCGCAGACCGACTTCGACTTCGTCCGCAGTCTGATCGACGAAGGCGCGATCCCGGACGACGTGACGATCCAGGTCCTGACGCAGGCCCGCGAGCATCTCATCGCCCGCACGTACGAGGCGATCGACGGGGCGAAGCAGGCCATCGTCCACCTGTACAACTCGACGAGCGTCGTGCAGCGTGACGTCGTCTTCCGGACCGACGTCCAGGGTGTCGTCGACATCGCGCTCGAGGGCGCCCGGATGTGCAAGGCGGCCGAGGCCACGCTCCGTCACGGCACCACGGTGTACTACGAGTACTCGCCGGAGTCGTACACGGGCACCGAGCTCGAGGTCGCGCTGCGCATCTGCAACGAGGTGCTCGAGGTCCTCGAGCCGACACCGGAGCGCAAGGTCGTCATCAACCTGCCCGCCACCGTCGAGATGGCGACGCCGAACGTCTACGCCGACTCGATCGAGTGGATGTCGCGGCACCTGAACCACCGGCAGAACGTGATCCTGTCGCTCCACCCGCACAACGACCGCGGCACCGCCGTCGCCGCGGCCGAGCTCGGGTACATGGCCGGTGCCGACCGGATCGAGGGCTGCCTGTTCGGCAACGGGGAGCGGACGGGCAACGTGGACCTCGTCGCGCTCGGCATGAACCTGTTCACGCAGGGCATCGACCCGATGATCGACTTCTCGGACATCGACCAGGTCAAGCGCACGGTCGAGTACTGCAACCAGCTGCCCGTGCCCGAGCGACAGCCCTGGGCGGGCGACCTCGTGTACACCGCGTTCAGCGGGTCGCACCAGGACGCCATCAAGAAGGGGCTCGAGGCCATGGCGGCCCGGGCCGAGGCAGCGGGCAGCAGCGTCGACGACATGGTCTGGGCGGTGCCGTACCTGCCCGTCGACCCGAAGGACATCGGCCGGAGCTACGAAGCGGTCATCCGCGTGAACTCCCAGTCCGGCAAGGGTGGTGTCGCGTACCTGCTCAAGCAGGACCACGCCCTGGACCTGCCGCGCAGGCTGCAGATCGAGTTCTCCGGCGTGGTGCAGCGGCGGACCGATGCCGAGGGCGGCGAGTTCACGTCCGAGGCGATCTGGGAGCTGTTCAGCGACGAGTACCTGCCGGCGCCCGCCGAGGACGACAAGTGGGGCCGCTACGAGCTCACGAAGACGGCGACGTCGAGCGACTTCGGTGGGACGACGCAGCTCACCGTGACGATGCGCGTCGACGACGGCGGGGTGGACGCCCAGGCGGTCGGGACCGGCCCGATCGACGCGTTCATCCGGATCCTCGCCGACCAGGGCGTCGCGGTGACGCTGTACGACTACGTCGAGCACACCATGAGCGCCTCCGGTGACGCCAAGGCCGCCGCGTACGTCGAGCTCGACGTCGATGGCTCCCGCCTGTGGGGCGTCGGCATCGACGCCGACATCGCGACCGCCTCGCTCAAGGCGATCGTGTCGGCCGTCAACCGCGCGGTGCGCGCCGGTGCCGTCGCCGGGGAGGCCGTGCTCGCGTCCGCCTGACGCCCTGCGTCGGCGCCGTCGGAGGCCCTGCGCCAGCGCGCGGTCGGAGGCCCTGCGCCAGCGCCGTCGGAGGCCCGTGGGATCATGGTCCGGTGCCCCTGTACCGTGACGAGTGCGTCGTCCTCCGCACCCACAAGCTGGGTGAGGCGGACCGCATCGTCACCATGCTGAGCCGGCAGCACGGCAAGGTCCGCGCCGTGGCGAAGGGCGTCCGGCGCACCGCGAGCAAGTTCGGTGCGCGCCTCGAGCCGTTCATGGTCGTCGACGCGCAGTTCTACGAGGGCCGGTCGCTCGACATCGTGACGCAGGCCGAGTCGATCGGGTCGTACGGGGCGCAGATCGTCGCCGACTACGGCAGCTACACGGCCGCGAGCGCCATGGTCGAGACCGCCGACCGGCTGAGCGACGCCGATGCGGGCCTGCAGCAGTACCTGCTCCTCGTCGGGGCGCTCCGGTCGCTGTCCCGGCAGGAGCACGCGTCGAGCCTGACCCTCGACTCGTACCTGCTCCGCGCGATGAGCATCGCGGGATGGGCCCCGAGCTTCCGGGACTGCGCCGTCACCGGCGATCCCGGCCCGCACTCGGCGTTCGTCGTGCAGCTCGGCGGGGTCGTCGCGGACCGCGCGGCGCCGCCGGGCTCGCCACGGCTCGATCCCGTGACGCTCGGCCTGCTCGGTGCGCTGCTCGCCGGGGACTGGGCGACGGCCGACGCGGCGGACGAGCGGACGCGCTCCCGGGCCTCCGGCGTGGTCGCGGCGTACGCGCAGTGGCACCTGGAACGATCGTTGCGCTCCCTCCCGCACGTCGACCGGAGTGAGCACCCCGTTCCGGTGACCCCCGGATCGGCCGCAGGACGAGCAGAAGGAACCCCGATCGCATGAGCCCCCGCCGATCCGTGCCAGCGGAACCGTTCCGACCGCTGGACTGGACCGGTGAACAGCCGCCGTCCCTCCCGGCCGGCGCGGTCCCGGAGCACGTCGCCGTCGTCATGGACGGCAACGGGCGATGGGCGAACGAGCGCGGCCTGACCCGAATCGAGGGGCACCGCGCAGGCGAGGCGTCGTTGCTCGACGTCGTCGCGGGTGCGGTCCAGATCGGCGTGAAGCACCTGTCGGCGTACGCGTTCTCGACCGAGAACTGGAAGCGGTCGCCGGACGAGGTGCGGTTCCTCATGGGGTTCAACCGCGAGGTCCTGCACCGCCGTCGAGACCAGCTGAACGAGTGGGGCGTCCGCGTGCGCTGGGCCGGACGCAAGCCGCGGCTGTGGCGGAGCGTCATCGACGAGCTGCAGTACGCGGAGCGGATGACCGCGCACAACGACCGGCTGACGCTGACGATGTGCGTCAACTACGGGGGCCGGACCGAGATCGCCGACGCCGTCCGGAGCATCGCCGACGACGTGGCCGCGGGTCGGATGCGGCCCGCCCAGGTCACGGAGAAGGCGATCGCCCGTCGGCTCTACACGCCGGAGATGCCCGACGTCGACCTGTTCGTCCGGAGCTCGGGGGAGCAGCGGACGAGCAACTTCCTGCTCTGGCAGTCGGCGTACGCCGAGATGGTGTTCCTCGACCGCCTGTGGCCGGACTTCCGCCGGCAGGACCTCTGGGACGCCATCCAGTTGTACGCCTCCCGCGACCGCCGGTTCGGCGGGGCCGTGGACGCGCCGACGCCGCGCGCCTGAAGCGCGAGCGACCCGGTCGACCAGCCCCGCACCGCGGCGCGGGACCGGTCGACCTGCCGGATCGTGGCTGCGTCAGACGACGGTCGAGTGGTACCCGGATGCGACGAGCTGCTCACCCCGGAGGGTGAGGACGGCGCTCGAGTGCTCGCTGCCGTCCGCATCGTCCTTGCCCGGAGCCGGGCCGGTCCAGGTCACGTCGATCGCGGCGCCCGACACGGCGATGCTGTGCAGCGACACGATGTTGTGCGAGAGCTGCTCGGGGGCGTAGACGGACACGAACCGGAGCGTCGAGCCGCCCGTCCACCGCCACACGCCGACCACCTCGGGCCAGGGCACTCCACCGGCGTCGCAGTACAGGCCCGCGACGACGTCGTGACTCCCGGCGCCCTCGAGTGCGCCGACGCTCGTCAGCGCTGCCTCGGGGCGGCCCGTGCCGACGAGGTAGGAGAGCGCCACGGTCCCGGCGTGGCCCGCCTGGGCGGGCAGCGTGCCGTGCACGAGGGTCCCGGCGGTGTGCCGGCACAGTGCGGGGACGGGTGCGTCCTGGAGCATCGCGACGAGCGCGGCACTGCTCGGTGTACTCGGAGCGGCGGCAGCGGCGGCAGCGGCCGCCGCGGCGGACGTCGAGGCCGAGGCGGCGGACGCCGAGGCCGCTGCAGCGGCCTCGGCGGCGGACGGCGCCGGCGTCGCGTGCGGGTTGGACGTGGTCGCGGGCGCCGACGGGGTCGACGTCGCGCTCGCGGTCGTTCTCGTCGTGGAGCGGTGTGCGACTGCGGTCCCCTCGGGCCGGGTCGCGGCCGCGCTGCAGCCGGTGATCGTGAGCGCGGCGGTGACGCCGATCGCGATCGTGGTCCCCCAAGCGAGCGCACGGCTGCTGCCGCCACGCACGCGGTGTGTTGTCATCGGATCTCGTCCTGTCGTTCGTGGTGTTTGCTGACGGATCGTCAACTGGACATGACGGTACGCATTCCCCGACGACCTGGCGTACCGGTCCGGTCACGGTCCGCTCGGTGTCGGCTGTGGGCGCTGAGCGCCCGCACAGGCGGAGTGCCGCCGGTAGCATTGCCCGGTACGTCACCGCACCGGGCGTCCAGCTCGGCGACCTCTGGAGCACCCTTTGGCACAGCCCTCCCGTCTCGACAACGTCATCGCCCTCGCGAAACGTCGTGGCTTCGTCTTCCAGTCCGGCGAGATCTACGGCGGATCGCGGTCGGCGTGGGACTACGGGCCCCTCGGCGTCGAGCTCAAGGAGAACATCAAGCGCCAGTGGTGGCAGCGGTTCGTCCGTGGCCGTGGGGACATGGTGGGCCTCGACTCCGCGGTGATCCTGCCCCGCAAGGTGTGGGAGGCCTCGGGTCACGTCGCGACCTTCACGGACCCGCTCGTCGAGTGCCTGCACTGCCACCACCGGTTCCGGCAGGACCACCTGGTGGACGCGTTCGTCGCGAAGAAGGACCGGCAGCCCGAGGGCGGCATGGCCGAGATCGCCTGCCCGAACTGCGGCACGCGCGGCCAGTGGACCGAGCCGCAGAACTTCTCGGGGATGCTCAAGACCTACCTCGGGCCGGTCGACAACGAGGAGGGCCTGAACTTCCTCCGGCCGGAGACCGCGCAGGGCATCTTCGTCGACTTCGCGCAGGTCGTCACCACGAGCCGGATGAAGCCCCCGTTCGGCATCGGCCAGGTCGGCAAGGCGTTCCGCAACGAGATCACGCCCGGCAACTTCATCTTCCGGACGCGTGAGTTCGAGCAGATGGAGATCGAGTACTTCGTGCCCCCGGCCGAGGCCGCCGAGTGGTACGAGCGCTGGATCACGGACGCCGTCGCCTGGTACACCGACCTGGGCATCGACCCGGAGCACCTGCGCCGCTTCGACGTGCCGGACGGCGAGCGGGCGCACTACTCCGACGCCACCGCGGACATCGAGTACCGCTTCGGCTTCGTGTCGGGGGAGTGGGGCGAGCTCATGGGCGTCGCGAACCGCACCGACTTCGACCTGACGAACCACATCGACGCGTCGGGCCAGGACCTCCGGTACTTCGACCAGGCGTCCGGCGAGCGGTACACCCCGTACGTCATCGAACCGTCGTTCGGACTCACCCGCGCCCTCATGGCGTTCCTGCTCGACGCCTACCACGAGGACGAGGCCCCGAACGCCAAGGGCGGCGTCGACAAGCGCACGGTCCTGCGCCTGGACCCCCGTCTCGCCCCGGTCAAGGCCGCCGTGCTGCCGCTGTCGCGCAACGAGCAGCTGTCGCCCGTCGCGCGCGGCCTCGCCGACGACCTCCGACAGTTGTGGAACGTCGACTTCGACGACGCCGGGGCGATCGGCCGTCGGTACCGCCGGCACGACGAGATCGGCACCCCGTTCTGCATCACCGTCGACTTCGACACGCTCGAGGACCGCGCCGTCACCGTCCGCGAGCGCGACACGATGGGGCAGGAGCGCGTGGCGCTCGACCAGCTCCAGGGGTACCTCGGGTCACGCCTCGTCGGCGCGTAGTCGACCGGCCGCCCCGGCCCTCCCGACCGCGGGAATGCGGCCGGGAGGGCCGTGGTTGCGCCCGTCATGAGCGAAACCGTGAAGGTCGATGTCTGGTCCGACATCGCCTGCCCCTGGTGTTACATCGGCAAGCGCAGGTTCGAGGCGGGTGCGGCGGCCTTCACGGCCGGGTCCGCGGAGGCCACCGGGATCGAGATCGAGTACCACTCGTTCGAGCTCAGCCCGGACACCCCGGTCGACTTCGAGGGCAGCGAGGCGGAGTTCCTGGCGCGCCACAAGGGGCTGCCGGTCGCGCAGGCGCAGCAGATGATCGACACGGTGACGGGGATCGCGGCCGGGGTCGGCCTCGAGTACCACTACGACACGCTCCACCACACGAACACGGTGAAGGCGCACCAGGTGATCCACCTCGCCAAGACCAAGGGCCTGCAGCTGCCCATGGTCGAGCGCATGTTCGCCGCCTACTTCGTGGAGGGTCGCCACGTCGGGCACGACGACGACCTGGCGGACCTCGGTGCCGAGGTCGGTCTCGACCGTGACGAGGTCCTCGCCGTCCTCCGGGACGACGCGCAGCTCGACGCCGTGCGTGCCGACCAGGCGCAGGCGCAGGCGTTCGGCATCACGGGCGTCCCGTTCTTCGTCATCGACGGCAAGTACGGCGTCTCGGGCGCCCAGGATCCCGCCACCTTCACGCAGGTGCTCGAGCAGGTGGTCGCGATGCGGACCGCGGACGACGTCGCCGCGACGACGGCGCGGGCAGCTGACGACGCGGACGCCGACGCGGCGGTCGTCGCCGAGGGCGCACGATGAGCGCGCTGCCGGGTCTCGACGGACGGGAGGCGGTGCAGCGACCGGTCCCGCTCCTCCCGACTGGTGGTGGGCTGGTGGCGCTCGACCTGGCCGGAGGCGCGCCGGTCTGCGAGGGCGACGTCTGCTTCGTGCCGGGTGCCGAGGGCGCCTGGACCGAGGTCCCTGACTAGACCGCCGACGCGCCATCACGGGCGCGAGATCGCACTCGTTGCCGTTCTGGGCGCGGGACAGCGGCAACGACTGCGATCTCGCGGAACGGGGCCGGGGCGGGTCAGGAGCGCTGCGGTTCCTCGTCGGTGATGTCGGCGAGGACGGCGCCGTAGGCGGCGACGAGCGCGTCCGCGTCGACGAAGGCGCTCGCGCCGTGGCGACCGCTGCCCATCGCGACGCGGCGGCCGGCGATCCGCTCGTCGGCGTACACCGGCCACGGCGTCGTGCTGCCGATCGGCGTGATCGTGCCGCGTTCGTAGCCGGTGGCCTCGAGCGCGGTACCCGCGTCGGGCATCGACAGCTTGTTGACACCGACGACCGCGCGGAGCTTCTTCCAGGCGATGCTGCGGCCGCCCGGCACGAGCGCGAACAGGTACCCGCCGTCGTGCCGCTTGACCACGAGCGACTTGACGATGTCACCGGGCTGGATGCCGAGCGCGGCCGCGGCCTCCCCGAGCGAGGCGGACGGGCCCCGCTCCACGATCTCGACCTCGAGCCCACGTGCGTCGGCGTCGGCGGCGAAGCGGTCGGGGCCGTCCATGGCGGTCGTCATGCCCGAGACGCTAACAGGGGGATCCGGCGCGGCGCTCCGACACCGAGCATCTGGGACAATGGAGGACGATGACGATCACGAGTGCACCCGCAGCGCCCCTGCGCATCGGCCCCATCGAGGTCGCGGCGCCGGTCGTGCTCGCCCCCATGGCGGGGATCACCAACATGGCGTACCGCCGCCTCTGCCGCGAGTACGGCGCCGGACTGTACGTGTGCGAGATGATCACGTCGCGGGCGCTCGTCGAGCGGACCCCGGTGTCGATGCAGCTCATCCAGCACCACGAGTCCGAGACCCCGCGGTCGATCCAGCTGTACGGCGTCGAGCCGAACACGGTCGCCGAGGCGGCGACCATGCTCGTCGCGGAGGACCGCGCCGACCACATCGACCTGAACTTCGGGTGCCCCGTGCCGAAGGTCACCCGCAAGGGCGGCGGAGCCGCACTGCCGTGGAAACTCGAGCTGTTCCGCGAGCTCGTGACCAAGACGGTCCGCGCCGCTGGCGACGTGCCGGTCACGGTCAAGATGCGCAAGGGGATCGACGCGGACCACCTGACGTACCTCGACGCCGCGCGGATCGCGCGGGACGCCGGTGTCGCGGCGATCTCGCTCCACGCCCGGACGGCGAACGAGCACTACTCGGGCCAGGCGGACTGGTCGGCGATCGCGACCCTCAAGGAGACGATCACCGACCTGCCGGTACTCGGGAACGGTGACATCTGGTCGGCGGCGGACGCGCTGCGCATGGTCGACGAGACCGGGTGCGACGGCGTCGTCGTCGGTCGCGGGTGCCTCGGTCGCCCCTGGCTGTTCGGCGACCTGGCGGCGGCCTTCCGCGGCGAGGACGTCCGGGCGATGCCCTCGCTCGGTGAGGTCGCGGTCGCGTTCCGGCGGCACGCGGAACTCCTCGTCGAGTTCCTCGAGTCCGAGGAGCACGGTTGCCGCGACATCCGGAAGCACGTCGCCTGGTACTTCAAGGGCTACCCGATCGGCGGTGAGGTCCGATCCGCACTCGCGATGGCGTCGAGTCTGCAGGAGATCGACGACCTCCTCGGCCGACTCGACTGGTCCGCTCCCTACCCGGGTGCCGACGTCGAGGGCCCACGGGGTCGCGCGGGACACCCGAAGAAGACCGCGCTGCCGGACCGATGGCTCGAGAGCCGCGACGTCGACGCGGAGTTCCGGCAGGTCCTCGCCGCGGCCGAGCTGCACCACTCGGGCGGCTGATGGACTCCCTGACGGGGCACGGCGGGTTGGCGAGCTACGGCCCCGCCGACGCCGAGCGGTGGCTGCCCGAGGAACACTCGAGCCGACGGAGCGACTTCGCCCGTGACCGCGCCCGCCTGCTGCACTCGAGCGCGCTCCGGCGGCTCGCGGCCAAGACGCAGGTGCTCAGCCCGACCACCGGCCTCGACTTCGCCCGCAACCGCCTGACGCACTCGCTCGAGGTCGCCCAGGTCGGACGGGAGCTCGCGGACAGCCTCGGGCTCGACCCGGACGTCGTGGACACCGCGTGCCTGGCCCACGACATCGGACACCCGCCGTTCGGCCACAACGGCGAGACCGCGATCAACGCCTGGGCGGCGGACATCGGCGGGTTCGAGGGCAACGCGCAGACGCTCCGGCTCCTCACGCGCATCGAGCCGAAGCTCTACGGCGAGGACGGCCGGCCCTACGGACTGAACCTGACGCGGGCGAGCCTCGACGCGAGCTGCAAGTACCCGTGGCCAGCGGCGCAGGGCGTGATCGAGCCGTCGTCGGGCCGGCGGAAGTTCGGGTTCTACGACGACGACGTCGACGCGTTCACGTGGCTCCGCTCGGGCGCACCACGGCGGCAGCGGTGCATCGAGGCCCAGGTCATGGACCTGTCCGACGACATCGCGTACTCGGTGCACGACTTCGAGGACGCCGTCGTGGCCGGGTTCATCGACGTGGCCGCCCTCGGAGACCGCGTCGGCGAGAACGACATCGTGTCCGCCATGCACGCCTGGGTCGGCGACACCCTGAGCCGGGACGAACTCCTCGAGGCGTTCGACCGCCTGCGGTCCCTGTCGCTGTGGATGACCTCGTACGACGGCTCCCGCGTCGCGCAGGCCCGGCTGAAGAACCTGACGAGCCAGTTCATCGGCCGGTTCGCGCGCACCGCGACCCAGGCGACGCGGGCCTCCTACGCCTCGGGCAGTCTGGTCCGGTTCGCGGCGAGCGTCGTCGTCCCGCCCGAGATCATCGGCGAGATCGCGGTGCTCAAGGGCATCGTCGCGGCCTTCGTCATGACGCAGGGCGACCGGCAGCCCGTGTACGAACGCCAGCGGGCGGTGCTCACCGAACTCCTCGACGCGCTCGTCGCGGCGGAGGACCGCGAGCTCGAGCCCGGGTTCGCCGCGGACTGGCGGGCGGCCACCGACGACGCCGGCCGGCGTCGAGCCGTCGTGGACCAGGTCGCGAGCCTGACCGACCAGGGCGCGCTCGCATGGCACAAGCGCCTCGTCGCGGGCGTGCGCGAGACCGTGCACATCGCGGTCTGAACCCGGTCCCGCGGCGCGGGGCCTGTCCACCCCCCGACGCCGGGTCCGCAGTCGGGGTCGGCGCCGCCGCGTAGGATCGTCGCGTGGCGGGACTCATCACGCGGGACGACATCGACGAGGTGCGTCAGCGTGTGAACATCGCCGACGTCGTGGGGGACTACGTGACGCTGAAGTCCGCCGGCGTCGGTTCCCTCAAGGGACTCTGCCCGTTCCACGACGAGCGGAGCCCCTCGTTCCACGTGCGGCCCCAGGTCGGTCGGTACCACTGCTTCGGGTGCGGCGAGGACGGCGACGTCTACAGCTTCCTCATGAAGATGGACCACACGACGTTCCAGGAGGCCGTCGAGCGGATGGCCGCCAAGATCGGCTTCACGCTCCACTACGAGGACGGCGACGGCCCCCGCACCGACCACAACACGCGTGCCCGCCTGCTCGCCGCGAACGAGGCCGCGGCCACCTGGTTCATCGAGCAGCTCACGACGCCGGGTGCCGAACCCGCCCGGCGGTTCCTCGGCGAACGCGGGTTCGACCCCGCCGCGGCGGCGCGGTTCGGCATCGGGTTCGCCCCGAAGTCGTACGACGCCCTCCGGGACCACCTGCGCGGACGGGGGTTCAGCCTCGAGGAGATCGTCACCGCCGGCCTCGTCAGCCAGGGCGATCGTTCCCCGTACGACCGCTTCCGCGGACGGCTCATCTGGCCCATCCGCGACGTGACGGGAGCCACCATCGGCTTCGGCGCGCGGCGGCTGCTCGACGACGACAAGGGGCCGAAGTACCTCAACACCCCCGAGACGCCCGTGTACCACAAGAGCCAGGTGCTCTACGGGCTCGACCTCGCCCGCCGTGACATCTCGAAGAGCAAGCAGGTCGTCATCGTCGAGGGCTACACCGACGTCATGGCGTGCCACCTCGCGGGTGTGACGACGGCCGTCGCGACCTGTGGCACGGCGTTCGGGGTCGACCACATCAAGGTGCTCCGCCCCATGCTCGGCGACGTGTCCGGACGCGACCCGTCGGCCACGGGCGAGGTGGTGTTCACCTTCGACCCCGACGAGGCCGGACAACGTGCCGCCTCCCGTGCCTTCGCCGAGGAACAGCGGTTCGCCGCGCAGACGTTCGTCGCGGTCGCCCCGGGCGGACTCGACCCGTGCGACCTCCGCCTCGCTCGGGGTGACGACGCGATCCGTCGGCTCGTCGCCGGGCGACGCCCGATGTTCGAGTTCATGATCCGGCGGACGCTGGACGGCCACGACCTCGAGACGGTCGAGGGGCGCGTGGCAGCGCTGCGGGCCGCGGCTCCCGTGCTCGCCGGCATCCGGGACCGCGCGATGACGCAGGGCTACGTCCGCGAACTCGCCGGCTGGCTCGGCATGGACATCGGTGAGGTCCGCAGCGCCGTCGAGACCGCGCGGCGCCGGCAGGGCACCTCCGGTGACGCTGCCGGGCCCGGACGATCCGCCGCGGCGGGGTCCCGGTACGCCGATGACACCGGGGCAGTCCGCGGTGCCGACCGCCGCACGGGAGCAGCGTTCGGCGCGGCCGGGGCCCGTGCGCTCGCGGCGGGTGGCACGGGCGGCACCGGTGCCCCGACCCCGGACGACGCCCCGACCGCGACGCTCCGCGCGCTCCCGAACGACCCGATCACGCGCATGGAGCGCGACGCCGTCATGGCGATGGTCCAGCAGCCCGAACGGGTCGGTGCCACGCTCGTCGGGCTCACGGCGGGTGCGGTGTTCACGGCCCCGGTGCTCGCGGTCGTGCGGGACGCCGTCGTGGCGAACGGGGACGCACTCGGTGGACCGGGGTGGCTCGACCGAGTGCTCGGCGACGTGCCCGGGCCGTTCGCCCCGTTCGTCCAGGAACTCGCCGTCGCGCCGCTGCCCGCCCGTACGGACGAGGACCTGGCGTTGTACTGCCGCAGCATCGTCGTGGCCCTCGTCGAACGGGACCTGCTCGCCCGGAAGGCGTCCCTGCTCGGACAGCTCCAGCGCACCGACCCGCACGAGCAGGCCGATCGCCGCGCCGAGCTCCAGCGGCAGCTCGTCGCGATCGACGCGCAGCGGATGCGGCTCAAAGCGGACGCCGAGTCGGCTTGACGCCGCGCGCCGAATCGCGCCGCCGCTCGCCGACTCGCGCCGACGGGCGCCGGAGCACGCTTCCGTCCGGCCGGACGGTATTACGACGGTGTAAACAAACGTCCCCCGATTCGTCCTCCAGGTGGCGGGGGTGCCAATCTTGAGTGTCCTCGCGCGCCCAGCAGATCCACACGCGCGACCGAGGACTCCTGCATCCATGACAGAGAGGCATACGGACATGGCTTCCGTGACCAAGCTGGGCAAGCGCGCCGCCGTGCTCGCCGGAGGGGCCCTGGCGACGACGCTCGTGCTCACCGGCTGTGCGGGCGGCGGCTCGTCCTCGAACCTGAACGGCCTGATCGTCGGCACGAGCGACAGCATCGTCTCGCTGGACCCGGCCGGGTCGTACGACACCGGGTCCTTCGTGGTCCAGAACCAGGTGTTCCCGTTCCTCATGAACACGCCGTCGGGCAGCCCGGACGTCAAGCCGGACATCGCGACCAAGGGCACCTTCACGAACCCGACGACCTACACGGTCACCCTCAAGAAGGGCCTCGAGTTCGCGAACGGGCACAAGCTCACCTCGAGCGACGTCAAGTTCTCGTTCGACCGCGAGGTCAAGATCAACAACGCGAACGGCCCGCAGTCGCTGCTCGCCAACATGAAGAGCATCTCGACCCCGAACGCGACGACGGTCGTGTTCCACCTGAACCACGCCGACCAGACCTGGCCGCAGGTGCTGTCGAGCCCGGCCGGCCCCATCGTCGACGAGCAGGTGTTCTCGGCGACCAAGCTGACGCCGGCGTCGAAGATCGTCTCCGGCGACGCCTTCGCGGGACAGTACAAGATCACGTCGTACAAGCAGAACGACCTCATCCAGTACGCCCGCAACGACAAGTACGACGGCGTGCTCGGCAAGGCGAAGACCGACCAGGTCACGGCGCAGTACTTCACCAAGGAGACCGACCTCAAGCTCGCGGTGCAGAAGGGCGACGTCGACGTGGCGTACCGCTCCTTCACGCCGACCGACGTCACGAACCTGGCGAAGAAGAAGAACCTCAAGGTCACCTACGGCCCGGGCGGCGAGCTCCGCTACGTCGTGTTCAACTTCAACACGCAGCCGTTCGGCGCGACGACGAGCGAGAAGGACCCGGCCAAGGCCCTCGCGGTCCGCAAGGCCGTCGCCGACGTCGTGGACCGCAACGCCCTGGCCAAGCAGGTCTACGACAACACCTACACGCCGGCGTACTCGATGGTGCCGGACGGCCTGACCGGTGCGACCACGCCGTTCAAGACGCTCTACGGCGACGGCAACGGCGGCCCGGACGTCCAGAAGGCGAAGAAGACCCTCGCCGACGCGGGTGTGACCGGCAAGGTGACGCTCAACATCCAGTACGCGCCGGACCACTACGGCGAGGCGAGCGACGACGAGTACGCGCTCCTCAAGACCCAGCTCGAGAACTCGGGCCTGTTCGACGTCAACATCCAGTCGACGCTGTACACGACCTACTCGGCCGAGCGCGTGAAGGACGCCTACCCGGAGTACCAGCTCGGCTGGTTCCCGGACTTCTCGGACGCGGACAACTACCTGTCGCCGTTCTTCACGAAGGACAACTTCGTGCAGAACCACTACGACGACCCGACGATCCAGAAGCTGATCGCGCAGGAGCAGGCGGAGTCCGACAAGACGAAGCGTGCGGACATCATCGGTCAGGCGCAGCAGCGTGAGGCCGAGCAGATCTCGACCCTGCCCCTCCTCCAGGGCAAGCAGGTCGCCGTCGCGAGCAAGGACGTCAAGGGCCTCGTGCTCGACCCCTCGTTCAAGTTCCGGTACGGGACGCTCACCAAGTAATCTCGGCACCACGTGCAGGGGGCGCTCCGACCGGGGCGCCCCCTCTCGTTGCCCGGCCGGGAGGACCGGGGCGACCCCGGTACGGTCCGCACGCCGACGAGGCGGGCGCGAACCGTCCCTCCCGACCGGCACCGGACAGAAAGGCACACAGCACTCGTGACCGTGACCAACGCGGACCCCGTGGCGGCGGAGCCGACGAAGGCGACCGCCGCTCGTCGCTCGGCCGGCGGGGGAGGGCTCGGACGGTACGTCCTCGTCCGGTTCCTCCTCATCTTCCCGACCGTCTTCATCCTCGTGACGCTCGTGTTCTTCCTCATGCGCGTCATCGGGAACCCGATCGTCGCCTCGGTGGGAGGGCGCCTGACGCCCGAGCAGCTGCAGGCGCGGTTGCACGCCGCGGGCTACGACCGTCCGGTGATCGTGCAGTACCTGCAGTACCTCGGACAGATCGTCCGCGGCGACTTCGGCACGACGGTCACGGACCACCGGCCGATCAGCCAGATCATCCTCGAGTACGGCGGCGCCACGGTCGAGCTCGTGTTCTACGCGCTCATCATCGCGCTCGTGCTCGGCATCCCGCTCGGCATGCTCGCCGCGTACATGCGCGACAAGTGGCCGGACGTCCTCCTGCGCGCCCTGGCGATCCTGACGTACGCGACCCCCGTGTTCTTCGGCGGTCTGCTGCTCAAGCTCGTGTTCTCGATCTGGCTCGGGTGGCTGCCGCTCGGCGACCGCGCCTCGACCCGGGTCGAACTCGCGCTGAACAACGTGCCCGGTGCCACGGGCATTTACCTGATCGACGCGCTCCGGACCGGCAACGGCGTCATCATCGGCGACGTCCTGCAGCACGCGGTGCTGCCGGCGTTCACGCTCGGGCTGCTGACGGCGGGCATCTTCCTGCGCCTCGTCCGCGCGAACATGATCGGCTCCCTCGGGTCCGACTACGTCGACGCCGCCCGGTCGCGCGGTGTCCGCGAGTCCCGGCTCGTGCGCACGCACGCCTTCCGGCCGGCCCTCGTGCCGATCATCACCGTCATGGGGCTGCAGATCGCCATGCTCCTCGGCGGGTCCGTGCTCACCGAGACGACCTTCGGGTGGCGGGGACTCGGGTTCGAGCTCCAGCAGTACCTGTCCGCGCGCGACTTCGTCGCCGTGCAGGGGATCGTCGCGGTCCTCGCCGTCATCGTCGCCGTCACGAACTTCGTCGTCGACGTGGTCGCGGCGCTCATCGACCCGAGAGTGAGGTACTGAGATGTCCGACGTGGCCCTCCTCGACCGCCGCGAGGCCTGGTGGAAGCGCCTGCCGATCGTCGAACAGCTCCGGCGGAGCGTCGGCTGGCAGCGGGCGATGCTCGTCACCGGAGTCGTCATCTGCGCGCTGTTCCTGCTCGTCGCCCTCTTCGCGCCGCTCATCGCGCCGTACGGGTTCGCGCAGTTGCAGGACGGCGCGGGCCATCCGTTCCCACGCACCGGCGCCCCGAGCAGCACGCACGTCTGGGGCACGACCGTCGGTGGGTTCGACGTGTTCAGCCGGGTGGTGTTCGGCGCCCGCACCGCGGTCCTCGTGGTCGTCGTCGCGGTCGTGATCTCCATCGTCGTCGGCGTCCTGCTCGGCATGGTCTCCGGGTACATCGGCGGCTGGCTCGACCGGGTGCTCGTGGTCGTCGCCGACGCCGTGTACGCGTTCCCGTCCCTCCTGCTCGCGATCGTCGTGTCGATCGTGATCTCCGGCGGTCAGTCGAGCTACGCGGGCGGCATCGTCTCGGCAGGCATCTCGATCACGGTCGTGTACGTGCCGCAGTACTTCCGCGTCATCCGTGCCGAGGCCGTCCGGCTCAAGGGCGAGGCGTTCGTGGAGTCGGCCCGCGTCGTGGGCACGAACCCGTGGCGCATCATGACGCGCCACGTGCTCCGCAACGCGACGCGCAGCCTGCCGCTCATCCTGACGCTCAACGCGTCGGACGCGATCCTGACGCTCGCGAGCCTCGGGTTCCTCGGCTTCGGCATCGGCCCGACCGCGGGCTCGGAGTGGGGGTACGACCTCAACCGCGCCCTGTCCGACACCGCGAGCGGGATCTGGTGGACGGGTGTCTACCCGGGCATCGCGATCGTGCTGCTCGTGCTCGGGGTCACCTTCATCGGCGAGAGCCTCAACGACATCTCCGACCCCCGCCTCCGTGCGCGCCGCCGCGCGAAGCAGCGGGTCACCGAGCGGCCGGTCCCGGCCGCGGCCACGGAAGGAGCGGGCGCATGACGGACGCGACGAACGAGGCGGGCGCCGCGCCGCGCCTCCAGAACGGTCGGAGCACCGGGGAGGCGGTGGCGACCGTCGACGACCTGTCGGTCACCTTCGCCACGGACAACGGTGCGGTCGCCGCGGTCGACCACGTGTCGATCGACGTGCGGCCGGGTGAGGTCCTGGCCCTGGTCGGCGAGTCCGGGTCCGGCAAGTCGGTGACGGCCCGGAGCATGCTGCGCCTGCTCCCGGAGACCGCCACCGTGTCGGGTGCGGTCGTGCTCGGCGGCGACGACGTCGTGCGCGTCTCGTCGCAGCGGCTCCGGGAACTCCGCGGCACCGCGGGCGCGATGGTGTTCCAGGAGCCGTCGACCGCGCTGAACCCCGTGTTCACGGTCGGATGGCAGATCGCCGAGGGCATCCGTGCCCACGGTGGGGTCTCGAAGCACGAGGCCCGGAAGCGCGCCATCGAGTACCTGCGCCGCGTCGGGATCCCCGACCCCGAGCAGCGGGTCGACCACTACCCGCACCAGTTCTCCGGCGGTCAGAAGCAGCGCGTCGTCATCGCCATGGCCCTCGTCCTCGAGCCGAGCGTGATCATCGCGGACGAGCCGACGACGGCCCTCGACGTCACCGTGCAGGCGGAGATCCTCGACCTGCTCCGGCGCTGCCGCGACGAGTTCGGTGCCGCCATCGTCCTCATCACCCACAACATGGGCGTGGTCGCCGACCTCGCGGACCGGGTGGCCGTGATGTACCAGGGCGAGGTCGTCGAGGAGGCCGACGTACGGACGCTGTTCGCCGCGCCGACCGCCGACTACACGAAGCGCCTGCTCGCGGCCGTGCCGCGGCTGTCGGCCGCGACGACGAGCGACCGGCGGGCGCTGGTCGACGAGTCCGTCGCGCCGGTCGTGCGGGCTCGCGGTCTCGAGATCGAGTACCCGGGGCGGCTCGGATCGCCCGCGTTCCGCGCCGTCAAGGGCGTCGACCTGGCGATCCGCCCCGGCGAGGTCCTGGGACTCGTGGGCGAGTCGGGGTCCGGCAAGACGACCATCGGCCGGGCGATCGCGGGCCTCACGCGCGTGACCGGCGGGTCCCTCGAGGTGCTCGGTACCGAGATGCTCGGCTACCGCGAGCGCGACTTCAAGCCCCGTCGCAAGGAGATCGGGTTCGTGTTCCAGGACCCCGCGACGAGCTTCAACCCGCTGCTGACGATCGCGGAGGCCGTGGCCGAGCCGCTCGTCGTGCACGGTGAGGCCCGGTCCCCGCGCGCCGCCCGCGCACGGGTCGACGAACTGCTCGAGGCCGTCCAGCTGCCCCGGGCGTACGGCGAGCGGTTCCCGCACGAGCTCTCGGGCGGTCAGCGGCAGCGCGCGTCGCTCGCGCGGTCGCTCGCGCTGCGGCCGAAGCTGCTCATCGCCGACGAACCGACGAGTGCGCTCGACGTGTCCGTGCAGGCCCGCGTGCTCGAACTGTTCCTCGAGCTCCAGCAGGACCTCGGGTTCGCGTCGTTGTTCATCAGCCACGACCTCGCCGTCGTCGGCGCGCTGTCCGACCGGATCGCCGTGCTGTACCGCGGCGACCTCGTCGAGGAGGGCACCGCGGCCGAGGTCCTCGGCGCGCCCCGGCATCCGTACACCCAGCGCCTCCTCGCGTCCCTGCCGGTGCCGGACCCGGCGGAGCAGGCGGAGCGACGGCGTACCCTGGAGCAGCTGGCGGCGCAGTGATCGACGGCTCCCGCGATCAGGAAGGGGACGCATGGTCGGGGTGAACGGTCCCGCGGTCATCGCGGACGACGTGTCGATCGAGTACCGCGGCACCGGTGCGGCCCGGCCGGTCCGTGCCGTCGACGGCGTCAGCCTCACGGTGCAGCAGGGCGAGATCCTCGCCGTGCTCGGTGGTTCCGGGTCGGGCAAGTCGACCCTCGCCGCGGCGATCGCCGGACAGGTGGGGGACCCGCGCGAGGGCGAGGCGTCGGCCCGTCGGCACATCGTCGGCGGCGAGCTCACCGTGCTCGGACAGGGCCTGCGTCGGCTCGGCACGCACTCGCGGCGCCGCACCCGGCTGACCGGCACGATCGGCTACCTGAGTCAGGACGCGGCCGACCACCTGAGCCCGGACCTGACCGTCGGCGAGGCGATCGCCGAGCCGGTGTACGCGCGGGACCGACGGTTCGACCGCAAGGTCGCCGGCCTCATGGTCGCGCGCCTCGTCGACGCCGTGCACCTGCCACTCGGCATCATGCGCTCGCACACGTGGGAGCTCTCGAGCGGGCAGCGGCAGCGCGTCGCCCTCGCCCGGGCGCTCGTGCTCGAGCCGCAGCTCCTCGTGGCCGACGAGCCCGCGCGGGGCGTCGACGTCCTCGTCCGCCAGTCCGTGCTCGAGGCCCTCGCGACCATCCAGCGCGCCCTCGGGTTCTCGGCGGTCGTCGTCTCGAGCGACGTCCGGGAGGCCCGTGCCCTGGCCGACCGCGTCGCCGTGCTCCGCGAGGGGCGGCTCGTCGGGCTCGGCACCTTCGACGAGGTGTTCGACGCGCCACTCGACCCCTACGTCAAGACCCTCGCCGCGACCGCCGCACGGCCCGTCAAGCGGGCCAAGCCGACCTCGCGTCGGATGGCACCCCCGATCGAGACGGCCGTCGCGGCCACGACCACCGAAGGAACCGTGTGAGCACCAACGAACGGCAGCAAGCGACCCGCGGCCACCGCGCCGTCGTGACCGATGCCGGGCGGCCCCTCCCGGGACCGGTCCCGAGCCCGGGCCCGGTCGCGGTCCTCCCGGCCCCGGCGGACCTGCACGTCGCCGCGGTGGAGGCGGCGGGCGGCTCCGTCGCGCCGGCCTCGGCGGACACGCGGGGCATCGTCTGGCTCGACGCGCGCGACGCGCAGGGCCTGGCGGACGCACTCGCGGCCTCACCCGGCGTGACGTGGGTCCAGCTGCCGTTCGCCGGCGTCGACGCCTTCGCCGACCTCATCGCGGACCACGGCGACCACGTGCTCTTCACGAGCGCGAAGGGTGCCTACGCGGAGCCGGTGGCCGAGCACGCGCTCGCCCTGACGCTCGCGACGCTCCGCGTGCTGCCGAAGCGCGCCCGGGCGACGAGCTGGGCGACCGAGCCCGAGGGCGTGTCGCTGTACGGACGGAACGTCGTCGTCATCGGTGCGGGCGGGATCGCCCTCGAGTACATCCGGTTGCTCGCCCCGTTCGACACCGAGGTCACCGTCGTCCGACGGTCCTCGGAGCCCGTGCCCGGAGCGGCGCGCACCGTCACCGTCGACCACATCGACGAGGTCCTGCCGGATGCCGACGTCGTGATGATCGCCGCCGCGATGACGTCCGGCACCGCGCGACTGCTCGACGCCGACCGCCTGGCGCGCATGCGTCCCTCGGTCCGGATCGTGAACATCGCCCGTGGCGGACTCGTCGACACCGACGCGCTGCTCGCCGCGCTGCGGAGCGGGCAGGTCGCCGGCGCGGGCCTCGACGTCACCGATCCCGAACCGCTGCCCGACGGCCACCCCCTGTGGGACGAGCCGGGCGTGGTCATCACGCCCCACCAGGCAGACACCCCGGACATGGTGGCGCCGCTGCTCGCCGAACGGATCCGCGTGAACACCGCGGCGTTCCTCAGCGGTGACGGCACCGGGTTCATCGGGGTCGTCGATCCGGCTGCCGGGTACTGAACGCAGGTGCCGGCGGCCCGGCGCCGGCCCGGCTCGCTGTTCCTCGTCGACTCGGCGGGAACGACAACGGCCCCCCGCAGATGCGGAGGGCCGTTGTCGTGGATCGCTCCCCGACTTGGACTCGAACCAAGAACCTGCCGGTTAACAGCCGGCTGCTCTGCCAATTGAGCTATCGAGGAATGCTGCTGAACAGCGGGTACGAGCATACCAGCACTCCGGGCTCGCCACGACCACGGGGCCGCATCCCGGGCGCGTCACGCTTCGAGCTGACACCGGTGCGGTCACGTCGGATGCCCGTCCGCACCAGGAGACCCTGTTAGCGTTCTCAGGTGCGGATCGTCCGGAGGAGCGCGGCGGCGGCGACGGCGCTCGGGCTGGCGCTCGCGTCGCTGCTGGCCCTGGACGCGTGCACGACGAACGAGCCGGCCGCGCCGCCCACCGCGGGCGCGCGGCCGTCGACCGCGAGCCCGCAGGCACCCGGCCCGGCATCGGGATCCCCGAGGACCGCAGCAGGCGCGGGAGCGTCAGCGGACACGGGGGCCTCGTCGGACACCGCTCCGGGCACGGGCACGGGCGCGGGGGCGGGTACGGACAGCGTCGGCGCGAGCCCCGTCGTGTTCGCCTTCCGCTGCCGGACCACGACGACCAGGAGCGCGACGGACGGCGTCCCCGACGACGACTCCGGCGACGTCACGCTCTTCACCACCTACGCCGCCGCATGGGAGGCCCGGAGCCGCTCCTGCACCGCCGTGCGGATCGCCGGGTCGGTGCCGTCCGACCAACAGCGCGCCGCCGTGGCGGCGGCGGGCGGGGCGCTCGGGCTCCGCGCGCTCGCGGGCCGGTGCGCAGAGGTCGGGACCGGTCCCTTCGACGGCAGGGTGGCCTCCCGACATGCGTTGCTCGAGGCCCGTGCCGTCGTCCTCTACTGCCCGGGGCACCCGCAGATCGCGCGCGTGCGCGCCGCCATCGCCGCGGTCGAGGGCTGAGGGCTGAGGGCTCAGCCTTCCGGGTGGTCGCGACCGGGGAGCCAGGACTTGCCCGGCACCCCCCAGCTCTGCTTGCGCACCGCCTTGAGTGCGGCCTTGCCGTACGGGTGGGACAACCGGTCGGCGTAGAGCACGCCGTCCAGGTGGTCGTACTCGTGCTGGAAGACGCGGGCGAGCCAGCCGTGCGCCTCGATCTCGTACGGGGTGCCGTCGACGTCCTGCGCGCGGAGGATGGCGCCCTCGGCCCGACGGAGCGGGAACCGCTCGCCCGGGATGGACAGGCAGCCCTCGGACTCCTCGTCCTCGTCGAGGTCCGCGTGGGTCTCCGGGACGAGGGGCGACGTCCACAGCACGGGGTTCACCGCCGCGCCCCGCCAGAGCTCGCCGTCGTCGTCCGTCCACGAGAACACGAACAGACGCTTGGCGACCCCGACCTGCGGCCCGGCCAGCCCGACGCCCGGAGCGAGGTCCATGGTGGCGTACATGTCGTCGACGAGCGCACGGAGTCCGTCGTCGAAGGTGGTGACCTCGGTCGCAGGAGCGTGGAGCACGGGATCGCCCGTGATGCGGATCGGGAGGACGGCCATTCGTCCAGGCTATCGGCCAGCCGAGCGGTAGCCTCGACCCCGTGGCGCCGGACCTCGTCGATCTCACCGATCGCATCAACATGACGCCGTTCCAGGCGCTCATGATCCCGGTGGCCCTCGTCGGCAGCGTCTTCCTGTCGCTCGGCGCGCACTTCCAGAGCGCCGGCGTGCACCGCGTCGAGGCGCGCATCGGCAGGCAGTCCGGCGGCCTGTCGGTCCGGCACGTGCTCGCGCTCGTCGGCAGTGGATCGTGGGTGCTCGGCACCCTCATGCTCGGGTGCGCCGTGGTCCTCCAACTCGTCAGCATCACCTTCGCGCCGCTCATCGTCGTGCAGCCACTCGGGGCCGTCGCCCTCGTCATCACGACGTGGTTCTCGACACGCTCCTCGGGCGTCCCGCTCGACGCACCCTCGCGTCGGGCCGTGTGGACCTGCATCGTCGGCGTCGGGATCTTCGTGGGGATCGCCGCGCTCGTCGGACACGAGACGCCGATCTCGCACAGTCAGCTCGTGACGGTGCTCGTCGTCCTCGCCGTCGTGCTGGCGATCGTGCTGCTGTCCTTCCGGCTCGTCCGCAGGCGGCGCAACCCCCTGTACTTCATCGTCGGGGCCGGGATCCTCTACGGCTTCGTCGCCACGCTCGCCAAGGTGACGCTGAACCGTGTGGTGAACGGCACGTTCGACTGGGTGACCGCCGTCGCGATCGCGGGGGTGATCGTCGCCGCGGTACTCGGCGGCTACTTCGTCCAGAACGCCTACGCCAGCGGATCGCCGGACCTCGTGATCGCCGGCCTGACGGTCATCGACCCGATCGTCGCCGTGGGGATCGGCATCGTCGTCCTGCGCGAGGCCACCGGTGCGCCGTGGTTCGCCGTGGCCGGGTTCCTCCTCGCCGCGGCGATCGCGATCACGGGCGTGTTCCAGTTGGCGAAACACCACCCCGAGGCGCGACGCTGAGCGTCGCCCGACGCATCGGGCCCGGCCATGGTCTGTACCGATGCGCAGGACCGGGCCGACCCGCCGACGCCCGGTGGGGGCGTGCGCGGCGAGGCGTGCGGTAGCGTCGGAGGCCAGCCGAGCATGAGACGAGAGGACGACGCGCCCCGTGCCAGGACAGGACGAATCGACGACCACCCCCAGCGGGCGACCGGAGCGGCTCCGCATCCTCCTCGCCGCCGACACCTTCCCACCGGACGTCAACGGCGCCGCGGTGTTCTGCGAACGACTCGCGATCGGCCTCGCCGAGCGCGGGCACGAGGTGCAGGTCGTCGCGCCCGCCGTCAACCGCCACCACGGGACGCACGACGAGGAACACGGCGGCGTCACCTTCGTGGTGCACCGGCTCTTCTCGATGAAGTGGCCGCTCCACTCCTGGCTCCGGTTCGCGTGGCCCTGGACCGTGCGCCGGAACACCGCCCCAATCCTCGACGCGTTCAAGCCCGACGCACTGCACATCCAGTCCCACATCGTGATCGGCCGTGGCATCGCGCGCGAGGCCAAGGCACGCGGCATCCGCGTCATCGCCACGAACCACTTCATGCCCGAGAACCTGCTCGAGTACGCACCGTTCGGACGGTGGACGCTGCCGATCGCCCTCAAGATCGCGTGGGCGGACGCGGCCAGGACGTACCGACTCGCCGACGCGGTCACGACGCCCACCCGGAAGGCGGCGGCCTACCTGCAGGCCGCGATCAAGGCACAGCAGGTGCTCGCGATCTCGTGCGGCATCGACGCATCCCGGTACACCTCGCGTGACCTCCGACCGCCACGGAACGAGATCGTGTTCGTCGGCCGCGTGGCGCCCGAGAAGCAGCTCGACGTGCTGGTGCGTGCCCTGCCCCTCATCCCCGCCGAGCTCGAGGCGACGATCCGCATCGTGGGCGGCGGCGAGATGATCCCGCGGCTGTCCTCGCTCGCCGAGGAACTCGGGGTGGCGGACCGCGTCGTGTTCACCGGGTACCAGTCGGACGAGGACCTCCGGGCAGCGCTGACGAACGCCACCGTCTTCGCGATGCCCTCGACCGCCGAGTTGCAGAGCATCGCCTCGCTCGAGGCGATGGCCTCCGGACTGCCGGTCGTCGCAGCGGATGCGATGGCCCTGCCGCACCTCATCGACGGCAACGGGTACCTGTTCCGTCCGGGCGACCCGCAGGACCTGGCGGACAAGCTCACCGCCGTGCTCGCAGCGCCCGACGACGAGTACCTCCGCATGAAGCGGCAGAGCCTCGACATGATCGTCGACCACGACATCAACCGCACCCTGTCGACGTTCGAGGCGCTGTATCGTGGTGAGCCGGTGCCCGATGGCCCCGGCGCGGGGCGGTAGCCAAGCTGGTCAAGGCAGTCGGCTCATAACCGAACGATCCGCGGGTTCGAGTCCCGCCCGCCCCACCGCCGCCTCCGCCGCGGCGCGTCCGGTCGGTGGTCGTCCTCGGAGCACGCCGCTCGCCCGAGTCGTCCCGCTCGCGTCGGTGCCGGTCGGTAGGGTCAGGGCATGAGGAAACGCGTCGCCGAGACGTCGCAGACGCACGCCCCGAGCCCCGACGTCACGTTCGAGCTGCACCGTGGCGCGACGGGCGTCCGGGTCAACGCGTTCCGTATCGGGTTCATGGGGGGCATCGGCGTCCTCGTCGCGCTCCTCGCCGCGATCCTCCTGCGCGAGCTCTCCACCGTGCTCGTCTACATCGGCGTCGCGGTGTTCGTCGCCCTCGGCCTCGACCCCGTCGTCAACTGGCTCGAACGCATCATCCCGCGGTGGCTCGCGGTCACCGTGGTCGTGCTCGGCGTCATCGGCGCCTTCGTCGGGATCCTGTTCGCGATCGTCCCCGTCATCGTCGACCAGGCCACGAACCTCGTGCAGTCGTTCCCGGACTTCGTGCAGGGGCTGTCGCAGCAGGACTGGGTCCAGGACCTGTCGCGGCAGCTGAACGGCTCGATCAACATCGACGACGCGCTCGGATCGGCGAGCAAGTACGTCGAGGACCCGGGCAACCTCCTCAGCGTCGGCGGCGGACTGCTCGCCGTCGGGACCGGCATCGTCTCGGGGCTGACCGGCGCGGTGATCGTGCTCATCCTCATGCTGTACTTCCTCGCGTCCATGCGGTCGATCAAGCGCATGACGTACCGCTTCGTGCCGGCGTCGCGTCGCGCGAACTTCGCCGACGTCACCGAGCAGATCACCCGGTCCGTCGGTCGCTACGTGGTCGGGCAGATCGCCGAGGCCGTCCTCAACGGCGTGCTGAGCCTCGTGTTCCTCCTGATCATCCGCGCGCCGCTGCCCGTGCTCCTGGCGACGTTCGCGTTCCTCGGCGCGCTGGTCCCGCTCGTGGGCACCCTCGGGGCCGCGATCGTGATCTGTCTGATCTGCCTCTTCGCATCACCCCTCACCGCGCTCGTCGCCGCGATCTACTACCTCGTGTACATGCAGGTGGAGGCCTACGTGATCGCCCCGCGGATCATGTCGCGGGCCGTGCAGGTCCCCGGTGCCCTCGTGGTCATCGCCGCGGTGGCGGGTGGCACGATCGGGGGTGTCCTCGGCGCGCTCGTGGCCGTGCCCGTCGCCGCGTCGGTGATCATCATCGTGCAAGAGGTCATCTACCCCCGGCAGGACCAGCTGTGACGACCGCGGACGGCGACCGACGCGACGGTGGCGATCCGGCCCTCCAGGCGCTGCGTGCCGAGCGCGAGCGGTGGGTGCGGAGTCCACGGGGGCCGCTCGCCCTGGTCAACAGCCAGACCGTCACGGTGCCGCAGCCCGTGTGGCCGGTCCCCGGGACGTGGGCGCCCGCGATCGGTGGGCTCAGCGTCACCGCGACGGCCGATGCCGGGGTCGTCGTGGACGACGTGCTCGTCGACGGGACGGTGCACGTCGCCGGCGACGACGCCGTCGTGGCCTCGGCCGTCCGGTTCGCCGACGGCACCTCCGGCTCCGTCGCCGCGACCACCGCCGGCCACGCACTCCGGGTGTGGGATCCGGCCTCGCCGGCGATCGCCCGCTTCGGGCACATCGGTGTGTTCCCCGTGTCGACGGCGTGGGTGCGGACCGGCGTGTGGCAGCCCGGCGACCGGGAGGGCCGGGGCAGCGTCACCGACGCGGCCGGCGCCCCGCTCCCCGTCGCGGGGACCCTCCGGATCCGGATCGGCGTCGAGGACCGCGCGCTCGTCGTCGTCCGTGCGGGGGACCGGCTCCAGCTCGTGTTCCAGGACGCCACCTCGGGGGAGCGGTCCTACTCGATGGGCCGGTTCCTGTTCCTCGACGATCCCGGTGCGGCCGGTCCGATCACGGTGGACTTCAACCGTGCCGTGCTGCCGCCGTGCGCGTTCTCGTACCAGTACGCGTGCCCGGTCCCGCCGCCCGAGAACCGCCTGCCCGTGCCCGTCGAGGCCGGGGAGACCCACGGGTACGACGCCGACGGCGCCGTCCTGCACTGAGGGCCGCCGCCGACGCGCGCAGCACACTGGCGTTCCCAGCGGTGCCCGTGCATAATGAGCACGTCCCTCGGACGTCACAATCGCATATCGAATCGGTTCCGTCTGCGGAGGCAGGCGTGGTCGTGAGCCTCCGGGTCCAGGTCGATGGGGAAGTCGCACCTGATGATCGGAGGAATCGTGACCCCAGGAACCGTGACGGCCGGACGTCCGGCCACGAGGGGTGTGCTCTACGTGCACTCCTCACCTCGCGCGCTCTGCCCGCACGTCGAATGGGCGGCAGGTCGCGCCATGAACCGCGCCGTGAACTTCTCGTGGCTCGACCAGCCCGTGCTCGAAGGCGCCCGGCGCACCGAGTACACCTGGACGGGTCCGGTGGGCACCGGTGCGGCGATCGCGTCCGCGCTCCGGGGTTGGGAGCACCTGCGGTACGAGGTCACCGAGGACGCGACCGAGCAGTCCGACGGCGGCCGGTGGATGCACACGCCGGACCTCGGCGTGTTCTACGCGCAGACGGACGCTGCCGGCAACGTGGTCGTCCCCGAGGACCGGGTCCGGTACGCCATGGAGCTGGCGGGCAGCAACGCGCTCGAGCTGCACCGCGAGTTACGCCTCGCGCTCGGGCAGGCGTGGGACGACGAGCTCGAGCCGTTCCGGTACGCCGGTGAGGACAACCCCGTCGTCTGGTTGCACCGCGTCGGCTGACCGGCCGCGGATCGTCAGGACACGACACAGGGCCGGGAGCAGACGCTCCCGGCCCTGCGTCGTGTCGCCCGGGCGCGCGGTCAGACGGTCCGGAACGCGACGACCGCGTTGTGGCCGCCGAACCCGAACGAGTTGCTGATCGCGAGCAGGTCGCCGTCCCCGAGCGTGCGTGGCTCGCGGACGACGTCCATGACGATCTCCGGGTCCTGCTCCGTCAGGTTGATGGTGGGCGGTGCGACGCGGTTCGCGAGCGCGAGGACCGTGAACACCGCCTCGATCGCACCCGCACCGCCGAGCAGGTGCCCGGTCGACGCCTTCGTGGCGGACACGGCGATGCCGTCGAGGTGCTCCCCGAACACGCGACGCATCGCGCGGTACTCGGCGACGTCGCCGACCGGGGTGCTCGTGGCGTGCGCGTTCACGTGGACGACGTCCTCTCGCGCGGCACCGGCGTGCTCGAGCGCCTGGATGACCGCGCGGGCGGCCGCGCTGCCCTCGGGGTCGGGGGCGGTGATGTGGAAGGCGTCGGAGGTGATGCCGCCACCGGCGACCTCGGCGTAGATCCGGGCGCCTCGGGCCTCGGCGTGCTCCTTGGTCTCGAGGATGAGCGCCGCTGCGCCGTCCCCGAGCACGAAGCCGTCGCGCGTGACATCGTAGGGCCGGGAGGCCGTGGCCGGGTCGTCGTTCCGGCGGGACAGCGCCTGCATGGCCGCGAACGCCCCGAGGGGCATCGGGTGCAGCGCCGCCTCGGACCCACCGGCGATGACGATGTCGGCGTCACCGGTCGCGACGTGGCGGTAGGCCTCGACCAGGGACTCGGTGCTCGACGCGCAGGCCGAGATGTAGGTGCGGGCACCGCCGCGGGCGCCGAACGCCATCTCGATCGCGGCGGCCGGACCGTTCGCCATGAGCATCGGCACGGTCATGGGGAGCATCCGCCGGGGACCGCGCTCGCGCAGGGTGTCCCACGCGTCCAGCAGCGTGTTGACGCCGCCGATCCCCGTCGCCCAGTCGACGATGAGGCGCTCGGGGACGACGGCTTCGTCGTCGATGCCCGCGTCCGACCAGGCCTCGCGCGCGGCGATGAGCGCGAGCTGCGAACCCGGGTCGAGCCGCTTGACCTCTTGGCGGGTCAGCTGGTCGCCGATGAAGCGGCGGGCCTGCCCGGCGAAGTGGACGGGCAGGTCGTAGCGCTCGACCCAGTCCTCCTCGATGGCGGTGATGCCCGACTCGCCCGCGAGCAGGGCATCCCACGTGGCGGGGGCGGTCGCGGCGAGCGGCGAGATGGCGCCGATCCCCGTGACGACGACGGTGTGCTTGGTGGTCATGGACGACGGTCTTTCTGCAGGACGGACGGTGCGACGGGCGGCGCGACGGGCACCAGGACACGTCGTGGCCCGGACCCGAGGGGATCCGGACCACGACGGGTCAGGCGGTGGTCAGCCCTGCGCCTTGACGATGTAGTTCACGGCGTCACCGACGGTCTTGAGGTTCTTGACCTCTTCGTCCGGGATCTTCACGTCGAACTTCTCCTCGGCGTTGACGACGATCGTCATCATCGAGATGGAGTCGATGTCGAGGTCGTCGGTGAACGACTTGTCCATCTGCACGGTGTCGGTCGCGATGCCGGTCTCGTCGTTGATGAGCTCGGCCAGGCCGGCCAGGACTTCTTCGGTGGACGCTGCCATTGTTCTTCTCCTTGAGGGGGTGTCGATGACCGTGGACAAGCCTAGGGCACGCCGGGTCTGGGGGTTCGGGAGCGCCGCAGGCGGCACGCCGGGTGGAACGGTCAGGGGAGCACGACGACCTGCGCGCCGAACACGAGTCCGGCGCCGAAGCCGATCTGCAGGGCGAGACCGCCGTGGAGGTCCGGGTGTTCCTCGAGCAGGCGGTGTGTCGCGAGGGGGATGCTCGCGGCCGACGTGTTGCCGGTCGTCGTGATGTCGCGGCCGATCACCACGCGCTCCGGGAGCCCGAGCTGCTTGGCGAACTCGTCGATGATCCGCATGTTCGCCTGGTGCGGTACGAACGCGGCGAGGTCCGAGGCCTCCACGCCGGCGACCTCGAGCGCGCGCTTGGCGACCTTGACCATCTCCCACACCGCCCAGCGGAAGACCGTCTGGCCCTCCTGACGGATGGTGGGTTGCTCGCCGCCCGCGCGCCACTCGGAGAACGTGCTCGTCATGCGGATGGCGTCCCACTTGGAGCCGTCGGATCCCCAGACCGTCGGCGCGATGCCCGGGGTGTCGCTCGGCCCGACCACGGCCGCGCCGGCGCCGTCGCCGAGCAGGAACGAGATCGAACGGTCCGTGGGGTCGACGATCTCGCTCAGCTTCTCGGCCCCGACGACGAGCACGTGGTCGGCGACGCCCGTCTTGACGAAGGAGTCGGCCTGGGCGATGCCGTACGCGTAGCCGGCGCACGCGGCGCTGATGTCGTAGGCGGCGGCGGGCGCGGCGCCGATGCGCTCGGCGAGGAGCGACGCCATCGACGGCGTCGCGACGGTGTTCGTGACGGTGGAGACGAGCACGACGCCGATCTGGTCCGCCGTGATCCCGGCGGCCGCGATCGCCTCGCGGGACGCCGCCTCGGCGAGGTCCACGGCCTGGACGCCGTCACCGGCCCGCGCACGGGTGACGATGCCGGTGCGCTGGCGGATCCACTCGTCCGACGAGTCGATCGGCCCGACGAGGTCGTCGTTCGGGACCGCGTGCTCGCCCCGGGCCGCCCCGATGCCGAGGATGCGGGTGAAGGCGTGACCGGTCCGCTGGGCGAGCATCGGGCGCGACGGCGCCGGGTCGAGGACGCCCTCGTCCGCGCTCACGCGGCCGCTCCCGCCGACTCGAGCAGGTCGATCGCGGCGGGGAGGTCCTCGGGCGACTTCACCGCGACGGCCGGCGTGCCGCGCATGGCCCGCTTGGCGAGCCCGACGAGCGCACCGGCCGGCGCGAGTTCGACGATGCCGGTGACCCCGGCGGCGACGAACGAGTCCATGACGGCGTCCCAGTGCACCGGGTTCGCGATCTGCCGCACCATGAGGTCCACGAAGCGGCGGCCGTCGTCGACACGGGAGCCGTCCGCGTTGGTCCAGATCGGGAGGGTCGGGTCGGCCACCGAGGCCGCTGCGGCGAGCGGGGCCACGCGGTCGACCGCGGGGGCCATGAAGTCCGTGTGGAACGCACCGGCGACGCTGAGGGGGACGACCCGGGCCTTGGCGGGCGGCTCCGCGGCGAACGCGGCCAGCGCCTCGACGCGACCGGCGACGACGGTCTGACCGCCGCCGTTGTGGTTGGCGGCGCTGAGCCCGGCCGCCTCGATCGCGGCGGGGAGGGCCTCCTGGTCGCCGCCCAGGACGGCGCTCATGCCGGTCGGCGTGCGGGTGGCGGCGTCGGCCATGGCGCGTCCGCGTTCGGCGACGAGCGCGACGGCGTCCGAGGGGGCGAGCACACCCGCGATCGCGGCGGCGGTGAACTCGCCGACGGAGTGCCCGGCGACGCCGCCGACGAGGGTCCGGCGCCCGTCGGCGAGCAGCGCGTCCGCGGTCACGAGTCCCGCGGCGACGATGAGGGGCTGCGCGAGGGCGGTGTCGCGGATGGTGTCGGCGTCGCTCGTCGTTCCGTGCGCGACGAGGTCGACGCCGATCGCGTCCGACCACGCGGCGACCCGGTCACGGACGGCCGGGTCCTCCAGCCACGGGGCGAGGAATCCGGGGGTCTGCGAGCCCTGTCCGGGGGCGACGACGACGATCACCGGACAATCCTCCCCGGCGTGCAGGGGCACGCGTGTGTGCGGACCGTCACAGAAATCGGGTCCGACATTGTGGGACCCGAACGAAGGGACCCGCCCTGGTGACCGGGACGGTGTCGGTCAGCGCCGTGGCGGTCGGCGTCGTCGCTGGCCCGTGGACTCCGACATCGCCCCGATGATGAGCGCCGACTGCACGATGAGCGCGTCGCGGGCGTGGGTGGCGTCCCACCCGATGACGTCGGCCACCCGGCGGAGCCGGTAGCGGACCGTGTTCGGGTGGACGAACAGCTCCCGCGCCGTTGCCTCGAGGCTGCGTCCCGTGTCGAGGTAGCACCAGAGGGTCTGCAGGAGTTCGCCCGACTGGTCCTTGAGCGGCGTGTAGATCCGCTGGACGAGCGCCGTCCGCGCCAGGGGATCGCCCGCGAGGGCACGCTCGGGCAGCAGGTCGTCGGCCAGCACGGGTCGGGGCGCGCCCCGCCAGGCACGGGCCACCGCGAAGCCGGCGAGGGCGGCCTTGGCGCTCGTCGAGGCGTCGACGACACCCGGGACCTCGTTGCCGAGGACCAGGTGTCCGTCGCCGAAGGACGGTGCGAGGGCCTCGGCGATGGTCGTGAACGAGGTCGGGTCCTCACCCTCGGGTGTGTCGTCCCGGGGCGTGGCCCGGCCGATCACGACGACGAGGCGCGCCCCCTGCACACCGATCAGGACGTCCGCGTCGAGGTGCCGGGCGGTCCGACGGATCGTGTCCACCTCGAGCTGCGGCGGCGCGGTGCCGACGAGCACCGCGACCTCGCCGTGCCCGTGCCAGCCGAGCGCGGCGATCCGGCTCGGCAGCTCGTCGTCGTACTCGCCCGACAGGATCGAGTCGACGACGAGGGCCTCGAGTCGGGCGTCCCACAGCCCGCGTGCCTCCGCGGCCCGGGCGTAGACGTCCGCCGCGGCGAACGCGATCTCGCGGGAGTACAGGAGGATGGCCTCCTGCAGGCCGTCGTCGCCGTCCTTCACGCGGTCCTCGACGACCTCGACCACGACGCGGATGAGTTGGAGCGTCTGCTGCAGGCTCACCGACCGGAGCAGTTCGCGCGGTGCCGCGCCGAAGACGTCGGCCGCGATCCACGGAGTGGCCGCGGGGTCCTCGAACCAGGCGATGAACGACGTGATGCCCGCCTGTGCGACCAGGCCGACGGCCGACCGGCGGCCGGGCGGCATCTCGCCGTACCAGGGGAGCGTGTCCTCGAGACGCTTGATGGTCGCGCTCGCGAGTTCGCCCGACACCTGGCGGAGCCAGGCGAGCGTCCGTCCCCGGTCGCCCGCCCGGCCCAGGGCATCGGCGCGCAGTGCGCTCACGGGCGGGTCAGCTCTCGCCGCCCGCGCTGCCGGTCGTGCCGGCCGTGACGTCCCACAGGCGGTACTTGTCGATCGCCTGACGGACCACCGACGGATCCATCTCACCGCGACGCACGAGCTGCTGCAGTGTCCGCACGACCACCGACGGGCCGTCGATCAGGAAGACCCGACGCGCGGCGGCACGGGTGTCCGAGAAGCCGAAGCCGTCGGCTCCGAGCGTCGCGTAGTCGCTCGGGACGAACTCGCGGATCTGGTCGGGAACCGCGTGCGACCAGTCGCTCACGGCGACGACGGGGCCGTGCGTGCCCTGGAGCTTCTCGGTGACGAAGGGCGTGCGCGGCTGCTCCTCGGGGTGGAGGAAGGCGTCCGATGCGGCGGCGAGGCCGTCACGACGGAGCTCGTTCCAGCTCGTGACGCTCCAGACGTCGGCGGAGACGCCCCAGTCCTGGGCCAGCAGCTGCTGGGCCTCGAGGATCCACGGCACGGCGACACCGGACGCGAGCAGCTGCGCCTTCGGGCCGTCGTGCTCGGCGCCCTTGAGCAGGTACATGCCGCGCACGATGCCGTCGACGTCGACGTGCTCCGGCTCCGCCGGCTGGACGAGCGGCTCGTTGTACACCGTGAGGTAGTACATGACGTTCGGGTCGGCGTGCTTCGGCGAGCCGTCCTCGTTCGTGCCGTACATGCGGTCGAGTCCGGACTGCACGATGTGTGCGATCTCGTACCCGTACGCGGGGTCGTACGCGACCACGGCCGGGTTCGTCGACGCCAGGAGCAGCGAGTGGCCGTCGGCGTGCTGCAGACCCTCACCCGTCAGCGTCGTGCGGCCCGCGGTGGCGCCGATGAGGAACCCGCGCGCCATCTGGTCGCCAGCGGCCCACAGGGCGTCGCCGGTGCGCTGGAACCCGAACATCGAGTAGAAGACGTAGACCGGGATGAGCGGCTCACCCTGCGTCGAGTAGGACGTGCCGACCGCGGTGAAGGCCGCGAGGGCTCCCGCTTCGTTGATCCCGACGTGGATGATCTGTCCCTGCGGGCTCTCCTTGTAGGCGAGGAGGAGCTCGCGGTCGACCGAGGTGTAGTGCTGGCCGTTCGGGTTGTAGATCTTCGCGGTCGGGAAGTACGCGTCCATGCCGAACGTGCGGGCCTCGTCCGGGATGATCGGCACGACGCGGTCGCCGAAGTCGGGCGAGCGGAGCAGGTCCTTGAGCAGGCGGGCGAACGCCATGGTCGTCGCGACCTCTTGCTTGCCCGAGCCCTTCTTGGCGATGGCGTACCGGCCGTCGTCCGGCAGCGTCACCTGCGTGTACCTGGTCCGGCGCTCCGGGACGTACCCGCCGAGGGCACGCCGACGCTCGTGCATGTACTGCACGGCCTCGTCGTCGTGTCCGGGGTGGTAGTACGGCGGCAGGTAGGGGTTCTCGTCGAGCTGCGCGTCCGACACGGGGATCCGCATCTCGTCGCGGAACTGCTTGAGGTTGTCGAGCGTCAGCTTCTTCATCTGGTGGGTCGCGTTGCGGCCCTCGAAGCTCGGACCGAGTCCGTAGCCCTTGACCGTCTTGGCCAGGATGACGGTCGGCTGGCCCTTGTGCTCGGAGGCCGCCTTGAACGCCGCGTACACCTTGCGGTAGTCGTGGCCGCCGCGCTTGAGGTTCCAGATCTGGTCGTCCGTGTAGTCCTCGACGAGTGCGAGCGCCTTCGGGTCGCGTCCGAAGAAGTTCTCGCGGACGTACGCGCCGTTCTCGGCCTTGTACGTCTGGTAGTCACCGTCGGGGGTGCGGTTCATCAGGTTGAGGAGCGCGCCCTCGGTGTCGCGGGCGAGGAGGTCGTCCCACTCGCGACCCCAGACGACCTTGATGACGTTCCAGCCCGCACCGCGGAAGAACGCCTCGAGCTCCTGGATGATCTTGCCGTTGCCGCGCACCGGGCCGTCGAGGCGCTGGAGGTTGCAGTTGATGACGAAGTTCAGGTTGTCGAGGCCGTCGTTCGCCGCGACCTGCAGCTGGCCCCGGGACTCGACCTCGTCCATCTCGCCGTCGCCGAGGAACGCCCACACCTGCTGCTCCGAGGCGTCCTTGATGCCGCGGTTCGTCAGGTACTTGGCCTGCTGCGCCTGGTAGATCGCGTTGATCGGCCCGATGCCCATCGAGACCGTCGGGAACTGCCAGAACGAGGGCATGAGACGCGGGTGCGGGTACGACGACAGTCCGCCGCCCTGGTGCGAGTGCTCCTGCCGGAAGCCGTCGAGCTGGTCCTCGCTGAGACGGCCCTCCAGGTACGCCCGGGCGTACATGCCGGGGGAGGCGTGGCCCTGGAAGAAGACCTGGTCGCCGCCGGACGGGTGGTCCTGCGCGCGGAAGAAGTGGTTGTAGCCGACCTCGTACAGGGCGGCGCTCGACGCGTAGGTCGAGATGTGGCCGCCGACCGCGACACCGGGGCGCTGGGCGCGGTGCACCGTGATGGCGGCGTTCCAGCGGATCCAGCGGCGGTAGCGGCGCTCGAGGTCCTCGTCGCCCGGGAACTCCGGCTCGTTCTCGGGCGCGATCGTGTTGACGTAGTCGGTGGTCGGGACCATCGGCACGCCCAGGTGGAGCTCGCGCGAGCGTTGCAGCAGGCTGAGCATGACCTCGCGCCCCCGGCCGTGGCCGTTCGCGGCGACCAGGCCGTCGAGGGACTCACGCCACTCGGCGGTCTCCTCCGGGTCCTGGTCCTGGGTGTCGGCACCCGCGATCCATGGCTGACGCTGGGGGTCCTGGTCGTTCACCGTCACCGTTGACCTCGTTCGTTCGTGGTGGACATGTCGATGCATCCGTCGCCGGGTCACGACGCGTGGATGGGCGAGACCACTCTAGTTCCCGCGTCCGACGCGCTCGCGCGGCTCGGTGCCAGCGCACGCGCATCGGGCACCGCGCTTGCGTTCGCGTGCCGTCGGCGTAGGATCTCACGTCGTGCGCGCGCCCGCCCGGGTGTGCGCGTGATGCAGCCGGGACCCATGCCGTCCCGCGACCGGGGCAGACCCAGAGAGAAGCACGCCAGATGGCACTCGAGATCGGTTCCCTCGCTCCCGACTTCGAACTGCCGGACCAGCGCGGCGAGCACGTCCGCCTCAGCGACTTCCGCGGGGTGCGTCCGGTGGCGCTCGTGTTCTTCCCGCTCGCGTTCTCCTCGACCTGCACGAGCGAGCTCTGCGCGCTCCGCGACAACATCGCGATGTTCGCCGACCACCGCGTCGAGCTCATCGGCATCAGCGTCGACTCGAAGGCCACGCTCCGCTCGTTCGCCGACTCGAACGGGTACGACTTCACGCTGCTCGCGGACTTCTGGCCGCACGGTGCGGTCAGCAAGGAGTACGGGGTCTTCCTCGAGAAGAAGGGCTTCGCGAACCGCGCGACGTTCGTCATCGACACCGACGGTCGGATCCGCGCCTCGATCATCACCGAGCCGGGGCTCGCACGCGACGTCAGCGAGTACCGAGCCGCGCTCGATCGCCTGACGCCCGCACCCGCCGCCGCCTGAGCCCTGCGGCGAGGGGCCCTGCGGCGAGGGGCCGTGCGGCGAGGGGCCGTGCGCCGAGGGGCCGTGCCGACCCGGCACGGCCCCTCGGTCGTCAGACGCCC
Source organism: Curtobacterium sp. MCBD17_028 (assembly GCF_003234875.1). Lineage (NCBI taxonomy): Bacteria > Bacillati > Actinomycetota > Actinomycetes > Micrococcales > Microbacteriaceae > Curtobacterium > Curtobacterium sp. MCBD17_028. The sequence goes on along the minus strand of NZ_QKTQ01000001.1, from coordinate 245,872 downwards.
ACGGCCTGCCGGACGGACGGGTCCTGGACGAAGGCCGCAACGGCGGTGGCGAGCACGGCCTCCGTGGCCGCCTCGCGCGTCGCGGCACCGAACATCGCATGGTCGGCCTCCGGGAGCTCCACGACCCGGAGCGTCCCGGGCAGATGCGCGAGCCGGTGGGCTGCCGTGGCGCCGCCCCGTGCCCGGAAGACCGCGCCGTCGCCCGGACCGAGCACGAGGGTCACGTCGGTGCCGGCCGCGAGCGGCGCGCGGACGACGGGTTCGACGAACTGCAGGTGTCCACGCCGGGCCAGCGCCAACGCCACGCGGTACGGCAGGTGCCGCTTGACGGCGGCGACGAGCGCTTCGCGGCGTGTGCGGACGTGGGGCCGTGCCTCCGCGTCCTCGGCCGCGACGGCACCCGGTGCTGCGGGGCGGGACCGGTAGTCCGCCTGGCTGAGGCCGACCACGAACCCGGCACGGCCTGCGGCGGCCCGGAGGCCCAACCACCCGCCGACCGAGAGTCCGACGATCCCGACCCGGTCGGCCGGGAGCGCGAGGTGGTCGAGGACGTGGCTGACGTCGTCGATCCACTCCTGGGTGAAGAGCAGGCTCGGCTCGTCGGCGGCGACGAGTCCGGTCTCGCCCGTGCCCCGACGGTCGACACGGACGGACCGGATGCCGGCCGCGGCGAGTCGTCGAGCGAGGGCGACCTGCAGGCGCGTGACGCCGATGCGGTGTTCGGACGAACCGTTGAGCAGCACCACGGTCGGGGCGTCGTCGCCGTGCCGCGGCCTGGTGTCGACGGCGAAGAGGTGGTCCGGTCCGATGCGGACGAGGTGTTCCTCGACGTCCTGGTCGACGACCGCCCGCTCGGTCGGGACGAGCTCCATCGGCGCCGGGACGGGCTCGGGCGGCACACGGCGGGTCACCCACTCGCCGACGGCGTCGACGCTCGCGGCGGGGATGCGCGCGGAGAGGCTCGACACGCCGAGGAGCGCCTCGTGCCCGTCGACCCGCACGATGTCGATCCCGTCCCGGTCGTACCCGGCCGGGACACGGCGGTCCCCGTCGTTCCGCACCGCCACGAGCACGGGCATGCGGTCGGCCGGTCCGGTCGGGTACCCGAGGGCCCCGATCGCCGCTGCCTGGTCGGCGGGGATGTCCGCACCCACCACGGTGACCGTGCCGTCGTGGGCGGTGGTGACCGCCGATCCGGGTCTGGTGTCGATCCCCGCCACCGAGACCGCGGCGAGTGCCCGTGCCGCGCGGAGCCAGGAGCGTCCGGACCGCGGCGGGTCCCAGAGCACGAGCCCCGCGGCGTCCGGGTCGTCGTCGGCGGCCGCGACCGCGACGAGGGCCCCGGACGCGAGGCCGACGTACACGATTCGGGTGCAGCCGGCGGTGCGCAGCGCCTCCGCCGCGAGCCGTGCGCCGTCACGATGGGACGTCGCGGTCGCGGCGACGACGGAGTCCCCGCTGCCGGGGTGGTCGTAGCGCACGGAGGCGATGCCGTGGTCCGCGAGTCGCGCGGCGAGGAGGCGTTCGGTCCGGTAGGCGAGGACGTGCTCGTGCCCGAACGGTGGGCAGACGACGACCCCGGTGGAACCGGGCCGGGTGGGGCGTTCGACGGTCGCGAGCACGGCCCCACCGCCGAGCCACGTGTCGAGCGCCGGCATCAGCGCAGCGACAGCTGGTCGAGCGTCGAGACCGGCCAGTCGGCGAGCGAGGTCCCGAACGTGCGGAAGAGGGCGAGCGTGATCCGCTCCATGCCGAACGCGATGCACGACGTGTGGGCGACGGTGCCGTCCGCGGTCGTGATCCCGAAGGGTGCGCCGAAGTGGTCGGCCGCACTGTTCGCACTGGCGATCGCGGTGCCGTCGGAGAGCCCTGGGTAGATCGGGACGGTGACCTCGATCTTCAGCTCGTCGGTGAGCTGGTTCGCGGCGAGGAACTTGCCGGCGCGGCCGAAGAAGGGGTCGTTCGCGGGGACGCGGGTGACGTCGAGCCCGAGGGCGGCGAGCATCGCGGCCTGGCGCTCGCTCCACGTGTTGCGGAAGGTCCTGGCGTCGTCCTCGCCGCCCACGTAGACGAACTCGTGCATGCGGAACGACTGGAGCCGCATCGGGTCGTCGGAGGGCTCGTGGCGGAACGTGTACCCGACGACGTCGAACACGCGACCGTCGACCTGCTGGCCCGCCAGGTGGTCGTAGAGCGGGTGGCACACGGCGGACACGAGCATGGTCTCGCCGGGGTGCAGGAACCGGTCCCAGTCCTCGCCCGCGGCACGCGCGGCGAGGAGCGCGGCGTGGTCGCGGTCGGAGCCCGTGAACGTGTGGATGGCACCCGTGAGCTGCGGGAACGAGGCCACGTAGTCGGTGCGCTCGAAGGCGGACCGGGCGATGACCGGGGCGAAGCGGATCCGCTCCGGGGCGAGCTCGGCGAACCCGAGCGTAATGTACCGGTCGACGGCGTCGACGACGTCGTCGAACGTGCCGTTGCGGCCGAAGAGGCCGGGCTCCCCGGCGGGGACGAGGAGGCCGGCGTCGACGAGCTCGTCGCGGAACGCGAGGCGGGCGGCGTCGAGGTCGGTGGTCTGCGGTGCTGTTGTCGTGTCGGTCACGGGTTCGACCTTCCGTTGCTGATGGTTGCGATCTTGGCGTTGTGGTGCAGGATGCGGTCGTTGCCGACCATGAGGGCGGTGCCGTGCGCGTCGCGCACGATCCGGCCCAGGCTCGACGGGTCTCCGAGCCGGTACCCCGCGATGCCCGTGATCACGAGCGCGCGGGAGACGATGTCGAGCACGGCTTCGCTCGCCGTGACCTTGAGGCCGTTGACCCAGCGGGCCGTCGCCACGGACTCGAGCACGGCGGGCTCGTTCGCCGCCGCCTCCCACCGTCGCGCGGACGCCTCGATCGTGTCGGCCAGGGACTGCACGCGCAGCTCGACCTCGGCGAGGCGGAGTGCTGCGGGCGGGGTGGTGCCGAGGGCCTTGCGGGCGGCGCGACGGACCGACGCGCGGGCGGTCTCGGTGGCGCTCCGGGCCATGCCGAGCCAGGCCGCGGCCCAGAGCACGTGCGACACCGGCGTCATGGTCTGCGCCGACATCTCGGCGAAGGGCTGGGCGAGCAGGTGGTCCGCGTCGACCTCGGCGGTCAGCGAGAACCCCTCGCTCGCTGTGCCGCGGAGGCCGAGGGTGTCCCAGCCGCTCCGACGCACGAGTTCGGTGCGCTCGGCCGGGCAGACCACGAGCACCTGGTCGGACGGCGGGCTGTCCGGGGTCCGGCGCGCGGTGGCGAGCACCGCGCTGGCATGGAGACCGTAGGAGATGACCGGGGCCTCCTTGGCGAGACGCACGCCGCAGGTGGTGGCCTCGACCGAGCAGCCGCTCGATCCGGTGTCGCCGCCGGTCGTGATCTCGGTCGTGGCCGACGCGATGAGGGCGCCCTCGTCCCGGACCCGGGCGAGGAGCCGGGCGGCGGCGACGCTCGTGCCGCCGTGGCGGACGAGCGTGGCGACCTGCCCGACGTGCATCGCGAACACCATGGCCGTGGAGGCGCAGGCACCGCCGAGGACGGTGGCGACGTCGGCGAGTTCCGTGAGCGTGGCGCCCTCGCCGCCCAGATCGACCGGGAGGACCGCTGCGAGCAGTCCGAGTCGGCGCAGCGCCGCCACGGACTCGCTCGGGAACCGTCCTTCGGCGTCGATCCGGTCCGCCCACTCGGCGGCGACACCCGCGGCCTCGACCGCGCGGTCGTGCAGGGAGACGACGTCCGTGGCGCGGACGTCGGGGAGGACCGTCACGCTGCCACCGCCTGAGCGCGGACGACCGCCTCGATCGACGCGATCGTGGCGAAGGTGCTGCGGGTGAGCGCCTCGTCGGGGAACTCGATGTCGCACTCCTCCTCGACGGCCAGCATGACCGTGATGGTCGCGTGTGACGTCAAGCCGACCTGGTACAGGTCGTCGGTGTCGAGGACCTGGGCGACGGGGACGGAGAGGTGGCCGTGGCGCTCGAGGACCTCGCGGATGATCGTGGACATTGGCTGGTGTTCCTTCCCCCGGATGACGGAGACGGCGGTCGCGGCGGCGAATCCGCCCTCGTGGGTGAGCGAGACGCTCACGGACTGGAGCCGTTCGCGGACCGATCGGTCACGGGCGGCGCGGTGGAGCCGGACGACGGGTGCGCCGCTCGGCAGGCTGAGGATCTCGACGTCGTGCGGCAGCACCGGCTCGTCGGGAGCCGGGCGGAGCAGCTTGACCACGGCCTCCTTGCCGGCGAAGCGCGCGGCGACGCGGTGCGGCTCGTCGTGGCACTGGAGCCGCTCCCTGGGCGACAGGATGCGGTCGAGGTAGCGGTCGCCGAACCGGTCGATGCTCGCGGCGACCGTCTGCACGGCGATCATGTCCGTGCCGACCCGGATGCGGGGGCTCATGCGGACGCTCCGTAGTGCTCGAGGACCCGGTCGACGTGCCGGTCCATGTCGAGTTCCTCGGCGCGACGGGTCGCTCCCGCGCGGAGTGCGGCGCGGAGCGCGCGGTCGTCGACGAGTCGTTCGATCGCGCCCCGGAGCGCGGCGGCGGTGGGCGGCACGACGAGGCCGCTGTCGCCGTCCACGACGAGCGGGGGTGACGCCGTGGTCGTGGTGAGGACGGGCACCCCGGCGAGCAGGGCCTCGGCCACGACGATCGGGAAGTTCTCGGCCCACCGGCTCGGCATCACGAGCAGGTCGGTCTCGGCGAGGGCGCGGGCCCGCCCGGCCTCGTCGAGCCAACCGGCAGCGACCACCGCGTCGGCCGCCGACACGGCGTCGCGCAGGGGGCCGTCACCGCCGACGGTGAGCGTGGCGCCCGGGACGCCGGCGCCCCACGCCTCGAGCAGCAGCGGGATCCCCTTGTGCTCGGCGAGCTTGCCGAGGAACAGGACGCGGAGCACGTCGGACTCGCTCCGCGGCGGGGCGTCCCGGGGCGCCGACCAGCCGTGCGGCAGCACCGTGCTCCGGTGGGCGTCGAGTCGGAAACCGCGTTCCGCGTGCCGGTCGCGCGTGCGCTCGCTGGGGAAGATGAGCGTCGCGTCGCGCGGGATGGCAGCGGCGACGACGCGCGATCGGAGCCCCTGGACCCGACCGACGTGGTCGATCGGGGCGTCGCCGCGCGTCAGGGACGCCGACGTGTGGACGAGCGTGAAGTCGTGCGCGGTGTGCACCACCCGCGGACCGGCGAGCCGGAACGGTGCGGCCCCGAACCCGGAGAACCGGTGGACGTGCACGGCGTCGAACCCGCCGTCCTCGAGGAAACGGGTGATGGCCGTCGGACGGAGGGAGTCGCGCAGCTCGGCCGCGTGGAACCGGACCCGGGCGAGGCGGCCCGTGCCCTGGCGGTCCGGCGAGTAGGGACGGCGTCCGGGCACGACGACGAGCCGTGCGCCCGTCGCGGCCACGAGGGCGCGGGCGCCGTCGTCGACCCATCCGGTGACGACGGTGACGTCGTGCCCGCGCCGGACCTGTGCTCCGGCGAGTGCGAGGCAGTACTGTTCGGCGCCGCCCAGCGGACTGAGCAGGGAGCTGGACACATGTGCGATCCTCATGCCGCGCCTCCCGCCCGGACCAGGCGCGTCACCGCGTCGTGGAGGAGCGTGGCGCTGCGGTCCCACGAGAACCGGTCGCGGATCGTCGCGGCCCGGCGGGCGCGCTCGTCGGCGGGGGTCGGCCCGGTGAGCGCGGCGGCGAGCCCGTCGCGGATCGCGTCGGTCGAGGTCGGGTCCACGTAGGTGGCGTCGTCACCGCACACCCAGCGCAGGGCCGGCACGTCCGAGACGAGGACGTCCGATCCGGCGGCGAACGCCTCGACGGCGGGGAGGCCGAAGCCCTCGTCGAGGCTCGGGAACGCCACCAGCGCGGCGTGGGCGTAGAGGCGGGCGAGCTCGGCGTCGTCGACGTACCCGAGGCGGAGCGCCCCACGGTCGTCCGCGTCGGTGCGCGCGTAGATCGCGCTCCCGCCGCCGACCATCACGAGGGGGTGCGTCGTCCGCAGGGCCTCCGGGAGCGCGGCGTGCGCGGCGACGAGCCGGGCGGTGTTCTTGCGCGGGTCGTCACTGCCCACGGCGAGCACGTACCGTCCGGCGGCCTCACGCGCACCGGCGGACTCGGGCACCGGGAGGCCGGGGCGGAACGGGTCCGCGGGCGCGTTCGGCACCGTGACGACCGGGGTGCCCGGGCCGAGCAGGGCCCGGACGCGCCCCGCGATGGGCTCGCTCACCGCGACCACGAGGGCGGCCGAGCGGAGCTGGGTCCGCAGCACCGGCGCGTGCGTCGCGACGTACCGCCGGCTGAACCACTCCGGGTGGTCGAGGACGAACAGGTCGTGCACGACGACGACGTGCCGGGCCGCGAGCGCGGGACCGCGGCTCGTCAGCGTGAGCAGGTACTCGTCGGCGGACCGGCCGACGCCAGCGGACTGGGCTCGGGCCCAGGCGGCGATCGGACGGTCCCCACCGGTGCCGGCCGCGGTCTCGCGGACGTCCGGGAGGCCCGACAGCCGATCCGCGATCTCGGTCGCGTACCGCTGCTGCCCCGTCACCCGCTGCGTGCGGAAGGCGCCGTTCACGACGATGCGGGCGCCGACGGGGGAGCGCCGACCGCGGCGGCCGGTACGCGGCCCGCGGCCGGGGACCGGCACCGCGAGGAGGGGCTCGTCGTCGAGGTCGTGCTCGGACCGCCGCGCACCGGGGCGGAGCGGGGCCGACGCCGTGTCGGCCGGCTCGTCCCTCGCGACGGCGGTCACGCCGTGCCGGGTCACCGACCAGGCCGGGGCGGACGTCGCGGCCGCGGCGATCGGCACGCCGGAGCCCGCCGTGACGAGCGCCGCCGCCGTGCCACCGGCGAGGACCGGGAGCATCCAGTCCCGCACCTCGTCGGCGAACCGCTCGGCGCCGAAGTCCCGCGCCCGTCGGCGACAGGCGTCGGGGTCGACCGTGACGGCACGGTCGACGGCGGCCGCGAGTTCGTGCGCGCCGAGGCCGGACGCCACCGCGCCCGTGACGCCGTCGACGACCGACTCGGTCGCGCCGCCGGTCGGTCCGACGACGACCGGGACGCCGAGCGCCATCGCCTCGACCGGCATGATGCCGAAGTCCTCGACGGCCGGGAACACGTACACGGCCGCCTGCGCCATCACGGCCCGGAGCAGCCGGTCGGACGGGTCGAGCACGAACCGGACGGGCACACGCGCCGCCGCGGCGTGGGCCTCGAGCGCCGCCTGCTCCGGGCCGCCCCCGCCGAGCACGACGGGACGCCCGGCGGCCTCGCCGGCCGCGATCACGAGGTCGAGTCGCTTGTAGGGAATGAACCGGGAGGCACCGAGTACGTAACCGGCCGGTAAGGCGTCGAGGACGCGGCGTTCGTCGTCGTCGAGCAGGGCCCGCCAGTCGGACACGGCCTGGAGGTCGGCGACCTCGACCGGCGGGTGGATCACGCGGGAGTCCTTGCCCCAGGTGTCGCGGATGCGGCCCTGCACGAAGGCGCTGTTCGCCGCGATGTTCCGATGGGCCGCAGCGCGGCGCCGATCGGTCACGCGGAGCGGCACGGCGGCGATCCGGCTCGCGAGCCCGTTCCCGCGGCCGTCGAACTCCGGGGTCCAGACGTACCGGGCGGGCGTGTGCACGTACGCGAAGTGCCGGTCGGCGGGCACGGCCGAGTGGGCGACGACCTGGTGCGAGAACGCGTGCGAGCTCGACAGCACCCAGTCGTACCCCTCGGCGCGGAGCCGACGCCACACGGCGGGCATCGCGGGGAGCGCCAGGGCCTTGCGACCGCGGAGCGGGGTGCGAGCGAGGAGGCTCTCGGTGACCCGTCCGGCTGCGAAGCGGTCGGGCGCCTCGTTCCAGAGGCAGAACACGTCCGCGTCCGGGTACATGCGGGCGAAGGCGTCGAGGACCTTCTCGGACCCGCCGGAACGGCCGATCCACTCGTGGACGATGAGTCCGGGCATGACTCGTCGTTCCTTCCTAGTAGGCGCCGTCGGAACCGACGACGGCACGAGCAGTGCGCCAGAGGATCCCGAGGTCGAGGGCGAGGGACCAGTTCTCGACGTAGTCGAGGTCGAGGCGGATGGCTTCCTGCCACGACAGGCGGGAGCGGCCGCTCACCTGCCAGAGGCCGGTCATGCCGGGGCGCACCTTGAGACGTCGGTGTGCGCTGGCGTCGTAGAGGGCGATCTCGGCGGGCCGCTGGGGACGGGGACCGACGAGGCTCATGTCGCCGCGGAGGACGTTGACGAGCTGGGGCAGCTCGTCGATGGAGTACCGGCGGATGAACGCCCCGATCCGGGTCAGCCGGGGGTCGTCCGCGATCTTGAACAGGGGCCGGTCGCTGGTGCCCTGCGCGGCCAGGAGCTTGTGCAGGTGGGCGTCGGCGTCGGTCACCATCGAGCGGAACTTGAGGATGTCGAATGCCCGGTGCCCGGCGCCGATCCGCTCCTGCCGGTAGAACACCGGGCCGGCGCTCGTGGTCCGGACCGCGATCGCGACGACGAGGAGGAGCGGCGAGAGCGCCGCGAGCAACAGGAGGGAGCCCACGACGTCCGTCGCCCGCTTCACCACGCGCTGCGGCCCGGTGTAGGTGGGCGCGGCGACGTGCAGCACGGACAGACCCGCGATGCGTTCGCTCCGGAGCCGCCCGGTCGCGACGTCGACGATGGTCGGGGCGACGACGAGTTCGCAGGCGCGGTGTTCGAGGTCCCAGCTGAGCTTCCGGACCCGGTCCGCGGTCAGGGCGTCGGCCCCGGTCACGAGGACGAGGTCCGCCCCGGTCGCGTCGAGCGCCTCGGCGACGCGCACGGGGAGGTCGACGTCGAGGGCGTCGGGCGCGGGCACGACCGATGCGACGACGTCCCACCCGGCGGCGACACGGCTGGTGAGGTGTGCGGTGGCCTCGGCGATGCCGGCGGGGGAGCCGACGAGGACGATCCGGCGGCGCAGGCGGCCCGCGAGTCGTTCGCGTCGGATCCACCGCACCCAGGACAGCCGGGCCACGAGGAGGAGGACGACCCCCGCGGCGACGGCCCAGGGGAGGCCGACGCCACGGAGGTCGATCCCGGTGGACCACGATGCGAGGGCGAGGGTCGCGACGGACGCAGCCGTCGCGGTGAGGATCGCCCCCACACCGTGGTTCCCGTTGCCGAGCCCGAGGAGGCCACGTCGCTCGAACACCGCGAGCCACACGATCCAGACCACGGCGACACCTGCGAGCAGGGCGATGCGGGAGATCGTGGAGCGGGAGAGGTCGGGTACGAGCATCGAGGCTCCGAGTGCCGCCACGACGAGCACGGCGTCCGTCAGACCCACCACGGCACGGAGCCGTTCGGCGGACCGGTCGGGCACCGCAACGGCGTGCGGGGCATCCGTCCAGATGGGGGATTCAGCGGTGGGCGCGTCCGGGTCGGGGTTGCCGGGCGCGTCGAACACTGCATTCGACATGGGTGAGCCTGCTCTTCGGGTCAACAGGTGACCGACGGCGATCCGTTCGGGGACGACGATCGCCGACGCACTCGTCGTCTTCGGGAACGACGGGTCCGCGGTCGTGTTCGGGGCACGACGCGGTTGAGCAGTCGGAGGGTCGATCCTGGCCGGGTAACCGAGGGTCGAGCGGATTCGGGTTCCGCGTGCTGGTCACGATATTGCCCCGGCTCGCGAGCGTCAAGCAACCGTGACGGGATTCCTGACCCGGACGGGCGTCCAGCGGCGTGTCGCCGTCGGTCAGCCGACCGGCGTCGGGTGGAGGGCGCGGCGCAGTCGGTACCCCCGGATCGCCATGGCACGGCGGAGGAACCGGGCCAGGGCGTCCTGGAGGCGCCACGCGCGGAACACGCCGGCGACTCGGTACGCGATCCGGATGATCGACTCGGATGTCCCGGGCGTGTCGCGGTCGCCGATGTGCTGCTGGATCCGCCCGAGGCGCCCGTGGGTGGCCGGCACGACGACGAGGTCACCGAGCTGGCCGGGGAGTTCCGGCCACAGGTCCTCGAGATCCGCGACGGCCTCGCCGCGCACGACGCACTCGGCGACGAACGCGTCGATGCCCCGGGTGTGCAGGTGCCGAGCCGCGGCACGCTCGTCGAAGCCGGCGCCCGCGCCGATGGCCGCGAGCCGGAGCCCGAGGTCGAGGTCCTCGTTGTAGCCGAGCTCCACCGGCGGCCGGTACGCCTCGGCCTCGCGGTAGAGGTCGCGGGGGATGCTCGCATTGCCACCCCAGAAGGACGTCAGCAGCGTCATGGCGTCCCCGGTGCGCCAGACCGCGACCTGGTTCTCGTAGTCGCGGGCGTAGATGCGGGTCGCCGCCTCGTCGCGGCCCCGACGGGGTGTCAGACGCACGGGCATGTAGCCGAGCAGGGCGCTGCGGGGGTGCTCCGCGTGGAAGGCCCGGTGGCGTTCGACCAGCCCCTCGAGCGGCAGGACGTCGTCGTCGGCGACGAGCACGACGTCGCAGGTGGCGGCCTCGAGCCCGACCGAGCGCGCGATCGACCTCCCGCGGTTCTCGGGGAGCGTGATGAGGCGCATGCGGGGGTCCGCCGTCGCCCGGGCGAGCGCGGCCTCCGCCCCGTCGTGCGGGCCGTCGAGCACGACGACGAGCTCGTCGAGGTCCTGTCGGAGCCAGTGGTCGAGCATGTCGGACAGGCGGTCGAGGCGTCGGTAGGACGGGACGACGACGGAGATGGTCGGGAGGTGCGACATTCGGGTCTCGCGTTTCTCGGGTTCGGGTCAGGGTCGGCGCACGAGCCGGACGGGTACTGGACATCGGCGCTGAGCGTCGCTATTGTCGCAGCCACGACGAGCCAGTCAACCCGCTGACGCCGACCCGAACCGGCGTCACGACCACGGTGCCCCGGACCCCGAACCCAGGGCACGACTCGCGGCGAGGACCCGAAACCCCGCAGCCTGACGTCGAGCGAACCGACGGTGGCGTACCCGAACGCCCGGCTCCATACCCGAACGGCGCCCACCCATGCCCATTCGTGAGCGGCTCCACGACCAACTCGACCTGGTCGTGGTCCTCGGTCCCGTCCGTGAGGACGTCATCGACGCCCTGCCCGACGCCCTCCACCGACACCTGATCAGCGACGACGGCAGCGAGCTCCGTCGCGCCTACCGTCCGGACCGGGCCTGGGGGCACGTCTCCCGCCGCGCCGCCGACTCGCTCGCGGACGACGTCCTCGACGTCGCCGTCGACGGCCTGGAACCGGCCGAGATGGCGACGCACCTCCTCGACGCCGGCTACGCGGTCCTCCCGATCCGGATGCTCGTGTCCGGCGGACTGATCGCGGTCCTCGTGCCGCACGACCTCTTCGACGGCGCCTCCAGCGGCCACCACATCCGGCGCGTGCTCGCGATCGCCGCGGGTGAGCCGGAGGGGCGCACCGTGCGCCCGCCGACCCGGCGGCCGTTGGCCGCCACCATGCGGGTCGCGGGGCTCGACCGTCCCGGCCCGCTCCGTCTCGCCCGGGCGGCCCGGCGGGACGCGGAGCGACAGGTGCCACCCGACCCCCAGGTACCCGGCGGGCTCGCCGTCGACCGTGCACGGCGCCTCCGCGGGTTCCGCACCGTCCAGCTCGACGAACAGGAACTGCGCACGCTCGACGCCCGTGCGGTCGACGGAGCCGGGCGCCGCACCACGCGCGGCATGAAGCTGTCGGCCGCCGTGCTCGACGCCATCGCCGACGCCGTCCCGCCGACGACCGACTTCACCATCCGGATGAACGTCGACCTCCGTCGCTGGGCGCCCCGCGGCGAGCGGGTCCAGGGCCCGTTCTCGACGTCGTACCCGATCGGTCGGCTCCGGACGATGCGACGCGACGCGGCTTCGGTGCACGAGCAGGTCCGCCGGGCGATCGAGACGCGGGCACCGCTCGCGGCCCTCGTCGGCGACGTCGTCGGCCTGGTCCGCGACCGCGTGCGACACCCCTTCCCGATCCCGTCCGGCGACGTCATCCGCACGCAGTTCGACGTCGCCCTCTCCGTCTTCCCCTCACTCATCCCGGACGCCGTCTGGCGACCGGGTGCGACCCCGCTCCTGGGCACGATCCTCGTGCACCCGGGGCACGTCGCGAACCCGTACGTCCAGATGTCGCTGGTCGGGTCCGAGGCCTCGATCGCCCTCTGGGACGAGACCGGGATCATCGACCAGGACCGATTCGAACAGTCGCTCCGAGCCGCCGTCACCCCGGCCGCTCGGGTGCGAGAGGAGCACCACGCATGATGAGCGCACCCGACGCGGTCCGCACCGTCCTCCGGCACTGGGCACTCGTGCTCGTCGCCGTCGTCCTCGGCGTCGTGGGCGGTTCCGTCTACAGCGCCACCGCGAGCCCGACGTACAGTTCGTCGTCGCAGGTGCTCGTGACGATCCGCTCGAGCGGCAGCACGACGGACCGCCTACAGGGCGCGTCGTACATCAGCCAGGTCCTGCCGACCTACACGTCGGCGATCACGAGCTCGTCGGTGCTGGAGCCCGTCATCCAACAGCTCCACCTGTCGACCGGGGTCGCCGCCCTCGCGAAGGACGTCTCGGCGACCGCGGGGACCGACACGGCGATCATCACCGTCACGGCGGACGCGGGCAGCCCGCGCGCCGCCCGTGCGCTCGCCGCGGCGGTCACGAACCGGTTCATCCAGGTCGCACCCGACCTGCTCTCACCCACGAGCGCGGCGGGTACCAGCACCGCCACGGCCGGGGCGTCCGGGGACACGACGCCCGCGGACCTCCGGCTCTCGACCGTCAGCGTGCCGACCACCCCGACCGGTCCGACCAGCCCCGGGCGACTCGTCGTGGTCCTCCTCGGGCTCGTGGCCGGGTTGATCGTCGGGATCGGCATCGCGCTCGCGCTCGGCGCGGCCGACCGTCGGGTCCGGAGCGCCGAGCAGGCCGCCGCGATCGCCGACGCACCGGTCATCGGACGGCTCCCGCGCCTCCCGGCCCGCGCCTGGCACGACCGGTCGTCGGTCCCCGCGTGGACGGAGGCCGTCCGTGACCTCCGCGAGTCGCTCCTCGCCCGGGCAGGCGACCGGCCCACCATCACGTTCCTCGGGAGCACGACGGGCGAGGGCGTGACGACCGTCGTCGCCGACGTGGCGACGGCGTTCGCCCGTGCCGGTGTCCCGACGACGGTGCTCGACATGGACCTCCGGTCGTCCGACCTCCAGGCCGGACTCGCGGTGCGCGGAGAGCGCGGCCTCGTGGACGTCGTGAACGGCCGTGCCGAGTTGTCGGACGTCCTGCTCCGCCCGGCGTCGCTCCCCGCGTTGAGCGTCGTCCCCGGCGGCCGCGGGTCCGATGCGGGCGACGTGTTCACCGCCCGGAACCTGCAGCCGGTCGTGGACCATCTGCACGGCAGCGCCGAGGTCGTCCTCGTCGACACGCCGCCGGCGAACGGCTTCAGTGAGGCCCTCGCGGCCGCCCGCATCGCCACCGCCGTGGTGCTCGTCGTCGGCATCGGCGAGGTCACCACGCCGACGTTGAGCGCCGTGGTGGAGCGGCTCTGGACGAGCGGGCAGGAGGTCCTCGGCGTCGTGGCGGTCCGGGTCCCCGCTCACGTCCGGGTCCCGTCCGCGCACGCGGCGGCCCGCCGGTCCATCGCGGCGACCGCACCGTCCGGGGCATGAGCACGAGCGAGGCCCTGCGCTCCCGTCGCCGCGGAGCAACCGTCGTGGGCGTCGGCAGCGTGGCCGCCGTCGGCCTCGGCGCCGCCGCCGTGGCGCAACCCGCCGCGATCGTGCTCCTCGTGGCGCTGCCGCTCGTCGCGCTCGTACCCGCGGTGGCGGTCTGCTTCGCCGCCGCGGCCGACGGGGTGACCCTGCCGCTGCTGCTCACGGTGCACAGCGCCACCGCGGTGAACATGGCCGTCCTCGGTGCGACGATCCTCGCGGCACTGGTCGCCGTCCTCCGTGGGCGGATCGACCGACGCGTCGGGTGGCCGGTGCTCGGCATGGTGGCCCTCGTCCTGCCCGCGACCGTCCTCGCGGTGTTCGAGTTGCCGTCCGCGCAGTGGCTCAGCGGCCTGCGGTACGTGTTCATCCCCCTGCTCGTCGCCCTGTTGGCATCGACGATGACGGCGCGCACGGTCCGGACGGTGCTCCGGGTGCTCACCACGCTGCTCGCCGTCAACGCCGTCGTCTCGGGCATCGAGTCCGCGCTCGGGTCCGACCGGCTCCTGGCGCTGACCGGCCTGTCCTACGGCACGAACATCCGCAACATCGGCACCACGCTCCGCGCCATGGGGACGTTCGGCACGAACTACCAGCTCGGCGCGTTCGCCGGGGTGCTCGGCGCGGTCGCGCTGCTCTGGTGGGGGACCCTCGAGGACGCCCGACGCGACCGCGTGTGGCGGATCGTCGCGATCGCGTCCGGGGTCGCGTGCCTCGTGTTCAGCACCTACCGCACGGGCATCGTCGTGTTCGTGGTCGCGATCGCGGCCGCCGTGTTCCTGACCCGCGGCGTCGTCGCCGGATGGGTCCGCGTCGCAGCGGCCGTCGGGGGTCTCCTCGCGGTGATCGGGTTCCTGGCCGTCGGCCTCGGGAACGCGGGGAGTCTCCTGGAGCGCTTCGCGGTCTGGGGACAGCTCCTCGCCGCGTCACCGCGGTTCTTCGGACGCGGACTGGGATTCGCCGGTGCCGCGTCGCAGGCGAAGGGCTCCGCGCTCCAGGTCTTCACCGACGACTACTACATCTCGATGTGGCTCCAGTTCGGCGTGGGCGGCGTGCTCGCCATCGTCCTGTTCCTGGCGGTCGCGGTCGCGCTGTACCGTGCCGGCCGCCGCGGCAACCGCCGCGCCGCGCTCGCCGTGACGATCTGGATCGGCGTCCTCGTCGGGTTCTTCTTCGTCGAGCTCTGGGAGTACACGTCCGCCATGTCGATCGTCATGCTCGTCCTCGGCGCATCGGGCTCACACGCCCGCGCCGTCGACACCGGGCCCGTCACCGTTCCCGCACCCCGTCCATCCAGGAGGCCGTTGTGAACACCACCGAGACCGACGGACGCACCCGCCGGGAGGCCCGGGTCGACAGCGAGGGCGTCGGTCGCCGCATCCGCACCTTCGGCTGGTTCTTCGCGACCGTCGTGGTGTCCGGGGCGTCGAGCATCGTCACCATCCCCGTGATCGTCACCCTCACGAGCGCCCACTCCTGGGCCGCGGTCGCGCTGGGGCAGGCCGTCGGGTCGTCCCTCAGCGTCCTGACGATGTTCGGGTGGGGCATCACCGGGCCCGCCCGCATCGCGATGATGCCGCGGAGCGAGCACGCCGTCGCCTACTGGGACTCCATCGTCGCCCGCTTGATCGTGCTCGTCCCCGTCCTCGCCATCACGGTCGGCGTGACGTGGGTCATCGCGCCGACCGCGCACCTGGCCGCCGTCGTCGCCGGCGTGGCGATGGCGGCGGGCGGACTCTCCGGCACGTGGGCCCTCATCGGCCGACGCGAGCCCGTGGCGCTGTTCTGGGCCGACACCGTGCCGCGCGTGGTCGGGACGGTCCTCGGGGTCGGCGCGCTCGCCCTGGGCGGTGGGCTCATCGCCTTCTCGGCGCTGCAGCTCGCCGGCGCACTCGCCGCGTTCGTCATCGTGTCCGTGCGACTCCTCGGCGGAGTGCGGCGGCCCGCGGGCGGGGTCCACGACGCGGCCGGCGCGTGGCGGGTCATCCGCGAACAGCGCCACGGCGTCGCCGTCGCCGTCGCCGTCGCCGCGTACTACCCGCTCGTGCTCGTGATCGTCGCGCGGTTCATCCCGGCGCAGCTCCCGCTGTACGCGCTCAACGAGAAGCTCCTGCGGTTCGCGACGATGGCGATGCAGCCGGTGCATCAGTACATGCAGGCCGCGGTCCCGTCCCAGCAGGGACGTGCCCTCGTCCGCGCCCTCCGGCGCTCGCTCGCCGCGATCCTCGTCATCTCGGTGCTGGCCTGGGTGGTCTACACCGTGCTGCTGCCCGTCGCGAGCGGTCTGCTCACCGCGGGCCAGGTCCAGGTGCCCGCGTTCGCGGGACTCATGCTCGGCGCGTTCATGGGCTTCAGCGTCCTCGGGAGCTACATGACGAGCGTCGCGCTCGTGGCCGTCGACCGCGTCGGCGTCATCAGCCGCGGTTCCCTCATCGGGTTCGGCGCCGGGCTCCTCGCCGTCCTGCTCACCGCGCTCATCGGCGCGGCGGACGCCCTCGCCGCGGGGTTCGTCGTGACGGGGATCGTCACCGTCCTGTACCAGACCACCGTGTTCGTGCGGGCGATGCCGCGGCACGCGGACGTCCAGTCCGACATCGTGCTGCTCGACGCCCCCGAGCCCACCGAGCCCGCCGCACCGGGCCTCCCGCCTGCCGGATCCGGGGCCGTCGCCCCGATCGTCGTGCCGGAGGTCTGATGGCGGCACACGCTCCCGGCGACGGGGCGCACCGCCCGACGAGGGCACGCCGCCGCCACCGATGGGCGTACCTCGTCGCGGGCGGGGTGGCCCTCGTCGTGCTCGTCGGCGTCGGCGCCGTGTGGGTGCACCGGACGTCCGGCGCGGCGTCGACCCTGTCGGCCTGCGGTGACCACGGCTCCGTCCCGGCGGACGACGCGGCCGCCCCGTCGGCGTCGGCCTCGGCGCCGAGCGCGCAGGTGCGGTCCGGCACGGCCGTCGACAGCTCGACCCGCGCCTCCCGGGACGCCCTGCGGCGGATGGGGGGACTCGGGTTCACCCAGGGCGACCAGCCGATGACCCTCGGCTCGGCGCGGCTGACGACGCTGTTCCGCGGGATCGCCGCCACGGGCGCGACGATCGTCCGGCTCGACCTGAACTGGGCGGCGATCGAGCCGTCCGGTCCGGACTCGTACGACTTCACCCACACGCTCGCCGTCTACCGGGCGGCGACGGCGCACGGCCTCACGGTGCTCCCGGTCCTCACCGGCGTGCCGGGGTGGGCGAGTTCGGCGCCCGGCGGATGCGGGCCGGCTTTCGCGGCCTTCATGGACCGTGCCTCGCCCCCGATGCTCGCAGCCGGGGTGCGTGCCGTCGAGATCGGCAACGAGGTGAACATCACCGGGATGTCACCGCAGGCGTACACCCGCGACCTGCTCGTCCCGGGTGCCCGTGCCTTCCGTGCCGCCGCGATCACCGCGGGCGTCACGGTCGGCGTGATCTCCACCGGCCTCGCCCCGGGCAAGACCGGCGGCGGCACGTGGTCTCCACCCGACTTCCTCCGTGGCGTCTACGCGGCCGGAGGCGGTCCGTACCTCGACGCGGTGGGAATGCACCCGTACTCCTGGCCCGACCCGCCGACCGCGGACGTCGCGTGGAACTGGCTCCGGGGTGCGACGGACGTGCGCGCCGTCATGGTGGCGAACGGCGACGCCGACAAGGCCATGTGGGCCACCGAGTTCGGGTTCCCGACGAACAGCGATCGCGGCGTCTCGGACGCGCAGCAGGCGAGGTACCTGGCGGTCGGGGCGCGGATCTGGGGCGCCCGTGCGTGGGCCGGCCCGATCGTCATCTACTCGTACCAGGACCTCGACACCGGCGCCCGCGACCCCGAGGACAACTTCGGGGTCCGCGACACCGACGGGACCGCGAAGCCCGCGTACGACGTGGTGCGGGACCTCGCCGCGGCTGCAGCTGCCCAGGGCGAGGGGTAGGGCGGGTGTCGACGGAGGACCGGTCCGCGCAGCCTCACGGGACCCGAGCGCTCGGTACACTGGGCCTGCCGCTCCGGCGGCGGGGGCCTTTAGCTCAGTTGGTAGAGCGCCACGTTTACACCGTGGACGTCGTCGGTTCGAGCCCGGCAGGGCCCACCTCGACAGCCCGCGTCCGTGGGACCCGTCCGATCGGTCCGCACGCTGCGGACGAGCCCGCGCCGAAGCGACGCGGGAGTCAGGAGTCATCCGTGGGAACGGACATCCGGTTCCGAGTCGGCCACGACGAGCGCGAGTGGGACGCCCTCGTCGCGGCGAGTCCGGGCGCCACCGCATTCCACGACTGGTCGTGGCTCCGGATGCAGACCGACCTCCACGGTTGGCGGTTCGAGCCCCTGGTCGTCGAGCACCGCGGCCGTGCGGTCGGCGTGTTCCCCGTCCTGCTGCGGTCGCCCAGCAGAGCGCGACCCGCGGATCCGCCGTTCCCCTTCGTCGGACCGCTCGTGCCCGAGGCGCTCCTGGCGAGCACGTTGCGCCAGTTCCGACGCTGGCAGCTCGTGCACCGGGTGCCGGTCGTCCGGTTCGACTTCGGGCCCGGCGTCGCGGCGGCCGGCGAAGCAGCACTGGTCGGCAACGGATCCGAGTGGAGCGCCGACCGCACGTTCGTCATCGACCTGGTCGGTTCCTCGCCCGAGTCCCTGGTGGCCGGCATGAAACGCGGCGCGCGCCAGGCCCTCCGCGCGGCCGGACGTCACGCGGTGGAGGTCAGACCCGCGCTGCCCGACGAGGTCACGACGTTGCTGCCGCGGGTCCTGAGCGAGTCCTACGAGAGCCGGGGCGTGCCCTCGCCCTATCCCTCGGAGATCGGCGAGCGCGTCGCACGCTGGGCAGCGGACCGGTCCGACGTCTACCTCTCCACCGCACTCGTCGCGGGGGAACCGGTCGGTGTGCTCGTCGCGCTGGGGAGCCACGACGTGGTGACGGGATGGGCGGGTGGAACGCTCCGAGCGCACCGCGCCGTCAACCCGAGCACCGTGCTCTACCACGACATGCTCCAGTGGTCCCTCGCCCGGGGCCACAGCGCGGTCGACCTCGTCGGCTACGTCGACCTGGGCGTGAGCAGGTTCAAGATGTCGCTCGGGGCCGTCGAGCGGCCCTACGTCAACGCCGTCTCGTCGCCGGTGCCGCGCTTCGTGCGATACGCCGTCGCCCGGGTCCGGGACCGTGGCACGGCGGCCGGCCCGCGCTGACACCGCCTCTCCCGGTCAGCCGGCCGCGATCGCCGGTGCCGGTGCGTCACCGGTCTGCTCCGACGAGCGGCGACGCCAGTGGGCGGGGGAGACGCCCACCGCACGCTTGAACGCGGTGCTGAAGGCGCTCTCCGAGCCGTAGCCGAGCTCCGCGGCCAGGGCACCGACGCGGACGTCGGGGTCGCGGAGCGCCCGTTGCGCGAGCAGCATCCGCCACCGTGACAGGTACGCGAGGGGTGGGATGCCGGCGACCGACCGGAACCGCTCGGCGAAGGTCGTGCGGGACATCCCGGCGGCACGTGCGAGCTCGGCGAGGCCCCAGGACCGGCCGGGGTGATCGTGCATGAGTCGGAGCGCGGGCGCGAGCGGTTCGTCGGCGAGCAGGCGGAACCACCCGACGGGCGGACGCTCCTGCTCCAGGTACGCGCGGAGGACCTCCAGGAGGATGAGTTGCGCGTTCTGACGGATGGCGAACGCGGACCCCAGGCGTCCACTCGATGCCTCGCGGAACAGTTGCGCCACCAGGGTGGCGAGTCGGGCGGCCGGGGGCGCCGAGGCGCGGACGTGCACGAGACCGGGCAGCGCGGTCCGGAACAGCGCCTGCCCGGCCGGGTTGACCTGGATCCACCCGCCGACGAGGACGTCGTCCGTGGAGAGGTCGGCCGCGGCCAACGCCATGGAGTCGAAGCGCGCGTCGGGGACGAACTCCGCGGGCGGTCCGTCGCCGACGCCACCCCGGATCTCCAGGTGCGTCCGGTGGTTCAGCAGGACGACGTCACCGGGGCCCAGTTCGACGGGCCCGATCGGTCCTCCGGGTCCGTCGACGACGATGCGAGCGGAACCGGCGACGAGCGCGACGAGCTTGAGCGGCCGCCTGATCGTCCCGTGGGACGTCCACGAACCGCGGACCGCGAAGCCACCGGTCATCAGGCCGCGGACCTCGACCTGGTCGAAGACGTCGGACAGGGCGTCGCTCTGCGGGGAGTGGACCATGGTCCGTACTCTGCCGCATGAGAACAGGACGCGCGATGATTCCGCGTCCGATCCTCGACGATGAGACTGAGGGCATGACCTCGCAGCAGATCCCCCTCGGGACGCCGTTCACCGCAGCCTCCACCGCAACCGACGTCCTCCGGGGCGTCGACCTCACCGGGGAGGAGGCGATCGTCACCGGCGGCCACAGCAGGCTGGGCCGCGAGGTCTCGCGCGCCCTCGCCGCCGCCGGTGCGTCGGTCACGGTCGCCGCCCGCGACACCGCCCGCGCCGCCGAGGCGGTCGCCGGGATCGACGGCGTGCGCGTCGAGCAGCTCGACCTCACCGACCCGGACTCGATCGACGCCTTCGCCACGCGGTGGAACGAGACCGGACGGCCGGTGCACATGCTCGTGAACAACGCCGCGGTGCTGTTCACCCCCGAGCTCCAGCTCGACGCGCGCGGGCACGAACTCGCCTTCTCGACGTCCCACCTCGGTCACTTCCAGCTCACGCGTGCCCTCCTCCCGGCCCTCCGGGCGGCGCACGGGGCACGCGTCGTCACCGTGACCTCCGGCGCGGCCCGCATCGGGGGCGTGCGGTGGGACGACCTCGACTTCCGGTCCGGCTACGACCCCCTCGCGGCCTACGCCCAGTCGAAGCGGGCGAACGTGTTGTTCACGGTCGAGCTCGACCGGCGCTCCGCGGGGCAGGACATCCGGGCCTTCGCGGTACACCCCGGCGTCGTCATCGGACCCGGTCCGCACGCACCCGGGCGCGTCGACTCCTACCGCGCGCAGGGTCTCGTCGACGAGCACGGTGCCACCGTCATCGACCCGGAGGTGGGCAAGAAGACGGTCGAGCAGGGCGCCGCCACCATCGTGTTCGGCGCGGCCAGCCCGTGGCTCGACGGGGTCGGTGGCGTCTACCTCAAGGACAACGACGTCGCCGTGCTCGACGACGTCGAGCGACCGGTGACCGCCGACAGCATCCCGGCCGACGCGAACTCGGCGATGCGTGACCCCGCCGACGCACGGCGCCTGTGGGAGCTGAGCGAACAGCTGCTCGCCTGAGGACGCGCGGTCGATCCCGCCGCCGACCGTACCGCGTCGTCGGTCGGTCCTCCGTCATCGCCGCCGGGTCCGTCGGGGGCTGCTGGTCAGTAGCTGATGCCGGCGAACGTCGCGTACGACGGCTTCTTGACGTGCGCGGACGTGTACAGGCCGAAGTCACCGTCGATGCCGCCGTCCTGCCAGTCGTAGAGGAACACCGGACCGAGCTGCGGGTACTTGGCGGCGACCTGGAACAGCTGGGTGATCGTCTGCTGCTGCTGCGCGACGGTGTACGCGGGGTAGCCGCCGTCGGTGCCGGTGGGCATCCCGGCCTCGGTGATCCAGATCTTCTTCGCGCTGTCCCCGTTGCTCGACATGATCGCGAGCAGGTCCGGGAGCACGGAGAGGACGTTGTAGCCCCCGTCCGACGTCGCCGGCATCGCCGGGTACACGTACGGGTGCAGGTTCAGCGCGTCGAAGCTGCCGCGCGCCCCGTCCTCGTACATCTGGTCGATGAAGTCGAACGGGTGGTAGTTGCTGCCCTGCGCGCTCCGTGTCGGGGACTCCTTGCCGTAGGGCGCCATACCGGCCATCAGGACGGTCGCCTTCGGGTCCGCAGCGTGGATCATCGGGTACACGGTCTCGAGCAACGCCGTGTACGCGGCCGGGTCCGGGGTCCCGCCCCAGTTCGCCCCGAGGTTGACCTCGTTGCCGATCTCGAACGTGTGCACGCCGAGCGCGGCGAGCTGCGTCACGGAGGACGTCATCCACCCACCGGCCGCCTTGTACCCGGCGGACTCGGGCATCGGCGCGGTGCCGTCACCGAGGATGACGAGCACGTCCAGCCCGGCCGACCGCGCGGCCGTGATCGTCTGGGTCGTCGCGCCACCGTGGCGGGTGGTGTTCCCGGCGTAGTTGTAGTCGAGGCGGACCCACGTCGCACCCGTCGAACGCATGTCGGCGAAGACGGCGGTCGCCGCCGACGCGCTCATCGTGTTGATCGTGTTCTCGTACAGACCACCGGGCGAGATGCCCTTCCCGCGCCCCGAGGAAGCGGGGGAGGGGCTGGCGCCCACCGGGACCCACGCGGGGGTCCCGATCATGGTGATCGGGGTCCGCGGGGGCACCACGGCGGTCGACGAGGCGGCGCTGGCGGCCGGCGACGGCGCAGCGCTGGGTGCCGCGGCGGACGAGGGGCTGCTCGGTGCCGCGGCGGGCGAGGAGCTGCTCGGTGCGGCCGGTGCCGGCTCGCGGACTCCGACGGCGAGCTGTGCGGCAGGGAGTGCGTCGGACAGCGCGCCGGTGTGCGGTGCTGTCCCGGTCGCGGGCCCACGGGTCGTCCGGGCTTCCACCGACGCTGCTGCGGCGGACGGCCCTCCAGTCCGAGGAACCGACGACACCTGCGGGCGCTCGCTCGGAGCCGACCCGCCCCGGACCGTCCCGCTGACCGCACCGGGCGCCGCGGGTGCCGCCACTGCGGCGCCCGTCGGGGAGGCGGGTGCACCGAAGGCCACGTCGGCGTCGCCCGCGGCGCGGGTGCCGGACGCGCCGGGCCCGCTCACGCACCCGGTCAGCGTGACGCCCGCGATCACGGCAACGGCGATCGCTGCCCAGGTCCTCCGTGTCCGAGGACGCCGGGAGGACCCGGTGGGTACAGCGAGGGAAGTGCTGACGCTTCCTGATCGCGTCCGCGGCCTGCCGGTCAGGTCGTGGTGGTTGGCCATGAGACAAGGAATGCGGCAGCGTGCGCTGCGGACAATTCCCGCGTTCTGGGGACCCTCCCAGAACGTGGGACAAACGGTGCGCGACGGTGGACCGCACCGCGGACCGTCCCGGCGAGCTCCGCGCAGCGCCGGGTGCGGTGCTCGACGTCCCAGTTCGAGGGTGAAACAGTCGGCACCACTACTGCCGAGTCGCCGCCCGAACGTATCGTGGGCGCCGGCCGTCGACCGAGCGAACAGGGGCTCGGGGCGCCGTCGGCGGACACGGGTCAGTCGTGTCCGCAGACCTCGTCCACGTTCTGCCGTCCATCGGGGAGGGCGCACGTCGGGGTCGCGCCGATCGACGAGCCGACGAGCGACATCGCACCCACGCCATCGAGTCCCACCGACGGCGTGACCGGACAGGGAGGCAGCATGACCGGCAACCGCGGCGACCACCGTTCCGCCCACACGACCGGGGCCGGATCCCGAGCGACGAAGGGCACCCTCGCCGGCATCGTCGTCGCCGCGCTCGCCGGGGCGACCGTCATCGGCATCGCCGCGCCCGCGTCCGCGTCGCGGCTCCAGCCCGTCGTCCCGGAGCCGACGGTGCCGGCCTCCCACGCCTCCACCGGCTCCGCGTCCACCGGTGCGACGCCGGCGGACACCCGGGTCGACCTCACAGTCGTGTTGACGCCGCGCGACCGCGCGGCGCTGCGCGACCTGCCCGCGAGGGCGCACGGCCTCTCCGCGCACCAGCGGGGGACCCGGATCGCCGGGACGAGCCCCACGACCTCGGGTCGCGCGCGGGTCGAGGCGGCACTCGTCGACGCCGGCTTCACCGTGTCCGACGCGGGGCCCTGGAACGTCAGTGCGAGCGGGACCGTGGGTGACGCGGAGGCCGTGTTCGGCGTCCGCGTCGTCGGCACCGGCACGCAGATGCACCCCGTCGGCCACCTGACCATGCCGGCGTCCTTCGGAGGCGCGGCAACCACCGTCCTCGGGCTCGATCGGCGGCTCGTCGCGGTGCCGGCAAGCGTGCCGGGGACGCCCGTCAGCGACTTCCGCACGGCCTACTCGGCCTCGGCGAACGCCGGCGCCGGCACCACGATCGCCACCGTGCAGTTCTCCGGCTGGAACGCCGGGGACCTCACCGCCTACGCGAACGCGGCGGGGACCGCCGTCCCGTCGGTGACACAGATCCCGATCGACGGAGCGGACCCGACCGCCCCGAGCGACACGAACGGCGGGGTCGAGGTCGCGCTCGACCAGGAGACCATCCTCGGGAACGCGCCCGCGGCCGCGCAGCGCATCTACTTCGTCAACCAGGACGCCCAGGGCGTGTACGACGCCTACAGCCGCATCGCGGACGACGTCGTGGCCCACGGCATCACCGCGGTCAGCGAGTCCTGGGGGTCCTGCGAGGCCGACATGGACCAGGCCACGCACGCAGCACTCGAGGACGCCATCGACCGCATCGTCGGAGCGGGCGCGACCATGTTCGCCGCGGTCGGCGACACGGGGGCGTCGTGCCAGGGCCTGTCCGGCCCGGCGACCAGCGTCCTCTACCCCGCAGCGAGCTCCGCGGTGGTCGCCGTGGGCGGCACGAGCCTCACCGAGAACGCCGACGGCTCGTTCTCCGAGAGCGTGTGGAACAACAGCAGTGGTTCCGGCGGTGGCGGGTACGCCAGCCTCGACTCCGCGTCGTACCAGGCGGGGACGAACGCCGATCCGTCCCGGGGACGAGCCGTCCCCGACATCGCCGCCGAGGCCGACCCCTACCAGGGCCCTGGCATCTACACCAGCAGCACCAACGGCTGGGTGCTCGGTGGTGGGACGAGCCTGTCCACGCCGATGATGGCGGCGCAGCTCGCCACCACCCTCGCGGACCGCGGCTGCACGAGCGGCATCGGCGACATCCACGCCGCGATCTACGCCCACCCTGGTGACTTCCAGGACGTCACGAGCGGGTCGAACGGCACGTACCCGGCGACGGCGGGCTACGACCTCGCGACCGGTCTCGGAAGCCCCAACTGGTCGAAGCTCCGCGGCGACCTGCCCGTGTCACCGGCGTGCTCGTCCACCCCGCCGGTGTCGAGCACCTCGCCCACGGGGACCCCGAGCCCGACGCCGACCGGCTCGCCCACGGCGGCTCCGACCGCCGCGCCGACGCAGACTCCGGCGCCGACCCCGTCGCCCACCCAGACCCCGGCACCGCCGGTGACCGGGATCTCCGCCGACGGCACCAAGCTCCTCGGCGCCACCACCATGACGGCCGGCCAGAGCATCCACTCCCCGTCGCGTCAGTACCACCTCGACATGCAGGCGGACGGCAACCTCGTCGAGTACGGCAACGGCCGCGCGCTCTGGGCGACCGGCACGACCCGGTACCACGGCGCGCACCTCGCACTGCAGGCGGACGGCAACGCCGTGCTGTACGCCGTCACGGGCAAGGCGGTGTGGGCCACGGGCACATCGGGGAAGGGAGCTGGCGCCGTCCTGAGCATCGACGACCACGGGCGCCTGAGGCTCACCCGCAACGGCTCGACGTTGTGGAACAACAAGCGCCCCGGCGCGGACACCCTGACACCCGGCGCCGTGATCACCGCCGGTCAGTCCATCTGGGACTCCGCCGAGCGACGCCAGTTCGTCCTGCAGACGGACGGCAACGTCGTCGTCTACAAGGACGGGAAGGCGGTCTGGTCGACCCGTACGAGCGGCAGGGGCGGCGCGAAGCTGACCCTGCAGTCGGACGGGAACCTCGTGCTCTACACGAAGGCGGCCAAGGCCCTGTGGTCGAGCAAGACCAGTCGGTTCGGTGGCTCCGGGATGAAGCTCACGCAGCAGAGCGACGGGAACCTCGTCCTCTACAAGAACGGCAAGGCGGTGTGGGCCACCGGGACCAACCGGTGACCTGGAAGCGCCCCCGTCTGCATGAGGTGGGGCCGCGTCCGGCCCGGTGACGGGCCCCGCCCGGTACCGGTACGGTCGGTGTCGACCCGATCGGTCGAGGACGACGAGGAGTTGGCGATGGCGGCACTGCGCGACCTGCAGCCCGAGGAGAAGCTCGAGCGCCTGCTCGCCGAGGAGCGTGAACTCGAGCAGGAGCGCTTCGACCTCGACGACGCATGGGCGGTCGGCTCCTGGCTGCGGGCGACCGCGATCGAGCGCGGGCTCGGCGTCGGCATCGCCGTCGCCTTCGGTGAGCAGCGGGTGTTCCACGTCGCGACGCCCGGATCCGGCGCGGTGAACGACGCGTGGCTGGATCGGAAGTTCCGGGTCGTCCGCCACTTCGGGCACTCGACGCTCGCGGTCCGGACGCAGTACGAGGCCGACGGCACGACGTTCCGGGACTCCTCCGCGCTCGACCCGCTGCTGTACCAGGCGGCTGGGGGCGGATTCCCGCTCCGGGTCCGTGGCGCGCTCGTCGGGGTCCTCGGCGTCAGCGGACTCGAGATGCACGCCGATCACGAGTTGGTGGTGGAGGCGCTCCGGGCGCACCGCTCGGCCTCCAGCGCGTGAGCGACCCGCTTCTCGAGCAGACCCGATCCGGGTACGACGCAGCGGCGGACACCTACGCGGAACACCTGCCGGACACGTCCTTCGAAGCGCCGATCGACATGGCGATGGTCGATCACTTCGCGCACATGCTCCCTCGTGCCGCGACCGTCCTCGACGCCGGATGCGGCACCGGCAGGATGCTCCGGCACCTGCAGGACCGTGACGGGACGATGCGGCTCACCGGCGTCGACATCTCGTCCGGGATGCTGGCCCACGCCGCCCGACGAGGGATCGCGGTCGACCTGCGGCAGAGCGACCTCGCGGACAGGAGGCCCCCCTCACGGCGTTCCTGCACGAGCCGTCGTCGGTCACCGGGCTCCTGCGGTCACTCGGGTTCCGCGTCGACGCCGTCCTCGACCGCGCGCCCCGGCAGGTGGAGCGGCACCGGCAGGGGTTCGTGCTCGCCCGCACGGCGGGCTGACCAGCCGACCAGGCGTACCGACGTGCATGGGACGGTCCTGGGCCGCCCCGATCCTCCACCCGCGTAGCGTCCGCTCTGCCACGTCAGCCCGGGTCCGGACGCCATCGGCCACCGCCCGCGTCGTCGCTGCGACGCTCGACGCGCCGGAGCCGCACCACCGCCGAGGAACACACCGCCGGCACCGCCGGAGCAGACCAGGGAGCACCGCCATGTCCGAGAACAACACCGTCATCCGCAGCATGCACGACATCGGGCTCGCCGCCTGGTTCGGCGGGAACCTCATGGGGGCGACCGGCCTGAACGGCGCTGCGGCCGGAGCGAAGGACCCGGTCGAGCGGCTCACGCTGTCGGCGCTCGGGTGGAGCAAGTGGGCGCCGTTGCAGCTGGCGGCGCTCTCGGTCCACGCGATCGGTGGCGCCGGCCTGATCATCGCCAACCGGGACCGGCTCGGCGTGCAGCCGGAGGCCCGGACCAACACGGGCGTCAAGCTGACGCTCACGATCGTCGCCGCCGTGACGACCTTCTGGTCGGCATCGCTGGGCAAGAAGATGGCCGAGCACGCCTCCGAGGGCGCGGCCGGCACGACGGAGGCGTCGCCCGCCGCCTCCTCGACGCTCACGTCAGCGCAGCGTCAGCAGAAGATCCTGCAGTGGGTGACGCCGGTGCTCACGGGCATCCTGCTCGTGATGGGCGCCCAGCAGGGGGAGCAGCAGCGGTCCGCCGCCGGCGTCATCGACAAGCGGCGCCGCTGACCGCACCACCGACGGACGGGAGGGACGGCACGAGCTGGTGCCGTCCCTCCCGTCCGTCGGAGCGGGGTCGTCGCGAGCGGCGAGCGCGTCCTCATCGCGCGTCGACGGCCTCGTACGCCTGCCACATCGCCGCGTACCGGCCCTCGCGCGCGAGCAGCTCGTCGTGCGGGCCGAGTTCCGCGATCCGCCCTCCCGCGATCACGGCGATGCGGTGTGCCGCGCGTGCCGTCTGCAGCCGGTGGGCGATGACGATCGTGGTCCGACCGGACGCGACGGTCTGCATCGCCGCCGTCACGCGCGCCTCGGTGAGCAGATCGAGGTTCGAGGTGGCCTCGTCGAGCAGCAGGACCGCGGGATCGACGAGTTCGGCACGGGCGAGGGCGATGAGCTGCCGATGCCCCGCGGAGAGGGACCGCCCCCGTTCCGACAGCTGGTGGTGGTAGCCGCCGGGGAGCTCGGACACGAACTCGTGTGCACCGACGGCACGGGCCGCCGCCTCCACGTCGGCATCGGTGGCGTCCATCCGGCCGTACGCGATGTTGTCCCGGACGGTGCCGGTGAACAGGAACGCCTCCTGCGGCACGTACCCGAGTTGCCGGCGGTACGCCCGCAGGTCGAGCGTGCGGAGGTCCCGCCCGTCGACGAGGACGGCGCCGTCGTCCGGGTCGTAGAACCGCGCGATGAGCTTCATCACGGTCGACTTGCCGGCGCCCGTCTCGCCGACGAACGCGATCGTCTCGCCCGGCCGCACGGCGAGCGTGACGTCGTGCAGTGCCTCCGGCGGTCGGACCGCCCTCGCCGGCGGGGCGGCGGACGCGGTGCGCGGGTCGGCCGGGCCGCGGCGTTCCGCTGGACGCACGGGCGTGCGCACCACGGGATAGGCGAACCGCACCGACCGCAGCTCCAGCGCACCCGACAGGCGGGGCGGGACGACGGCGTCCGACGCGTCCGGGGTGAGGGTCTCGAGCGCCATGAGGTCGCTGATCCGCGACACCGACACCCGCGTCTGCTGCCACGCGTCGAACACCTGCGACAGCTGCTGGATGGGCGAGAAGAACATGTCGATGTAGAGCAGGAACGCGATGAGCGCCCCGGACGTCAGGTGTCCGGACCCGATGAGCGTCGCGCCGACGCCGAGCACGATGACGTCGGCGACCCCGGACAGGAACTGCACGAACGGGAAGTACGTCGCGACGAGACGCTGCGCCGCGATCCGCGAGTCGAGGTACCGCCGCCCCAGCGCGTGGAAGTGCCGCACCGTCGCGGCCTCGTGCACGAACGCCTGGGACTCGCGGACGCCGGACAGACTCTCCTGGAAGTCCGCGTTGACGACGGCGATGCGCTCACGCGCCTCGTCGTACAACCGGGAGGACCGGCTCCGGAACCACACGGTCGCCCCGGCGAGCGGGACCACGACCGACAGGGTCAGCAGACCGAGTTCGGGGTCGATGAGCACGAGCGCGACGCCGACCCCGACGAACGTCACGATCGACACGAGCGCCGAGAGCAGGCCGTTCTGGATCAGCGTCTCGAACTGGTCCACGTCCGTCGTCATCCGGGTCATCACCCGGCCCGCCATCTCACGCTCGTAGAAGTCGAGGGACAACCGCTGGAGCTGCGCGAAGATCCGGATCCGCAGACTCAGCATGATCCGCTGGGCCGCCTTGCCCGTCACGAAGGTCTCGGCCATGCCGTCGGCGAGGTCCGCGAGCGTCACGAGCAGGAACAGGGCCGCGGCGCCGAACAGCACGACCTCGGAACCCCGCTGCACGCCGTCGTCGATGCCGGTCTTGACGAGCACCGGCCCGAGCAGGCCGGCGACCGCGTCGACCACGACGAACAGGAGGGCCAGCAGCAGCGGACGTCGGAACTCCCGCAGCAGCGTTGCGAGTGAGAACCGTCGGTCCTGCACGGTCTCGCGGTCGAGGTCGACCGTCGGGACGTCCCGGATCGGTCCGAGCGCCGCCACCCGCGCGAGCAGTTCCGGGGTCGCCGCGAACATGCCGGCCATGCCCCGCCCGCTGCCGCGTCCGCGACCGCCGAGCCCCATGCCGAGGCCACCACCGGGCCCCGACGTCGCGACCGTGGTCGCCGCCGCCGCTCCGGGCCTCCAGGCATCGTCCGTCACGCCGCCCGCCGCCTGCGCGAGCCGGCTCAGGGCGTCGATGTCACCCGCCGCGGCCGCCGCCGCGGTGTCGTCGGTCGCGTCGTCGTCGAGGCCGGTGACGAGCGCGCGGTACACCGCACTCGTGGCGACGAGGGACTCGTGCGTCCCCTCGTCGACGACGCGCCCGTGGTCGACGACCAGGATGCGGTCGGCGAGGTGCAGCGTCGACTCGCGGTGGGCGATGAGGATCACCGTCCGGTCCCGGAGTTCGCCGCGGAGCGCGTCGTGGATCGACTGCTCGGTCGAGGCGTCGATCGCGCTCGTCGCGTCGTCGAGCACGAGGATCCGCGGATCGGACAGGATCGCCCGGGCGAGGGCGATCCGCTGCCGCTGCCCGCCGGACAACGACAGGCCACGCTCACCGACGACGGTGTCCAGCCCCTTCGGCAGCGCATCGATGAACCCGATCGCATGAGCGACCTGGGCCGCGTGGCGGATCTCCGCCTCGGTCGCCGAGGGACGCCCGTAGGCGATGTTCGCCCCGACCGTGTCCGAGAACAGGAAGCTGTCCTCGAACACCATGCCGATGGCGCCACGGATCGAGTGCAGGCTGAGGTCGCGGAGGTCGTGTCCGTCGAGCAGGACCCGCCCGGACTCCGGGTCGTGGAACCGGGCGACGAGGGACGCGACCGTCGACTTGCCGCTCCCGCTCGGCCCGACGAGGGCGACGCGCTCGCCGGGTCGCACCTGCAGGTCGAGCCCGTCGAGCGCGGGGTGCATGTCGGCACTCCCGGTCCCGTAGGAGAAGGTCACACCCTCGAACACGACGTCGCCCCGGACGTGGTCCACCGCCACGGCGTCCGGCGCGTCCCGGATCGCGGGCTCCCGGTCGATGAGCTGGAAGATCCGCTCGATGCCGACCTGCGCTTGCTGTCCGATCGTCAGCACGCCCGCGAGCTGCCGAGCGGGCGCCATGAGCGCGGCGACGTAGCTCGTGAACGCGAGGAACGTGCCGATGGTGATCCGGCCCTCCAGGGCGAGCCACCCGCCCAACGCCAGGATCGCGACCTGCGCGAGGGTCGGGATCGACTCGAGCAGGGGCTGGAACCGCGCCTGGATCCGCACCGAACGCATCTGCGCGCCGTAGAGGCCGGTCGCGACGCGCGTCAGGTGCTCGACCTCGTGCCGCTCCCGGCCGAACGCCTTGACGACGCGGACCCCGTTGACGTCCTCGTCGACGATCTGCGCCACCTCGCCCTCGCGCTGCTGGGCGTCCCAGGTCGCGGGCATGATCCTGCGCCGCATCCGGTACGCCGTCACGACGAGGACCGGCACCATCACGAGGCTGACCAGGGCGAGCAGGGGTGACAGCGTGAACATCACGACGATCGACAGGACCATCAGGATCACGTTGCCGCTCATGATCGGCAGCATGTTGAGCAGGCCCTGCACGAGCGCCGAGTCGGAGTTCGCCCGGCTGACGAGTTGCCCCGTCGGCATCTGGTCGAGGCTCGCGAAGTCCATGCGCTGCAGGTGGTCGTGCATGTCGTTGCGGAGGTCGTTCTGCACCTCGAGCGCCACCCGGCCGCCGCGGTACCGCCGCAGGTACGTGAAGCCGAACGTCGCGGCGGCGAGCGCCAGGAGCAGCGCCAGCCACGGTCCGAGCGGCGAGGTGTGCGCGACGATCACGCCGTCCACGATGCGACGGGCGACGAGCGGTACGACGACCTGGCAGAGGCTCCCGAGCAGCGCCGCGACGAGCGAGATGACGACGCTCCTGCGGTGGCGGAGCATGTAACGCCAGAGGCGGCGGATCCAGCCCTCGGTGCTCGGGTCGGTCACGCGCGCCACTCTACGCCGGATGGTTCCGGCTCCGAACCATCTGCGTGCGGCCGTCGTCGCCGCTACCAGTGGGTACGCTTCGCGGGTGGATGCGACGCAGCCCTCCGGGACGACGAGACGACGGATCGAGCTGCGGCTCCGGAAGCCGGCGCTGGCGTGGTTCGCCCGACCGACCGTCGTGGTCGACGGACGCGGGCACCCGGCGCAGTGGGGGACCGGCACGTGGGGGGTGTCGGACGCGGGCGGCACCGAGATCGCCGTGTACCTCTACAACCGCGTGTGGCGCTTCGGCGCGGCCAGCACCACCGTCGGCGGGGGCGGAGCGGCCCCCGCGGTCCTCGAGTACCGCGTCGGTGTCCTGCCGACCGCGCGGGGGCGGCTCGTCTCGCTGCGCTGAGACACGCGTTCCCTGGGAAGCACCGGTGTCCTCGTCCCACGGCTCCGGCCACCCGACGCGTAGGAAGGGCTGCAGCGGCCGGCGCCCTGTCGGTCGGAGACGAAGGAGACAACATGGCACAGGGAGTAGCGGCGGTCTGGGTGCCCGTCACGGACATGCAACGCGCGGTCGCGTTCTACCGCGACACGCTCGGACTCGAGGTCACGCACGAGGGTGACGACTGGAGCGAGATCGACGGCGGTGGCCTGCGTATCGGCCTGAACGCCCGCGAGGACGCGAAGCCCGCGAGTGACGGCGGCGCCGTCATCACGTTCCAGCCGGACGGGAGCATCGAGGACGAGATCGCGACGCTCAAGGAGCGCGGCGCCGACATCGAGGGCTCCGTCAGCGAGCACCCGTGGGGTCGGATCATGCCGTTCAAGGACTCCGAGGGCAACGACCTGCAGTACTACACGCCGCCGCAGGGCTGACCGCGCCACGGAGCGGGCGGGAGGGACGTGCGGCGGCTGCCGCTGAGCGACTCGACCGCACGCACCGCCCCCGGCGGGGAGTAGCGTCCGCCTCGGCACCCGACGCCGCGGTCCGCGGCGCCCGACGAAGGAGGTCCCGCCATGCCCGCACTCATCGACACCTTCACCATGTCGAACGGCCTGCACATCCCGAAGATCGGCTTCGGCACCTGGCAGATCCCCGACGGGGCGGCCGCGTACGACGCCACCCGCGCCGCGCTCGACGCCGGGTACCGGCACATCGACACGGCACGCGCCTACGGCAACGAGGCGAGCGTCGGCCGTGCGATCAAGGACAGCGGCGTCCCGCGCGACGAGGTGTTCGTGACCACGAAGTGCCCGGCCGAGGTGAAGACCGCCGACGGCGCCCGTCACGCCTTCGCCGAGTCCGAGCGCCTGCTCGACGTCGGCCCGATCGACCTGTACCTCATCCACGCGCCCTGGCCCTGGAACGCGATCGGCTCGGACCACCGCGCCGGGAACATCGAGGTGTGGAAGGTGTTCGAGGAGCTCTACGACGCCGGGCGCACCCGCTCGATCGGCGTCTCCAACTTCGACGTGGACGACCTCGATTCCCTCGCCGCGGACACCGACGTCGTCCCGCACGCCAACCAGATCCGCTGGTTCATCGGCAACACGCAGGACGAGACCACCGCCTACTGCCGCGAGCGGGACATCCTCGTCGAGGGGTACTCGCCGCTCGCCACGGGCGGTCTGCTCGAGAACGAGGCGATCCGGGCGATCGGCGAGCGGTACGGCAAGTCCGTCGCCCAGGTCGCGATCCGCTACCTGCTCGAGAAGGACGTCCTGCCCCTGCCGAAGTCCACCACGCCGTCGCGCATCGCCGAGAACGCCGACGTCGACTTCGCGCTGTCGGCCGAGGACATCGCGACGCTCGACGCGCTCGAGGACACCGACGCCTGACGCTCCGTGGAGGCGGTGGTCCGTACCGTCACGGCAACCGCCTCGAGGAACGGACCAGGATGAGCGCCACGAACGACACGACCGACACCGCGTCGACCGACATCGCGATCACGGACACCGACGCGACCGAGGTCGTCCGGTTCCTCGCCGAGCACCGGCAGCGTGTCGTCGACGAGTTGAGCGCGTGGGTGGCGATCCCGTCCGTCGGCGCGCTCCCGGAGCGGGCCATCGACGTCGAGCGGTCCGCGCACTGGCTCGCCGGCGAACTCCGGGCGATCGGGTTCACGACCGAGCTCCTGCGGGCCGGGCCGTCCGTGGCGGTGTACGCCGAGTGGCAGGTCGATCCCGCGCTGCCGACCGTGCTCGTGTACAGCCACCACGACGTGCGGGACGCGAAGCCCGAGGAGTGGAAGGAGACCGCGCCGTTCGCGCCCGTGCTCCGCGACGGCCGGCTCTACGGCCGCGGTGCGTCGGACGCGAAGGGCCAGATGATCGCGCACCTGTGGGGACTGCGGGCGCACCTGGCGACCCGACCGGACGGGTTGCCGGCGGTCAACTTCCGGGTGATCGTCGAGGGCGAGGAGGAGCTCGGCTCGACGCACTTCGCGGACCTCATCGAGACCCACCGGGACCGGTTCGCCTGCGACGTCGTCGTGTTCTCCGACACGCTGCAGTGGAAGCAGGGCAACCCCGCCGTCGTCACCTCGATGCGCGGCATGACCGGGGCCACGCTGACCATCACCGGGCCGGAGCGCGACGTCCACAGCGGAGCGGCGTCCGGACCGACGCCGAACCCCGTCCACGTGCTCGTCGACGTCCTCGGCCGGCTGCACGACGACGACGGCCGCATCGCCCTGCCCGGCTTCTACGACGACGTCGAGGAGCTGACCGACGAGCGGCGGCGCGAGCTCGAGGACCTGTCCTTCGACACCGACGTCTGGCTCGAACGCACCGAGACGCGGAGCGTCACGGGCGAGCGCGGGTTCACGGTCGAGGAGCGCCTGTGGGCACGGCCGTCACTCGAGATCCTCTCGGTCCTCGCGGGCGACCCGACCGGCGTCTCGCGTGCGGTCATCCCGTCCCATGCCACCGCCGAACTCAGCATCCGCACCGTCCCGGGGCAGCACGTGCACACCGTCGCAGAGCAGGTGCGCGCGTTCTTCGACGAGCACATCCCGGACAGCGTGGTCTACGAACTGTCCATCCCGGAGGAGTCGGGGCAGGACCCGTACGTCACACCGTCCGGGCCCGCGCTCGACGCCCTCGACCGAGCCATGGCGCGCGGACACGGGACCCCCACCGCCGGCCGCATGGGCAACGCGGGCGGCGGGCCCGCCGAGCTGCTCGGACGCGAGCTCGACGTCCCGGTGCTGTTCGTGGGCACGGGGCTCCCCGAGGACCACTGGCACTCGAGCGACGAGAGCATCGACCTCGAGATGCTCGTCGCCGGCGCGGCCTCGATCGCGCACCTGTGGACCGAACTCGGCGCGTCGATCGAGCCCGAGCGCTCCTGACGCTCCCGCTCAGCGGTACCGGGGCTTGCGCGGCGGCCGGTCGTCGCGGTCGTCGCGCCCGCCTCGGTCGTCACGATCGCGGCGCGGACCGCCACGACGGTCCGGGCGGATCTCGATGAGCTTGCCGCTGATCCGGGTGTCCCGCAGGCGGTCGAGGACGTCCTCGGACAGGTCCGCCGGGAGCTCGACGATCGAGAAGTCCGGACGGATCTGGATCTGACCGAAGTCGTCGCGGCCGAGGCCACCCTCGTTCGCGAGCGCGCCCACGATCTGGCGCGGCTCGACGCGCTGCCGACGACCCACCTCGATCCGGTAGGGCGCCATCGGCTGCGTCGACCGGGCCCGCCGCTCGGGCCGTTCGCCGCGTCCGCCGATCTGGTCGTCGCGGTCGTACACGCGCGGTCCGCGGTCCTCGGTGGCGCGGCGCTGCCGCTCCTCCTGCGGGTCGAGCAGCAGCGGCTCCTCACCCTGGGCGACGACGGCGAGGGCCGCCGCGACGTCTGCCTCGGGCACGTCGTGGTGCTCGACGTAGTGCCCGATGATGTCGCGGAACGCCGAGATCCGGTCCAGCTGCTCGAGCGCCGCGGTGATCGCGTCGTCGAACCGCGCCAGACGCGTGACGTTGACGTCCTCGACCGTGGGCAGCTGCATCTGCGTGAGCGGCTGACGCGTCGCCTTCTCGATGGCGCCGAGCAGGCGGCGCTCACGGGGCGTGACGAAGCTGATGGCCGCACCACTCCGGCCGGCGCGGCCGGTGCGTCCGATGCGGTGCACGTAGGACTCGGTGTCGATCGGGATGTCGTAGTTCACGACGTGCGTGATGCGGTCGACGTCCAGGCCCCGTGCCGCGACGTCGGTGGCGACGAGGATGTCGAGCTTGCCGGACTTGAGCTGGTTGACCGTGCGCTCGCGCTGCGCCTGTGCGACGTCCCCGCTGATGGCGGCGGCGGCGTACCCCCGGGCCCGGAGCTTCTCGGCGAGCGTCTCGGTCTCGCTCTTCGTGCGGACGAACACGATCATCCCCTCGAAGTTCTCGACCTCGAGGATGCGGGTCAGGGCGTCGACCTTCTGCGGGTAGGACACGAGCAGGTAGCGCTGGGTCGTGTTCGCCGAGGTCGTCGTCTTCTGCTTGACGGTGATCTCGGCCGGGTCGTCCAGGTACTGCTTCGAGATCCGACGGATCTGCGCCGGCATGGTCGCCGAGAACAACGCGACCTGCTTGTCGTCCGGCGTCTCGGCGAGGATCGTCTCGACGTCCTCCGCGAACCCCATCTTGAGCATCTCGTCGGCCTCGTCGAGCACGAGGTACTTGAGCTCGGACAGGTCGAGGGTGCCCTTGGCGATGTGGTCCATGATGCGCCCCGGCGTGCCGACGACGACGTCGACACCGCGGCGGAGCGCCGACAGCTGGACGCCGTACGCCTGCCCGCCGTACACCGGCAGGACGTGCACACCGCGCATGTGCGCGGCGTACTGCTCGAACGCCTCGCACACCTGGAGTGCGAGTTCACGGGTGGGGGAGAGCACGAGGGCCTGCGGCAGTTTCTGCGAGGACGCGAGCCGCGACAGGATCGGCAGCGCGAACGCAGCGGTCTTGCCCGTGCCCGTCTGTGCGAGGCCGACGACGTCGCGCCCCTCGAGGAGCGTGGGGATCGTGGCGGCCTGGATCGCGGACGGCACCTCGTACCCGATGTCGCGCACGGCCTTGAGGACCGGCTCGCTCAACCCGAGGTCGGCGAACGTCGGCGAAGCCCCGTCGGTGTCGGCGGCGGTCGGCGTGTCCGTGTCGGTGCTCATACAGGAACGGTATCCGGTCGAGGGTGTCCCGCGTGGCGGATCGCGGGCCCGCCTCCCGTCCGGCGTCAGCCGAGTCCGGCGACGAGGTTGACGAGCGTCGCGAGGATGACCGATCCGAACACGTACGCCAGCAGGCAGTGGCGGAGCACGACGCGACGGATCGCCGTGGACGTGACGGCCGTGTCGCTGACCTGGAACGTCATCCCGAGGTTGAAGGCGAAGTACGCGAAGTCGCCGTACGCGGGCGGCGTCCGCTGGTTGAAGTCGATGCCGCCCTCGGCGTCGCCGCCGTAGTACTGCACGGCGTACCGCAGCATGAACAGCGTGTGGATGAGGATCCACGACAGGGCGACACTGAGCACGGCGAGGGCCGCCAGGAGGTCCGCTCGGAGCCCGCCGCTCTCCTTCGACCCGATGAGCGTCATGCCGACGATGAAGAGGCTCCCGACCGCTGCGAGCACGAGGAGGACGTGGCTCACGCGGCGCGTCGGGTCCTCGCGGAGCGCGTGGACGCGGGTGGCGACGCCGTCGAGGCCGTGGACGGCGGTCCAGACCCGCACGAGGTAGGTCAGGCAGGCGGCCGTCCAGCCGATCGCCCAGGCCGCGAGCCCGGCGTGCACGACGAAGGCGACGACGCCGGCGGCCACGCCGACGACGACCATCGCGATGAGGCGAGCACGGGAGCGGCCGCGGTGCGCGCCGACCTGCATGGAGTCCACCGCATGATCGTCGCCGCCGGTGACTCCGCGCGGGCTGCGACACGCGCTCGCGGCGTCGCCGACCTACTCGTCGTCCGGGTGCTCGCGGTGGTCCCGCGCCGTGCGCAGGCCGACGACGAGCGCCGCGATGCCGGCGATGAAGCCGCCGAACGTGCTGATGACATTCGAATCATCCGGGCCGGGCACGCCGCGCACCAGGTTGACCAGCGCGCTGATCCCGTCGACGACGAACACGACGCCGAGCGCGTACCAGACGAGGTCCGCGTGCCGCTGGAGCCACCCGGAGATCCGCGGCTCGTCCTCGTCGGCGTCCGTTCGCGGGGTGGTCTCGTCGTCCATGGTCGGGATGCTAGCCGCTGGGCACTCGGTGGCCGCTGGCCGTGCGACCGCCCCCTGCGGTCGGGTGCACGTGGTTCGGCACGGTCGCGTCCCGGTGGTCGTGCCCGGCGTGTCAGGTGGCGGCCGTGCCGCGCAGCTCGATGGCGATCTGGGTGGCGTCGAGGTTGGCGAGCGCGTCCTCCAGGACGTCGGCGTCGAACGTGCCGTTGTCGCGGGCGTCGAGCAGCGCGGACCGTTGCGCCGCGATGACGGCGAGGCGGTGCTCCTTGGCGATGCCGAACTGCTCCAGGGTCGGGTCGCCCCCGAGCTGCGGCGGCTCGGGCACGGACTCGCCGCTCGACCGCATGAGCTCGAAGAGCCGCGTGCGTTCGGCGTCCGTCTGCTGTTCGAGCGCCGCGGTGTCCCGTGGTGGCGTGATCCGCCGCAGCAGGGGCCCGATCGTGCCGCCCTGGACGAGGAGCGACAGGGCCGCGACCGCGAACGCGATGAGCACGAGAGCCGAGCGCTGTGGCGTGTCGTGCGGGAGGGTCTGGGCGGCGGCGACCGTGACGGCACCGCGCATGCCCGCCCAGACGACCGCGGTGCCCTCGCGCCATCCGAGCGGCTCTCGCCGGAAGTACGCGATGTCGGCGAGCACCTGCGTCACGCGTCGGGCGAACCGCTCGAGGTCCCGCGCGGACCGCGGGCGGCCACCGGAGCCCGGACCGCGCTGCCGCGCGTTCACCTCGACGAACGCCTGCCGTTGGCCCTCGGGCGTGTCGAGCTTCGCCTGCACGCCCTGCAGTCGGTCCTCCAGCCGGACTCCGCGGCCCGCCCGGGCACGGAGGACCCGGAGCAGCGGCGCGACGTACGCGGCCCGGACCATCACCGTGAGCACGAACGCGCCGACGGCGACCAGGACGGCGATCCCGACACCGGCGTGGTCGTGGTGCACGGCCCCGACGATCGACGTGATCTGCAGGCCCATGGTCAGGAACACGATGCCCTCGAGCACGAGCTCCACCGTCCGCCAGTTCTGCGAGTCCGACAACCGGTGCTGCGGCGACAGGTCCCGCGGCGCGAAGACGCCCGTGATGAGGCCCGCGACGACGGCGGCCACGAGTCCGGACGCGCCGAGGGCCTCCGCCGGGACCGCCGCCGCGAACGGCACCGCGAACGAGATCACCGTGTTCACCGTGGGGTCGGTCACGCGCTTGCGCACCACGAGGTCCAGCCAGCCCACGAGCCACCCGATCAGCAGCGCCACGACGACCGAGTACGCGAACGTCCCGACCGCGCCCCAGAACGAGAAGGACGCGGCCGTCGCGACGATCGCGGTGCGGAGGAGCACGAGCGCCGTCGCGTCGTTGAGCAGGCTCTCGCCGTCGAGCATCGCCACGACGCGCTTGGACACCGACGTCCGCTTGATGATCGACGTGGCCACGGCGTCGGTCGGACTCACGATCGCGCCGAGCGCGACGCCCCAGGCGAACCCGAGGCCGGGCAGGACGAGCATGAAGAACAGGCCGAGCACGAGTGCGCTGCCGACGACGAGCAGGACGGACAGTCCGCTGATCGCCCCGAACTCGCGCCGGAAGTTCATGGCCGGCATCGACACCGCCGACGCGTACAGCAGTGGGGGGAGGAGGCCCTCGAGCACCCACGCCGGCTCGATGTGGACGGAGGCGAACCACGGCAGGAAGCTCGCACCGACGCCGATCGCGACGAGCACGAGCGGCGCGGCGATCCCGATGCGCGGGCCGACCACCGCGGCCGCGGCGATGAGCACGAGCGCGGACACGATGAGCACCAGGAGTTCCGTCACGGATCCAGACTGGCAGGCTCCGAGCACACCGGGGGGACCCGTCGTGTTCCGCCGATCCCGGCCCGTGCTCGGTCGACGCGGTCGGTCGCCACCTGAGCGGCGGCTAGGATTCCCTGAGGAGGCATCATGTCCAGGTGGGGGGACCGCGACGGAGTCGGCGCGGAGCAGAGCGGGACGCCGACGGTGCGCGTGATCGGTGTCGTGGTCGCGGTGGCGACGGCGGGCCTGTTGACCGGGTGTTCGATGCTCGGCGGGACGACCGACCCGGGCCCGTCCGTCACGACGTCGCACCGTCCGACGCACCACCGCACGGCGACCGTGTCCGCCACGCCCACAGCCACGCCGACCGCCCCGAGCGCCGGCGTCATCCCCGGGTCCGCGACGCCGCGCCCCGCGACCGCCGGACCCGAGGCGGCGCCGAGCCCGAGTCCGACGCTCACGCCCGTCGCGCAGGGCACCGTCGTCGCCCAGGGGGACGTCGCGTCGCCGAAGGGCAGCATCCACTTCCACTACCGGATGGTCGCGAACGGCGACGACACGTACTCCGCCGAGTACTCCGGGTTCACCTCGACCGTGCCGGTGCCGATCTCCGTCACGCTGCTCGACGTCTCGCCGGAGGTGGGGGACGGCCTGACCTACCACGGGGTCGCGGACCACCAGCTCGGGGGTCCGACGACCGCACCGGCACCCGCGTCGTCCGCGTCCCTCGGCGACATCGGGCAGCCGGCGTACCTCGGGACGCTCGTGACCTACTCGTCGGCGGCGGCCGAGGCCGACGTGCCGCAGGAACTCGGCCCCGACAAGGTCCTCGCCGTGAACACTGTGCACTGGTCGATCCCCGTACGGCAGTCGAACGTCCACCCGGTCGACGGCGGGGCACGCCCATACGCCTCCGGCACCGTCACCGCGACGACGGCCAGCGGTGCCCCGAAGCGGTACCGGGTGGCCCACGGCGACACGACGGCCATGGTGGCGTCGCGGTTCGGGATCTCGGTGCAGGACCTCATCTGGCTCAACGCGGGCCTGCAGGTGTTCGGCGACCAGCAGTACCTCTACGAGGACACGACGATCAACCTCGACCCCGACAGCAAGTAGCCCCCGGCCGGGACCCGGTCACACGACGGCCGCGATCGGCCGACCCGGGGCGCGGACCGCGGAGTCGAGCCGCGTCCACGCGCGGCCCAGGGCCTCGACGAGCCGCACCTGCGCGTCCGCCGGCACCGCGTAGGGGACGCGGAGGAACCCCTCGAAGCCCCCGTGCGGCCCGAACGCACCACCCGAGGTGAGGACGAGGCCCTCGGCGCGGGCGGCGAGGACGAGCGCGCTCGAGACCGGACGGCCGAGGCGCACCCAGGTGGACAACCCGCCGGCCGGTGCCGGGACCTCCCACTCCGGCACCCGGTCCCGCAACCCGGCCACGACGGTGTCGCGGGCGGCGCGGAGGAAGGTGCGCCGGGCCTCCAGGGCGGCCGCCGTGTCCGGGACGAGCTCGCGGACGATGCGCTGTTCGATCGCGGGCGTGCCGAGGTCGCCCGTCGGCCGGGCGAGCACGAGGCGCTGCAGGAGCGCGGGGTCCGCCCGGATCCAGCCGACCCGCAGACCACCCCAGAAGACCTTGCCGGCCGATCCGATGAGGACCGCTGGACCGGCCGTCGCGAACGGCGGCACCACGTCGCCGTCGATCCGGAGCTCCGCCATGGTCTCGTCGGCGATGACGACGGTGCCGGCGTCCGCGGCCGCCGCGAGCACGGCCTCCCGGAGTGCGGACGGCATGGTCGCCGCGGTCGGGTTGTGCAGGTCGGGCATGAGGTACGCGACCGCTGGCGCGCTCCGCCGCAGCGCGCTGACGAGCGCGTCACCGTCCCAGCCGTCGTGCGCGTCCACGGGCACGGCCACCAACCGTGCCCCGGCCGCGCGGAACGCCTCGTGGGCGTGCGGGTACGTGGGGGACTCGATGAGGACCTCCGTGCCGCGGCGCACGAGCACGCGCGCCAGGAGCGCGATCGCGTGCTGCGCGCCGAGGGTGACGAGCACCTGGTCCGCCGTCGTCGGCAGGCCCCGCGTCGTGTAGCGGTCGGCGATCGCCGCCCGGAGCCCCGGGTCGCCGACGGTGTCGTACCCGTTGCCCACGAGTGCGGCCGGGAGGCCCTGCACCGCCCGCACCGCCGCCTCGGCGACACCCGGGGCCGCGTGGAGCGCTGCCTTCCGCAGGTCGAGCAGGTCGCCGTCCACCGGCGCGGCGAGGTGGTCCGGGTCGGGCCGCCCGGCGACCGCGGACGGGAGCCGCAGCACACTCCCCGACCCGCGGGTGCTGCGGAGGAACCCGTCGTCCCGGAGCAGGGCGTAGGCGCTGGCGACCGTCGTCCGGCTGACGCCGAGCGCGTCGGCGAGCTGCCGTTCGGCGGGGAGGCGCGTCCCGACCGCGACCCGCCCGTCGATCGCGAGCACGCGGACGGCGTCGGCGAGTGCGCTGTAGGCGGGCCCGGACGAGCCGTCGCGCCAGTGCGTGAGCAGGGCGGCGGCGGCCCGGGCCGAGAGCACGAGGGGGATCACGGTGGCCAGCGTAGGATGATTGGCTCTCGACGACCAGTCCAATCCGCGGTTGGGTGCTCGTGTGTCCCGCCGCCCCGCGCTCGTGCTCCGTGTCGTCCAGCTCCTCGTCGGTCTGTTCCTCTACGGGGCCGCGACGGCGCTCATGGTCCGCGCGGTCATCGGCGTCGCGTCGTGGAGCGTCCTCACCGAGGGGCTCGAGCGGATCGTGCCGTGGTCGTTCGGCACCGTGACCCTGGTGTCGAGCGGCGTCATCCTGCTGTTCTGGATCCCGCTGCGCCAGCGGCCCGGCATCGGCACGGTCCTCAACGCGCTCACCATCGGCCCGGCCGCCGACCTCGTCCTCGCCGTCGTCCACACCCCCGCCGGGCTGCCGGGACGCATCGGGCTGTTCGCGCTCGGGCTCGTCCTGCTCGCCGTCGCCACGGCCTGCTACATCGGGGCCCGGTTCGGAGCGGGCGCGCGGGACGGCCTCATGGTCGGACTCCACGAGCGGCTCGGCTGGCCGGTCTGGCTGGCACGGACCGCGATCGAGTTGACCGTCGTCGTGGTCGGGTGGCTCCTGGGCGGCGACGTCGGCGTCGGGACCGTCGTCGCGGCGTTCGCCATCGGACCGATGGTCGGCCCGCTCATGCCCGTGTTCGCCCGTCTGCCATGGAGCACACCCACCGCGCCCACTCCCCGGTAGCGCTGCGGTACGGCGTCGACGCGCGGGTCCGTCCGTCACACGGGAATGGACGACGGCACCAGCGCTCTTGAGCACTCCATGACATCGTCGACGGAACGCCGCGGCTGGCTCAGTGTGCTCTCGGTGGCACTCGGCTCGTTCGTGCTCGTGCTCTCGGAGTTCCTGCCCATCGGACTCCTGCCCGCCATCGCCCGCGGGCTGCACGTCGACATCGGCACCGCAGGACTCATGGTCGTCGCCACCGGACTCACCGGCGCCGTCGCCGCACCGGTGGTCACCGTCGCCACCTCCCGCGTGGACCGTCGCGTCGTCCTCGTCGCCCTCACGGCCCTCCTGGTCGTGGCCGACGCGCTCGCCGCGGTCGCGCCGTCGTTCTGGGTGCTGCTCGTGGCGCGGATGCTCCTGGGCGTCGGGATCGGCGGGTTCTGGTCGATCGGTGCCGGGATCGCCGGGAGGCTCCTGGCGCCGTCCGCCGTGATCCGCGCGACCTCGTTCATCACCGCCGGCATCTCGGTCGCGACGGTCGTGAGCCTGCCGCTCGGTGCGTTCGTCTCGTCGCTCGCCAGCTGGCGGCTCGCGTTCGTCATCGGCGGCGGCCTCGGTGTGGTGGCGCTGGGCCTCCAGGTCGCGATGTTGCCGCGGATCCCGGCGACCCAGGCCGTCCGGTTCGCGACGCTCGGCGGGCTGCTCCGGATCCCGCGCGCTCGCGTCGGTCTCATCGCCGCGGTGTTCCTGTTCGTCGCCCAGTTCGCCGCCTACACGTACGTGTCGCCGTACCTGGAACAGATGGTCCGCGTCGACGCGGACACCGTCACGATCGCCCTGCTCGTGTTCGGCATCGCGGGGATCATCGGGAACTTCGCCGCGGGGTGGACCCTGAGCCGCAGCGTGATCGGCACCATCGGCGTCGCGAAGGCCGTGCTCGCCGCCTCGGTCGTCCTGCTGCCCCTCGCGGCACAATCGGTCGTCGCGGTGTTCGTCCTGCTCGCGGTCTGGGGCTTCGTGTGGGGTGCGCTGCCCCTCGGGACGCAGACCTGGATGTCGAACGCGTCGCCCGGCTCGTCCGAGAGCGGCCTGGCGCTGTTCGTCACGACCATCCAGCTCGCCATCGCCGGCGGGTCCGTGCTCGGCGGCGCCGCCGTCACGTCGTTCGGCCTCGCGACCGACTTCTGGTTCTCGGGCGCCGTCGCGGTGATCGGCGCGGTCGTGCTCGTCTGGCTCGGGCAGCGTCGGCCGACGAGCCCGGCCATGACCGGGGGAACGGCGACGACCGCGGGACCCGCGACGACC
Source organism: Curtobacterium sp. MCBD17_028 (assembly GCF_003234875.1). Taxonomy (NCBI): domain Bacteria; kingdom Bacillati; phylum Actinomycetota; class Actinomycetes; order Micrococcales; family Microbacteriaceae; genus Curtobacterium; species Curtobacterium sp. MCBD17_028. The sequence continues at coordinate 202,067 of NZ_QKTQ01000001.1, read as the reverse complement.
GCGGAACCGGCGACGACCGCGGGACCGGCGACGACCGCCGCGATCCGCCTCCCGGGTGCCGGCGACCCGGACCCGGTGTGCACGCCGGCTCCCTGACGAACGGACGAAGCTGGCCGAGCGGTGCCCGCGTGCACTAGCTTCTGCCGCATGCGCACGGTCACGAGTGGTCTCTTCACGTCCGTGGACGGCGTCGTCCAGGACCCGTTCCGGTTCCAGTACGACTCGTTCGACGACGAACTCGGTGCCGGGATGGGCCGGTTCATGGCGGCGACGTCGACGGTGCTCCTCGGCAGGACGTCCTACGAGGAATGGGCGACGTGGTGGCCCGCCCACACGGAGGACCCGTTCGCCCGGTTCATCAACCCGATCGAGAAGCTCGTCGTCTCGCGCACCCTCGGACCGGATCTGGCGTGGGAGCACAGCACCCTCATCGAAGGCGACCTGCTCGACGTCGTCCGCGAGCTCCGCGCGGGGGACGGCGGGGACGTCGCGGTCTGCGGCAGCATCTCGGTCGTCCGTCAGCTCGTGTTCGCGGGCCTGCTCGACGAACTCCAACTCATGATCCACCCCGCCGTCGCGGGCGCCGGACGCCGCCTGTTCGAACCCACCGACCCCCCGCTCCGCCTGCGGCTGCTCCGGAGCGAGGTCACGAGCAAGGGCAACGTGCTGACCACGTACGGTCCGTTCGAGGCGGTGGTGGCGCCGTGACGCTCCCCGGGGACGGGCACGTCCACAGCGAGTGGTCCTGGGACAGCGGATCGGACCCGGCGTCGCCGGGGCGGATGGTGCGCACGTGCGAGCAGGCGGTCCGGGTCGGGCTCCCGGCCATCGTGTTCACCGAACACCTCGACCTCGAGGACACGTGGCGCGTCGACGACGGCGACTTGGGACCGTACGCCGGGGCGCTCGTCGGCGACGACGGCATCGTCCACCTGCCGTCGTTCGACCTCGACGGGTACCTCGAGTCGATCGACCGGTGCCGATCCGCGTTCCCCGGACTGCGGATCCTCACCGGCGTCGAGTTCGGCCAGCCGCACCTCTGGGGGGAGGCGGCTGCCACGGTCCTCGACACCGGCGCGATCGATCGCGTGAACGGGTCGCTGCACATGCTCCCCTTCGGCGACGACCGCACCGAACCGACGACGCTGTACCACCACCGACCCGCGGACGAGGTCATGTGGGCGTACCTCGAGGAGGTCCCCCGCATGGTCGCGGGGTCCGACGCCTTCGCCGTGTTCACGCACATCGACTACGCGGTGCGCGCCTGGCCGACCGCGACGGCGGGACCGTTCGACCCCCGACGCTTCGAGGAGGGCTTCCGCGCCGCGATGCGCGCCATCGCCGAGTCGGGTCGGGCGCTCGAGATGAACACCCGACGGCTCTGGTCGTGGGTGCCGCAGTGGTGGAGCGAGGAGGGCGGCCGAGCGGTGACGTTCGGCAGCGACGCACACGTCCCCGAGGCGGTCGCCGCGCACTTCCCCGAGGCCGTGCTCATGGTGGAGTCGTTCGGGTTCCGTGCCGGATCGCGGCCCGAGGACCCCTGGACGCGCTGACGCGTCGCGCCAGCATGCACCGGCAGCGCCCCGCGGCGTCCGCTGACCCCGGTCACCGCGAGCGCGAGAACGCCGCGTCGAACGCGGCGTCCGGCGGCGCGATCCGCCCGAGTGCCCGGACGAACGCGAGCGCCTCCGGCCCCCCGACGAGCCGGTCCATGCCCGCGTCCTCCCACTCGACGCTCGTCGGGCCGTCGTACCCGATCGCGTTGAGCACCCGGAAGACCCGCTCCCACGGCACGTCCCCGTGCCCGGCGGTCACGAAGTCCCAACCGCGACGTGGATCGCCCCACGGCAGGTGCGACGCCAACCGGCCGTTGCGTCCGTCGAGTTGCTTGACCGACTCCTTGCAGTGCACGTGGTACACCCGGTCGGCGAAGTCGAGCAGGAACGCGGCCGGGTCCAGGTCCTGCCACACGAAGTGCGACGGGTCGAAGTTGAAGCCGAACGCGGGCCGGTCGGCGAACACCTCGAGCGTCCGCTTCGCGGTCCAGTAGTCGTACGCGATCTCCGACGGGTGGACCTCGAGCGCGAACCGCACCCCGACCTCCTCGAACACGTCGAGGATGGGCGCGAACCGGTCGTGGAAGTCCTGGTACCCGGCGTCGACCATGCCCGGGGGCACCGGCGGGAACCCCGCCACGGTCTTCCAGATCGCCGACCCGGAGAACCCGGTCACGGTGCGGGCGCCGAGTGCCGCGGCCGCCCGCGCGGTGTCCTGCATCTCGCGAGCAGCCCGCTGGCGGACGCCCTCGGGGTCACCGTCGCCCCAGACGTGCGGCGGCAGGATGTCCTCGTGCCGCGCGTCGATCGGGTCGTCGCACACGGCCTGCCCGACCAGGTGGTTGGCGATCGCCCGGACCTCGAGCCCGTTCCGCTCGAGCACGGCCTTCCGCTCGGCGACGTACTCCGGGTCGGACGCGGCGCGGCGGACGTCGAGGTGGTCCCCCCAGCAGGCGATCTCCAGACCGTCGAACCCCCACTCGCCGGCCAGGCGCGCCACCTCCTCGAACGGCAGGTCGGCCCACTGACCGGTGAACAGCGTGACCGGGCGGGTGCCGGCTGCGGCGCTCACGAGGCGACCTCCGCCGCGGGCGCGGCCAGGGCCTCCCGGACGGACGGCCACGACCGGAGCCGTTCGCGCACGTCGTCCCGCTGTTCGTCGGCGATCGCGGTGGTGAGCGCGCGGCCGAGCACGTCGTCGATGCGGACCGGGAGGCCCGTGGCGGCCGACTCGACGGCCGCCTCGACCATGGCGAGGCTGACGACGTTCTCGTGCACCTCGCCCTGCGGACGCCGTCCGGTCCGCAGCGCGGTGACGAACTCCGCGAGCGACCCGGCGATCTCCGGTGGGGTGCTCGTCGGCGGGTCGACGACGAGTGGCGACCCGTCGGCGCGCTCGGCCCACGGCGCCGCGTCGCCGTCCCAGAGCGCGGTGCCCCCGGCGGCACTCACCCGCCAGTCGCCGTTCCAGGACGTCTCGGCGCCGGCGGCACACCAGCTGCCCGAGTAGACGAACCGCACGCCGTCCTCGAACGAGAACACGGCGCTCGCCGCGGCATCGCCCCGGTACCAGCTCCACGAGGGGTTGAACGCCTCGCAGTACACCGACACGGGATCGCGTCCGAGCAGGGCGCGGACCGCGTCGAAGGGGTGGATCGCCATGTCGAGGAGCAGCGGGTGGTCCATCACGTCGCGGAACCCCCCGAAGTGCGGGGCCTTCGCGAAGGTGTGGGTCACGACGCCGACGTCGCCGAGCTCGGCGGTGAGGGCACGGAGGTGCGTCAGGTGGTCGTTGTACCGGCGGGACTGACTCACCATGAACAGCTCGCCCGTGCACTCGGCGGCCGCGGCGAGCGACAGGCCCTCGGCGACCGAGGCGGCCACGGGCTTCTCGCCGAGCACCGGCAGACCGAGGAACAGCGCCTCGGTGGTGACCGGGTGGTGGGCGCGGGGGATCGTGACGTCGAGGACCGCGTCGGGACGGACCTCCCGGACCATGTCGGCGAGCACGGCACCCGTCGGCACCGTCCCGCCGCCGGCGGCGGCGACGAGCTCGGCACCGGCGCGCGCGGTCTCGGGGACGAGGTCGACGATGCCGACGAGCTCGACGTCGGCACTGGCCACGACGTTCCGCAGCCACGCCTGCCCCATGCCGCCCGCGCCGACCTGCAGGATGCGGACCGGGCGGTCCGCGTCGATGGTCTCGGTCATGCCTCGATCGCTCCCTGGTAGCTCTTGCCGTTGAAGAAGTCGTCCGTGTCGTACCGGAGCAGGGTCGGCGTCGCGCGCTCGCGCTCCGGACGGGCCCACTCGACCGCGTTCGCGATGACGTGGGTCACGTCGGGCTGGTGGTAGACGGGGAAGTCCTGGTCCCCGGGGCTGAAGTAGAACACCTTGCCGAAGCCCCGGCGGTACGTCATGCCGCTCCGGAACACCTCACCGCCGCTGAACCCGCTGATGAACACGAGCTCGTCCGGCGTGGGGACGTCGAAGTACTCGCCGTACATCTCCTGCTCGGGGATGACGATCGGGTTCGGGATGCCGCGGGTGATCGGGTGCTGCGGGTTCACCGTCCAGACGAGCTCGCGGTCGTGCTCGCTGCGCCACCGGAGCGTGCAGGTGGTGCCCATGAGCTTGCCGAAGATCTTGGACCAGTGGCCGGAGTGCAGCACGATGAGGCCCATCCCGGCGAGGACGTGCCGGTGCACGCGGTCCACCACCTCGTCGTCGACCTCGGCGTGTGCGGCGTGGCCCCACCAGGTGAGCACGTCGGTCTGCTCGAGGACCTCCTCGGTCAGGCCGTGCTCGGGCTCGTCGAACACGTGCGTCGTCACCGACGCGGCGTCGCCGAGCCAGTTCGTGATGCCGGCGGCGATCGCGCCGTGCATGCCGTCCGGGTAGCGGTCGGCGACGTGCTGCTCGACCTGTTCGTGGCGGTTCTCGCCCCAGACGACGACGCGGATGGGGGTGGTGGTGTCGGTCACGGTTGCTCCGTTGCTCGTGGTGGTGTGGTGTCGTGGTGCGCGGCGGTCACTTGACCGCACCGCCGGTGGCGCCCGCCGCGATGAACCGCTGCGCGATGACGAGCAGGATGATCGCGGGCAGGGAGGCCAGGACCGCGGTCGCCATGACCGTGCTCCAGTCGGCGGTGTACGTGCCGATGTACTGGTAGATGCCGAGGGTGATCGGCCGGATCTTCTGGGTGGTCGTCAGCGTCAGGGCGAACAGGAAGTCGCTCCACGTGAACAGGAAGGTGAACAGCGCCGCGGTGACGAGCGCGTTCACGCTGATGGGCAGCACGACCGCGGTGAACGCCCGGACGTTGCCGGCGCCGTCGATCTTCGCCGCCTCGATGATCGACGTCGGGATCCCGGCCATGAACGCGCGCATGACGATGATCGCGAACGGGATCCCCGCGGTCGAGTCCGCGAGCACCAGGCCGAGCACCGAGTTGAGGAGCCCGAGCTGGTTGTAGGCGGTGTAGAGGGCGTTCGCGACGACGATCCCGGGGATCATCTGCGCGATGAGGATCCCGAAGAGGATCGTGTCCGCGCCCCGGATCCGGAGCTGCGCCAGCGCGTACGAGGCCGGGGCGGCGATGAGCAGGCTGAGGACGACGCTCCCCGCCGCGATGAGCAGGCTCGTCACGAGGTTCCCGCCCTGGTCGGCGAGCGCGTGCGCGTACCCGGAGAACTGGGCGTGGAACGGGAACCACGCGGCGTCGATCGCGGGTCCGGCGGGCTGGAGCGAGATGTTGAGCATCCAGTAGACCGGGAACAACATGACGCACAGGATCAGGATCCCGATGACGGTCAGGATCCACTTCCGGGAGGCCCGGCGCGGCCGCCCCGCGTCGGCGGCGGTCCGGCGGGTGGTCGCCCCTCTGGCGGCCCGCGAGCGGGTCGGGGCGGTGAGCACCTGGTCCGGTGCCACGACGTGGTCACTCATCGATCGCCCTCCTCGTGGCGCGCAGGTAGACGACCGCGAACACCGCCGAGATGACGATGAGGATGTCGCTGAGCGCTGCGCCCTTGCCGAAGCTGAACTGCTGGAACGACAGCTGGTACGACTGGGTGGCGATCGTCTGGGTGGAGTTGGCCGGGCCGCCGTTCGTGAGCCCGAGGATGATGTCGAGCACCTTGATCGTGTAGACGACGCCGAGCACGAGCACGACGCTGACGACCGGACGGAGCATCGGCCAGGTGATGTGCCGGAACGCCTTCCAGCCCGTGGCACCGTCGAGGGAGCCGGCTTCGTACAGCTCCTCGGGGATGTCCTGGAGACCGCTGTACAGGATCGTCGTGTTGAACGGGATCCCGATCCAGATGTTCACGCCGATCACCGTGAGCAGCGCGATGGACGTGCTCGTCAACCAGGGGACCGGCCCCGCGACGACGTGCAGGCCCTGCAACACCTGGTTGAGCACGCCGCTGTCCTGGTCGAGGATCCACTTCCACACCGCGCTCGAGACGATGAGGGGCAGGAGCCACGGCAGGAGCAGGAGCGACCGGAGCAGACCGTTCAGCGGGAACGACCGCTTGAAGAACAGCGCGATGAGGAGCCCGAGCACGAACTGCCCGACGATGGAGATCACCGTGAACAGGGCGGTGTTGAGCAGCGCGGTGCCGAAGTAGTGCGCGCTGATGACGCTGACGTAGTTGCGGAGCCCGATGAACGGGGCGCTCCCGGTGAAGAACGTCGTCGTCGTGTAGTCCTGGAAGCTCATGACGATGTTCTTGACCACGGGGTAGCCGAAGAACAACAGCATGTAGACCACGGCGGGTGCGAGGAACAGCAGCCGGAACACCCGTTCGCGGCGGAGGCTCCCGGCGCCGCGCCGGGGCCCCGGCGCGGGGCGGCGGTCCCGCTCGGAGCCGCCCCCCGTCCCCGTCGCCCGGCTCCGCACGCCGGCGGTGTCGACCGTCATCAGCTGTTCGCCGCGTCCTTGAGCGCGTCCGCGGGCGACGACTGCCCGGTGAGCGCCGACTGGATCGCGGTGTAGATCTTCGTCGCGGCGGCCGGCCACTTCGCGCCGAGCTCACCCGTGCGGGCCCGGGCCGTCGCGACCATGTCGACGAACACCTGCTCCGACGGCACCTGCTGGCCGAACCGCTTCGCCACCGCGGTGCGCGAGGGGATCGTGTACCGCTGCTTCGCCATGGACAGCTGGTTCTTCGCGCTGTTGAGGCACTTGACGACCTTCGCCGCGACCTTCTGCTTGGCGCTGTCACCGGTCTGCGGCACGGTCCAGACCTCGCCGCCGAGCGGAGCGACCGAGTCGTCGCCGGCCTTCGGCACCGGGATCTTCGCGATGCCGTAGTCGATGCCGCTCGCCTTGAGGGCCGGGATCTGCCACGGGCCGTTGATCATCATCGCGGTCTTGCCCGCGATGAACTGGTCGTTCACGTCGGCCTGTGTCCAGTTGAGCGCGCCCTTCGACACCGAGCCGCTCTTGACCATGTCGGTCCAGAGCTGCAACGCACCCTGGGTGCCCTTGGTGTCGAGGTGCTTCTCGTCACCGCCGTTCGACCACATGAACGGCAGGAACTGCCACGAGCCCTCGTACGTGGCGTTGGCGTCGAACGCCAGACCGTACTGCGATCCCGACGTCAGCTTGGCGGCGGCGGTCTTCAGCTCGGCCCACGTGGTGGGGACCTGGACGCCCGCGTCGCTGAGGTCCTTCTTGTTGTACATGAGCGCGATCGTGTTCACGGTGGGGGCGAGCCCGTAGAGCTTCCCCTTGTACGTGCCGGCCGACACGACGCCCTTGGCGTACCCCTTGGACGAGATCCCGTAGTCCTTGAGCGGGGCGAGGGCACCGCTCGCCGCGATCTGCTGCAGGTCGGGGTTGTCGAGCATGAGCACGTCCGGCAGCGTCCTCGACGACGCCTGCTGCAGGACCTTCTGGACGAGGTTCGCACCCGGAACGACGTTGCGGTTGATCGTGACGCCGATCTGCTTGCCGCACTGCTTGAGCGTCTTGCCGATGACGACCTTGTCGTTGCCCTGGTTGTAGTAGTCGAGCACGCTGATGCTCTTCACACTGCTCGCGGCGGGGCTCGAGCCGGTGGCACAGCCGCCGAGGACGAGCGGGATGGTGGTGGCGATGGCGGCCGCTCCGACGAGGGTGGCTCGTCGTCGCGCCCGGGTGGGGACGGATGTGCTGCTGCTGCGCTTCATTGCGGTGCTCGCTTCCTGGATGGGACCTCGCGGCTGCGCGAGGGTCGTGCTGCGCCCGGTCGCGGGTGCGCGGGCGTGGTCGAGCGCCCGGCCCGGCGCTCGTCGCCGGGCGGGTCGTGCTGTGTCGGTCTGGGCCGGTCGGGAGGGACGGGTCAGGTGAGGACGTCGGCCGCGGAGTCCGCGGGGACGTCGGCCCAGCTGCCGTCGGCGTCGGCACTGCGTGCGACGGCGTCGAGGACGCGCTGAACGTGGAGGCCGTCCGCGAAGGACGGCTCGGGACGGGTGCCGTCGGCGATGGCGGCGACGAGGTCGACGACCTGATGGGTGAACGCGTGCTCCCACCCGAGGACGTGCCCCGCCGGCCACCACATGTCGACCCAGGGGTGGCCGGGGTCGGTGACGAGGACCTGACGGAAGCCCTGTTCGGTCTCCGGCAGGGTGGCGTCGTGGAAGGCGAGCTCGTTGAGCCGCTCGAGGTCGAACGCCACCGCACCGGTCGTGCCGCTGATCTCGATGCGGAGCGCGTTCTTCCGACCACTCGCGACGCGCGAGGCGCCGAACTGGCCGATCGAGCCGTCGGACAGCCGCGCCGTGATGAGGGCGAGGTCGTCCACGGTCACCGGGCGCCGCGGGGCGTCGGCGGCGGAGCGGCCTCCGAGACCGACGGCCTCCGTCATCACCGGTCGTTCGGTCGTGAAGGTGTGCAGGAGACCGGACACCCGCTCCACCGCCGCTCCGGTCACGTACTCGACGGCGTCGATCGCGTGGGCTCCGATGTCGCCGAGGGCGCCGCTGCCGGCCTGCTCCTGGTCGAGGCGCCAGGTCATCGGTCCGTCGGGGTCGGCGAGCCAGTCCTGGTCGTAGGTGGCGCGCACCTGGCGGACGTCCCCGATCCTCCCGGCCCGGACGAGGTCGTGGGCCAACCGGAGCGCGGGGACGCGACGGTAGCTGAAGCCGACCATCGCGACGACCCCGTGGTCCGCGGCCGTGGCGGCGGCCGCGGCCATGCGCTCCGCCTCCGCGACGCTGTTGGCCAGGGGCTTCTCGCACAGCACGTGCTTGCCCGCCTCGAGCGCGGCGACCGCGATCTCGGCGTGGGAGGACCCCGGCGTGCAGATGTCGACGAGGTCGATGTCGTCGCGGGCGATGACGTCGCGCCAGTCGGTGGCGCTCGACTCCCACCCGAGGCGGTCCGCGGCGGCCGCGGCACGGGCGGCGTCGCGGCCGACGACGACGGATCGACGCACCGAACGCGGCAGGTCCGCGACCACCGGCGCCGTGCGCCATGCCTGGGAATGGGCGGCGCCCATGAACCCGTGTCCGATCATCGCGACCCGGATCGTGCCGTCGACACTGCTCATCTCGTAACTCCTTCGTCACTCAACGGCGGTCACGCTATTGCACGTCCGGAGCGAGCACAAGAGAATCGTCGAAACAATTCGACGATGACACGCGCGCGTTCCAGGGCATCGCGTGGGGCTCGTCCGCGCTATCGTCGAATGGGTTCGACCGCGTCGCGGTCCGGGTCCGGGCGGAGAGAGAGGGCCCACCGTGCCAGTGCAGCGCATCGCCGACGTCGCCCGGCACGCGGGCGTGTCGACGAGCACCGTGTCGTACGTGCTCAGCGGGAACCGACCGATCTCCGCGGAGACCCGGCGGCGGGTCGAGGCGAGCATCGACGCACTCGGGTTCATCCCACACGCCGGCGCGCGGTCGATCCGACGGCGGCGCACCAACGTGGTCGCGCTCGCGCTCCCGCTCCGCCCGGAGTCGCAGGTGCGTGTGCAGATGGAGTTCGTCCTGAGCATCCTCAGCGCCGCCCGGCAGGAGGGCAAGCACGTGCTGCTCCTCAGCACCGAGGACGGGGTCCAGGCGATCCGCGAGGTGACCGCGGGCTCGCTCGTCGACGGCGTGATCCTCATGGAGGTCGAGACGGAGGACGCCCGCGTCGCCCTGCTCGAGCAGCTCGGGTTCCCGACCGTCGTGCTCGGCACCCCGGGGCCGCCGGTCACCCTGCCGTCGATCGACTTCGACTTCGCCGCTGCCGGGGCGCTCGAGGCGACGAACCTCATGGACCAGGGCCACCGCCACATCGGCTACGTCGGACACGCGGTCGAGACCTTCGACCGCGGCCTCGGGTTCGCGGTCACCGCGCGGGACGCCATGCTGCGGACCGTGCGCGACGCGGGCGGCACCGCCACGTGGGTGTCGACCGGGGGCTCCCGGGCGGACGTCGCGGAGTCGCTCGAACGGCTCTTCGCGCTCGACCCGGACATCACCGGGCTCGTCGTCCACAACGAGACGGCGCTCCCGACCGTGCTCGACCGGCTCCGCGAGCTCGGGCGCCACGTGCCGCGGGACGTCTCCGTGACCGCTCTCGCGCCCGACGCCGATGCCGAGCACTGCGTGCCGCCCGTGTCGAACGTGGACCTGCCGTCGGGCGAGATGGCCCGGACGTCCTTCGCGATGTTGCTCGAGATCCTCGACGGGGGGACACCGGAGGCGTCGCGCATCCCGCCGACCCTGCAGCACCGGGGATCGGTGACGACGCCCCGTCGGTAGTGCTCGGCCGCAGCGTGTCGGAACGCCGTAGCGTGGGAGCATGCCGGACCTCCTGGTCGTCACCGGTCCACTCGCGGTCGGGAAGGACACGACCGCCGACGCCCTCGCTCGCCTGCTCCGCGCCCGGGGGCGGACCGTCGTGGTCGTCGACGTCGACGACGTGGCCGCGATGGTCGCCGGGGGAGCGGCCGACTCTGGACTCTGGGCCGCGGCGCACGAGGCCCACGGTGCCCTCGTCGCCTCCTGGATGCGCTCGGCGGTCGACGTCGTGATCGCCGTCGGCCCCGTGTTCTCGGCCGAGGAACGGGACGCCCTCACCCGACCGTTGCCACCAGGGGTCACGCCGACCTGGGTGGTCCTCGACGCGCCGGTGGAGGTCACGTTCGGTCGTGCCGCCGCCGATGCCACCCGAGGACGGTCCCGCGTGGCCGCGTTCCACCACGAGGCCCACCGGCGCTTCCGGGGACTCCTGCCGTCGATCCCCGCGGACGTGCTGATCGACACCTCCGTGCGGCGACCAGACGACATCGCGGTCACGGTCCTCGCGCTGCTCGATCAACGCTGAACAGCTCCGGCGTCGCCCCTGGGAGCCGAGCAGACCCGGCCCGGCACGATGGACCGATGGCATCCACCACGGCGTCGCGCAACGTCCTCCGTGACGACACGATCGGCCTCCTGACCCGCGGCTACGGCTTCGGCGCGCACATCTGGCGGCGCGCGGACGCCGGGGCACGATCCGTCCCCATGCGCCTGCTCGGGAACCGGGCACTGCTCGTCCGCGGGGCGGAGGGCGTCGCGGCGTTCTACGACGAACGCCTGGTCCGTCGCCACGGAGCGATGCCCGCCGTCGTCCGGCTGACCCTGTTCGGCCCGGGATCCGTGCACGGTCTCGACGGCGACGACCACCGGCACCGCAAGGCGACCTTCGTCGACGTCGCGTACGAGGACGCCCAGGTCGAGCGGCTCTCGCCCCTGTTCGAGCGGGAGTGGCGGGCAGAACTCGCGGCGTGGATCGCCGGTGGTGAGCGGTCGGCGTACCGGGCCGCGGTCGGCGCGTACGGACGGGCGAGCATGCGGTGGGCGGGCCTCCCGGGCACGGACGAGGCGAGGACCCGGTGGGCCGCACGGCTCGCGCAGATCGTCGACGGCTTCGGCGTGCCGTACTCGCCCGAGTACCTGCTCGCGGTCCGGAACCGGCTGTGGTCGGACCGACACGCGCGGCGCCTCGTCGAGGCCGTCCGGAGCGGCCGACTCGACCCGGCTGCCGGCACGGCCCTGTACGAGTGGGCGTGGCACCGCGACCGCCAGGGCGCGCTGCTCTCGTCGCGCACCGCCGGCGTGGAGCTGCAGAACAGCTTCCGTCCGATGATCGCGGTCGCGCGGTTCGCCGCATTCGCCGCGGCGGCGCTGCACGACCGCCCGGACTGGCGGACGCGGATCGCCGACGAGACCGCGGCGCGCGGCTCGCTGGTCGGCGGTCCGCTCGCGACCGCGTTCGCGCAGGAGATCCGTCGGACGGCGCCGTTCGTGCCGATGCTCCCGGCGCGCGCCGTGCAGGACGTCGAGATCGACGGCGCGCGGGTGCCGGCGGGCGGTCGACTGGTGCTCGACATCCTCGGCACGGACACCGACGACCGCTCGTGGGAGCGGCCCGACGTGTTCGACCCGGAGCGGTTCGTCGGCGTCGACGACTACGAAGCGCTCCCCGCGTTCGTCCCGCACGGTGGCGCATCGGTGACCGGTGGCCATCGCTGCCCCGGGGAGAAGCTCGCCATCGCCGGGCTCGCGGCGGCCGTCGCGGCGCTGAGCGATCCCCGCGTGACGGTCCTCGCCACCGGACTCGACGTCGACCGCCGTCGCATGCCGACGAAGCCCCGGTCGGGCGTCCGGGTGCGGCCGAGCGGGACCGGTGCGCGCTGTCCCTTCCACTGATCCGGGCGGTGACCGTCCCGTGCACCGTTCCCAGTCGGTTCCCCGTATCCTGACGGTGGAAGCAATGGCGATTCCGGTAGAAGAGCCTGGTCGCCGTGGCGCGTCCCCGCGGTCAGGCGTGGCATCGAACCCCTGAGCGCATCGTGACCCACCATCGCATCGAATTCGTGACCCGTGACCGCACGGGCATCACCGCCGTCGTGACGTCGACCGGCGTCGTGGACGCCGACGCGGTCATCCGCAACATCCAGGCGGGACACTCCGGCTACTACGTCGAAGCGACCGATTGGCGGCGCGCACCGGTCCGGACCCTCTCGGTCCTCGGTGGGGCGTACCTGTTCGCGAACTGGGACGGCAGCAAGCGCAACAACCTCCACGACATCGCAGCGCGTGCACCCGTACGCGCCGTGGAGCCGGCGAAGCCCACCGAGTCGCGGTTCATGGTCGCGCTCGGCGCCGCGGTGTCGGTGCTCCTCGGACGACGCCGGACGGCGTACCGCCGCTGACGCCGGATCCGCCGTACGGTCGACGTGCGCAGGTCGCGCACGGCAAGGAGGGACCCCCGATGGAACTCGTCTTCGTCCACGGCGCGCTCGTGCGCGACGGCTCGTGGTGGTGGGGCCCCACGGCGGAGCTGCTCCGCGAGCGCACCGGCGTCCGCAGCACGGCGGTCGCCCTGCCCTCGTGCGGTGAGACCGCGCCTGACGACGTGGCGGGGGGACTCGTCGCCGACGCCGCCGCGCTCCGCGGCGTGCTCGACGGCCTCGACGCGGCGATCGTCGTCGGCCACTCCTACGGTGGGACCGTCATCGCCGAGGCCGGGAGCCACCCCGCCGTCGCCCACCTGGTGCTCGTGTCGTCGTACCTGCCGGACGTCGGCCAGACGCAGGGCGGCGTCATGAGCGGCGAACCGGACCCCGTCACGATCGGCGACGGCGGTGACGGGACCGTCCACCTGTCCGGCTACGACGCGGCGTCGTTCGGCGCCCGGTTCCTCCAGGACGCCGACGAGACGGTGCAACGCCAGGCGTGGGAGCGGCGGACGGCCCAGGCGGCCGCGGCCTTCGTCACACCGACGAGCACCGCCGGGTGGCAGGGCGTCGAGTCGACCTACCTCGTCTGCCAGGAGGACCGGAGCACGACCGTCGCGTTGCAGCGGTCCCACGCCGCTCGCGCCACCCGCGCCGTGGATCTCCCGACCGGTCACCACCCGTTCCTGACCCGGCCCGACCTCGTCGTCGAGCAGCTGGAGGCCGTGCTGCACCGCGACTGATCCGCGTCCGGTGGCGCGCAGGGAGGACCTGCGGCCACGGCGAGCACCTACCCCGGCTGACGCCGTGGCGGCAGCACGGTGGCGACGGCGATGACCACCAACACGGCCGGCGCCGAGATCGCGACGACGCGGAATCCGTCCCCGCCGGCCTGACCGACGACGCCGCCCACGAACGACCCCAGTGCCATCGCGCCGGCGACGCACGCGCTCACCCAGGCCACCGCCTCGGTGAACACCGCGCCGTGGACCTCCTGGTGGAGCACCCGGTTGGTGGAGATCGTGAACGGTGTGATCGTCGCGCCCGCGAACAGTCCGAGGGGGAACAGCCAGCCGAGCCCGGGGGACAGTGCGAGCGCGCTCCAGAACACCGCGACGGCCGCGGAAGCCGCGAGCAGCAGGCGGAAGGGCGGGACCCGCGACGGCACGGCGCTCATGAGGACACCACCGGTCACGCTGCCGATCGAGTACGCGGTGAGCACGAGACCGGCGATCTGCGGGAGGCCCGCTTCCGTCGCCCACGCGACGACCGTGACGTCGTTGACCCCGAAGGTCAGACCCAGTGCCACGCTCGAGACCAACAACGCCATCACGCGTCGGGAGCGCCACGGGACGAACGCGCGGCGTGTCACGCTGACGCCCCCGGTCGGTCCGCGCCCGACCCCGCGCCGGAGCCACAGGCACCCCGCGGCGCCGAACACGCCCGACGCCATCAGCCCTGCGGCCGGGTCCACCGCCGCCGAGACGAGGGCCGCGAGGGCCGGCCCGAAGACCCAGACGAGCTCGTCCGCGATCGCCTCGAGCGAGAACGCCAGGTGGATCCCGCTGCCGGCACCGACCATCGCCGTCCATCGCGCGCGGGTGAACGCCCCGGCCGGCACGATCGTCGCGCCGACGAGGAGCACCGCCACGGTGAGGACCACCAGGGACTGGCGCGTGGTGCCGGCGGCGACGAGGAGCACGACCGCGACCGGGTGCCCCACGGCGGCGACCAGGAGTGCTCCGCGCTGCCCACGACGGTCGGCGACGCGGCCGAACACCGGCCCGGTGAGTGCGCTGGCAGCGATCGCCACCCCCGAGGCGAACCCGGCGTCGGCGAACGACCCGGTCACCGAGCGGACGAAGAACAGGACGCTGAAGCCGACGACGGCGAGCGGGATCCGCGCGACGAGTCCGGCGGCCGCGAGGTGCCGGCGATCCGTCGGCGCGAGGAGCGCGGACCAGCCCCGCAGCCCGGTCGTCGTCGACGCGTTCACGGTTCCCCTCGCTGTGCTCGGCACGCACGGCGTCGTGCGGACGCTCCTGAGCGTAGGGCACGCCGACGACCCGCCGCTCAGGCTCCGGCGTCGGCGAGCACGGCAACCGTCACCGTGCTCCGTCACGGAGCGCGCGGAGCACGGCACGGCTGATCGTCCGTTGACCCCGGTCGTCCGGGTGCAGGTCGTCGGTCGGCGAGATGCCGGGGCGCGACGCGAGGTCGCCGGGGAACGCGTCCGCGATGCTGACGTACGCCGAGCCGGTCGCCGCCGCGACCCGCTTCGCGACGTCCCGGTAGGCGGACCACGGCTCCCGCAGCTGCGCCTGCATGGACGGACCGGGCGCGAACTCGCCGATCACCAGGACGGACGGCTTGGACGGCAACCGCCGCAGCGCCCGAACGAAGCGTTCGTAGTCCGGCAGCAACTGGTCCGCGGTCAGGCTCTTGGCGTCGTTGCCGCCCAGGGTGATCGTGACGAGGTCGGGAGCAGCACGCCGCATCGCCCCGAGGAACCCGGCCTCGTCCTTCGTGAACAGGCCGACGGTCGCGCCGGAGTGCGTCGCGTCGAGCAGGGTGACGCCCCGGTCGCGATCGCCGTCGTAGACGGTGAAGCCCTCGAGGTCGACCGTCCCGAGCGCCGAGACGGTCACGGTGTGCTTCCCGGCGGTCAGCCCGTCCACCTTCGCCATCGTGCCGGTGCTCGCGGCGCCGTCGGTGTCGACCTGCACGGGGGACGAGGAGTCCACCCGGTAGGTGAAGGACCCGGATCCGGGGTAGCGGGTCCACCAGATGTCGACGCCGGTCCCGGTGAACGTGTACGTGCGCGACGATCCGGGGAGCATCCGCACCGCGCGGTACCCGAGGTCGGGAACGCTGTCGTCGAAGCTGGTCGACCCCGTGGTGGCGCTGGCCCAGTCGCCCCACGTCGAGTCCGGGCCGTACACGGCGAACTCGGCGGGCAGGTATCCCGCTCCTCCGGCCGCACCCTCCGTCGGGTGCGCCTCGCGCAGGGCGGCGAGGGTCAGGTCGAGCCACCGGTCGGAGCGGGTGGAGGCGCCCTGCCCCTCGCTCAGGGAGTCCCCGACCGCCACCCACCGGGCCGGCGCGTGCACCCGGTCCTCGACGGCGGCGTTCCACGTCGCCAACGGGTCGCGCGCGACGGCGGACGGAGTCGTGGGCTCGCCTCCGGATGCCCGGGTGGTCGCGGCGGTGCATCCCGTGAGCGTCAGCAGGATCGCGAGCACCAGGGCGGCGACGGGCGCGCCGGGCCGTCGCTCGGGCACAGGACCGGTCATGGGGTCATTGAATGCGGACCCGGGGTGATCGGTCAAGGAGCGTGTCGCGGGACCGGCAGGCGGTGAGCGGTCGTCCAGCGGGCGGAGGTGGTGGCGCCGACCGGACGGCCGGCACCACCACGCGCGCATCAGGCCGAGGCGGAGGCGACCGGCTCCGGTCGGCCGGGCACCGCCTCCCGGCCGACCACGGCGGCACCGTGCGGCTCGAGGTGGGTGCCGTGGACGTCGACCGACCGGTCGCCGTGGTTGAGCAGGAACAGGTGGGCGCCCCGCGCGACGGCCTCGACGCCCGCGGGCAGGTCGGCCACGACCGGCGCGACGCCCGTGTCCGCGAGCACCGCGTCGAGCACGGCCCGCAGGTCGTCCGGAGCGGTCGCGACGTACCAGGCCGTGCCGTCGCCGTGCGCGTTCCGCGTGATCGCCGGGAGGCCGTCGAGCGCCCCGCCGACGAACGTCGCCTCGATCTCAGCACCCGTCGGCCGGACGACCTCACCCCACTCGCGGGCGGTGCCCGCCCCGAGACCGGCGATCTGGAGGGCCGGCACCGGGCCGCCGGTCGCCCACGGCTCGGCGGGTGGCACGAACTCCTCGATCCACAGGCCGAGGACGTCGCGGAGCGCACCGAGGTACCCGCCGAGGTGGACGTGGAGGTCCTGGTCGAGGATGCCGGACTGGTAGCCCACGACGAGCGTCCCACCGCCCTCGACGAACGCTGACAGGGTCCGCTGCGCCGCGTCGGGCAGCACGTGCAGCGCCGGGGCGATGACGACCCGGTAGGCGTCGAGGTCGCCGTCGGGTCGCACGAAGTCGACGAGCACGCCGCGATCCCAGAGCGAGCGGTACCACCGCGCGATGATCGGCAGGTACCGGAGCGACGCCGGCGTGGCCTCCTGCTCGAGCGCCCACCAGCTGTCCCAGTCGAGCACGATCGCGACGTCGGCGTCGAGGCGCGTGCCGACCACGTCGGCCAGGTCGGCGAGGTCGGCTCCGAGCTCGACGGTCTCGCGGAACACCCGCGTGTCCTCGCCGCCGTGGGGGACCATCGCCGAGTGGAACTTCTCGGCGCCCGCGCGCGACTGCCGCCACTGGAACTGCATGACGCCGTCCGCGCCACGGGCGACGGCCTGGAGCGACAGGGTGCGGTGCCAGCCGGGCGGGATCGCCGCGTTGCGCGTCCGCCAGTTCACCGCGCTCGTCGCCTGTTCCATGAGGATCCACGGGGCGCCGCCGCCGAGCGAGCGCATGAGGTCCCGGGTCATCGCCGCGGTCGCGGGCGCGGCGGGGTCCGCGGGGTCGACGTAGTGGTCGTCCGAGACGAAGTCGACCTCGCGAGCCCAGGCCCAGTAGTCCGAGGGCTTGTAGAACCCCATGAAGTTCGTCGTGATCGGGACGCCGGGCGTGACCTCGCGGAGGATCGCCGCCTCGGCCCGGTACACGCCGAGCCAGGCGTCGGACGAGAACCGGTCCCAGTCGAGCAGCTGCGTGGGATTGCGGAAGGTCGGAGCCGCGCGCGGCGGCATCACCTCGTCCCACGCGCCGTAGGCCTGCGACCAGAACGCGGTGCCCCACGCCTCGTTGAGCGCCGGGACGGAGCCGTAGCGTGCCGTCAACCAGGTGCGGAAGGCGGCAGCCGACGCGTCCGAGTAGTCGGCCGGCACGTGGCAGGCGAGCTCGTTGTTGACGTGCCACGCCTCGAGTGCCGGGTGGTCCCGGTACCGCTCGGCCAGCGCGCGCACGAGCCGGTCGGCGTACCGGCGGTAGACGGCGGAGCTGGGGGAGTACTGCTGGCGGCTCCCCACCGACAGTCGGACACCGTCCTCGGTGACCGGTAGGACCTCGGGGTACGCCAGCGTCAGCCACGGGGGCGGGGAGGCCGTCGCGGTGGCCAGGTCGACGCGGATGCCCCCGGCGTGCAGTCGGTCGAGCACGTCGTCGAGCCAGTCGAACGTGAACCGCCCGTCGGACGGTTCGAGCTTCGCCCACGAGAACACGCCGACGGTCGCGACGGTGACGCCCGCACGCTGCATGAGCCGCACGTCGTCGTCCCAGACCTCGCTCGGCCACTGTTCCGGGTTGTAGTCCCCGCCGTACCAGACCCTGTCCATCGTCATCCCTTCACACCGCCGGTCGAGAGGCCGGACTGCCAGTACCGCTGCAGGAACAGGAACGCGATCACGAGCGGGATGATCGAGACGAACGCCCCGGTGATCACCGTCGAGAACAGCACCTGCGCGCCGCCACCGCCGGAGGCGGTCGCCTGCCACTGCGCGAGACCCACCGTCACCGGGAACAGCTTCGGCGTGCTGAGCATGATGAGCGGCAGGAAGTAGTTGTTCCACGTCGCGACGAGCTGGAACAGCAGGACCGTCACGATGCCCGGGCCCATGAGGCGGGTCGCGATCGTGAACAGGATGCGGAACTCGCCGGCGCCGTCGATCCGCGCGGCCTCGAGCAGGCTCTCGTCGACCGCGTCCGCGGCATACACCCGCATCAGGTAGACGCCGAACGGGCTGACGAGCGAGGGCAGGATGACCGCCCACGGGGTGTCGGTGAGGTTCGCGGCGGCGAAGAGCAGGTAGGTCGGGATCGCCAGGGCGGTGAGCGGGACCATGATCGAGCCGAGGATGATCGAGAACACCGCCGTCGAGCCGCGGAACCGGTACTTCGCCAGGGCGTAGCCGGCCATCGTGGCCAGGGCGGCGGCACCGACCGAGCTGACCACCGCGTAGACGACCGTGTTGATCAGCCACCGCGTGAAGACGCCGTCCTGGAACTGGAACAGCTGCACGATGTTGTGGAAGAACTGGAACGAGTGCCCGAGTCCCAGCCCGAAGGTGGTGAACAGGTCGCTGTTGTCCTTGGTGGTCGACACCAGGAGCCACAGCAGCGGCACGAGGAAGTAGACGAGCGTGATCCACACGATCACGGTCAGGACGGTGCTCCGACGCTTGTCGCGCTCGACGGCCCGTCGGCCGGCGGACCGCCGCACGCGTGTGCCGTCCGAGACCACCTGGGCCTCGGTGGCGAGTGGGGTGGCGGTCATCCGAGCCGCTCCTTCCGGTTGATGCTCGTCTGCACGACGAACGAGACGATCATGATGATGATCCCGAGCAGGAACGCGATCGCCGCCGCGTAGTTGATCTCCTGGTTGCGGAACGCGATGTTGTAGGCGTACAGGTTCGGCGTGAAGTCCGTGCCGATCGCGTTCGGGGCGATGTTGAACAGCAGGTTCGGCTCGTTGAACAGCTGGAACGAGCCGATGATCGAGAAGATCACGGTGAGCAGCAGGGCCTGCCGGATGGCGGGCAGCTTGATGCTCCACGCCACCCGCCACTGGCCGGCGCCGTCGATCTCGGCCGCCTCGTAGATCTCGTTCGGCACGGAGCGCAGGGCCGCGTACAGGACGATCATGTTGTAGCCGATGAACTCCCAGCACACGATGTTCATCGTCGAGCCGAGCACGTTGTGCGCGCTGAGCAGGCTCGGTGCGGTGAGGTGCAGGGCGTGGAACAACTGCGTGATGAGCCCGAAGTCGTTGCCGTACAGGTAGCCCCACATCAGGGTCGCGACGACGCTCGGCACGGCGTACGGCACGAAGATGAGCAGGCGGACGATCTTGCCGCCACGAATCCGGCCGCTGTCGAGTGCGAGCGCGAAGAAGATCGAGGCCGCGAGCATGATCGGGACCTGCACGAACAGGAACAGGGCCACGCGGCCGAGGCCGCCCCAGAAGCTCGGGTCCTGCAGGGCGCGGACGTAGTTCGTCAGGCCACTGAAGACCTCGCCGCCGACCAGCTGCGACGTGAACAGGCTGAGGTACGCCGAGTACACGAGCGGGACGATGAAGAACGCCGCGAACACGACGAGGAACGGGATCACGAGGATCCAGGCCGCGCGGGTCTGCGCGGAACGGATGTTGGTGGGGCCGCGGCCGGGAGCCGCGGTGCGCGCTCCCGTCCGGACCCGGGCCGGACGGGCGGCGCCGGTGGTCGCCGCGTCGCTGCGGCTGGGGATGGCGGTCATGTTGCTCCGATGAGAAGTGGGGGCGGAGCCTGGTGGCCCCGCCCCCGTCCGGTCACTTGACGGTGAAGCCCTGCTGCTTGGCGTAGCTCGTCACCTGGGACTGCCAGGTCGCGAGGGCCGCCGTGAGGTCACCGTGGTTGCTGATGGCCTTGCCGAGCGTGTTCGCGTAGCTCGAGTTCACGTAGTCCATGAACGGCAGCCACTCGAACTTCTTGTCGACGGTGTCGGAGACACCGGCGAAGAACTGGTTGACCTGCTGGCCGCCGTAGAACGCCGACTTCTGGCTGGTGAACGAGTCGTCGGTGAGCGTCGACTTCTTCGTCGGGAACAGGTACTGCTGGTTCGCGAGCTGGAGCGTCGACTGCTGGTCGTTGTTGATGAACTTGGCCAGCTCGTAGGCCTGGATCGGGTGCTTCGTCGCGGCCATCACGGCGTCCGACGACCCACCCCAGTTCCCGGACACGTTCTGACCCGCCTGCCACTGCGGGATGTCCGCAGCGGCCCACTTGCCGCTCGTGTTCTTCGCGGTGCCCTGCAGGAACACCGGGCCCCACGCGGCGACGAGCCACGACGCGTACTTGTCCCGCGACAGCCCCTGGTAGTAGTCGTCCGTGAAGTCCGGGTCCGTGGCCACCAGGTTCTTGTCGATGAGGTCCTGCCAGTACGACACGACCTGCTGGTCGGCCTTGGAGTCCAGGTCGATCCCGACCGTCTTCTTGCCGTCGTACGAGAACGGCTTCGCGCCCTTCTGCCAGAAGAAGCTGATCATCTGGAACATGTCGTTGCCGGGCAGGTCCGTGATGTACGACCCGGTCTTCGACTTGACCTGCTGCGCGGCGGACGCGAAGGCCGACCACGTCTTCGGCGCGGCGACGCCCGCCTTGTCGAAGATGTCCTTGCGGTAGAGGGTGCCGAGGGGGCCGGAGTCCTGCGGGATGCCCCACACGCCGCCGTTCTGGTCGACCTGGTTCCAGACCCAGTCCGTGTACTCGTCCTCGAGCTTGGCTCCGCCGTACGGCGTCAGGTCGAGCAGGCTCTTCGTCTGGGTGAACGACGGGATGTAGTCGTACTCCATCTGCGCGACGTCGGGGATGCCCTTGCCCGCCTTCAGGGCCGCGCGGACCTTCGGGTAGTGCTGCGAGCCGCCGGTCGTGTTGACGACGTTGACCTTGATCTTCGGGTACTTCTTCTCGAACAGGTTGACTTCGTTCTGGATGTCGGGGACCCAGGTCCAGAAGGTGAGGGTGGTCGGCGTGTTCATCGCCTTGTCGATGTCGGACTGGCTCACCGCCTTGGTGGACCCGCCGCTGGTGCTCGACGGGCTGCAACCGGTGAGTGCGAGCGTGATCGTGACGGCGATCGCTCCGAGTGCCAGCGCGGCGCTGCGTGGACGTCTCATGGTCTTCTTTCGGTGGAGGGAGGGACTACTCGATCGAGGAGCCCCGGACCTCGAGCACGACTGCTGCGCGTCGGTCGAGGGGTACGGGGTCGCCGGCGGCGTACTCGGCGCCGGAGACGAGGTCGACGGCGGCCGCCGGCGCGACGACCTGCGTCGGCTCGGCGGACCAGTTCGACACGAAGGCGAGGCGCCGGTCGCCGGCGGTGCCGGTCGACACGGTGACGGGGTCCGGGGCGGACCACGCCTGCTTCGCCGTGGTGGGCACGAGCCAGCGGGCGATGCTCCGCCCGAGCGCGGGGTCCGGGACCGTGCCCAGGTAGGACACCCGGCCGCGACCGGTCGTGCGGGTGGTGAGCGCGGCCTCCAGACCGAACTCGGTCGGGGCGTACGACACGACCACCTCGGCGTCGTCGACCTGCAGGAAGTCGACCCACTCGGTGGCGGCGGCACCCGGCTCGAGCGTCATTGCGTCGGACGCGGCGGTGACCGCGAGCGGCGCGCCGAGGTTGCTGTACTCGTCGTAGTGCACGCCCGCCGGCCCCGCGAGCACGTCGGGGGCGACCGCGAGCCGGGCCCGCGCGAGCTCGTCGCCGTAGCCGGTGCGGATGCCGACGACCAGGTGCCCGCCGGCCTCGGCGTAGTCCCGCATGTGCTCGAGCACGGCCGTCTCGGCGACGTACACCGCGGGTGCGACGAGCACCGGGAACCGCGCGACGAGTTCCTCGACGGGGGTGTCGAGGAACCGGCGGACGTGCTGGACCCGCACCTGCGCGCCGGCCTCGAACAGTCCGCGGTAGTGGGCGTCGAAGATGCGGGAGTACGCGTGCTCGTCGGGGCTGCCGTCCGCCTTCGCGAGCGGCCCGTAGAACGAGAACGCCCACTTCGTGTCCGTGCTGTAGAGCAGCAGGACGTCGGCGTCGGGCACGTGCTCGTCGAGCGCGGACCCGATCGCCCCGAGCGCGGCACCGAGCTCGGAGACCTCGCGGTAGATGCGGCCGCCGACCTGGCTGTGGGGGATGACGCCGCCCCAGTAGGTCTCGACGCCGAAGTGCAGGGTGTGCCAGTGCCAGTACTCGATCATCCGGCCGCCGCGGGCGAGCAGGGCGAACGCGGCCTGCTTGATCTGCCCGGGGTAGGGCGGGTGGTTCTGCCACGACCCGCCGATGGACTGCGCGTTCGTCTCGGTGACCAGGTACTGCGTGTCCGCCGAGGACCAGGCGCGGTCGCCCCACTCGAACAGCGCCCACACGCCGGTGTGCCACCACTCGGCCTCGCGCTGGACCTCCGCGTGCCAGTCGAGGCCGTCCTGCATCTTGTAGTACGGGTTGCCGGCGACCACGTCGAGGGACGCGACGAGCTCGTCGTCGGACACCTGGGGGCGCGAGTACGAGATGCAGGTCGTGACGAACTGGTCGTCGCGGGCGTACTCGCGCACCAGGTCCGCTTGCCACGCGATGAGGTCCGTGGCGAGCGTGGACTGGAACCGGCGCCACTCGAGCTGGTACTGCGGCATCGCGTTGCCGTCGGGCCGCCAGAGGTCGGCCCAGTCGCTGAGTCGGTGTGACCAGTAGACGAGACCCCACTCGCGGTTGAGGTCCTCGACGGTGCCGTAGCGGTCCTCGAGCCAGCCGACGAACCGCTGGAAGGTGTGCTCGTTGTGGGGGAGCTGCATGCCCGGCTCGTTGTCGACCTGGTAGCCGATGACCGCGGGGTGGTCGGCGTACCGGGCGACGACCTTGCGGGCGATGCGCTCGGCGTAGAACCGGTAGGCGGGGTGGGACTGGTCCATCTCCTGCCGGGCGCCCCAGCCGTTGCGGTGGCCCGTCGACGGCTCGGCGGCGATCTCCGGGTGCAGCCGCTGGAGCCACGGTGGCACGGCGTACGTCGGCGTGCCGAGGACGACGCCGATGCCGCGCTCGTGGGCCCCGTCGAGGACCGGCTGCAGCCAGTCCAGGTCGAACACGCCCTCGCGGGGCTCCCAGGTCGACCACACGGACTCGCCGACGCGGATGACCGTGAAACCGGCGTCGCGCATGCGGTCGAGATCGGCGTCGAGGGTGCCAGCGGGCTGGTACTCGGCGTAGTAGGCGGCGCCGAAGAGCACGCCACTGAACCGGGGGGAAGTCGTCATCGTTGACCTTCGCTCTGCGGATGTTGTCGATAACATCCGTCGGTGGCGATGACAGTAACCGCATCCGGGCGGATCGCGCAAGCACCCGTTCCGCTCGCGTCGCCGCGCGTGGCCGGGAGGCGGTGCTCCGCTCCGTCAGATCCGGCGCGTCGACGCGCGGACCGCGGCCCGCACGGGGTTCGGCGGGGTCACGGGCGCGTCCGGCGCGGCCCCGGGCAGCCCCGCCAGGAGCTTCTCGATGAGGTACCGGCCCTCACCGGCGAAGTCGACCGTGACGGTGGTCAGTGCGGGGACGAGGTACCGTGCCTCGTCGAGGTCGTCGCCGCCCATGACGCTGAGGTCGGCGGGCACCACGACCCCGTCGGCGGCGGCCGCCGAGAGGAGCCCGATCGCCATGCTGTCGTTGCCCGTCGCGATCGCCGTGACGGACCGTTCCTCGGCGGTCAACCGTCGCCACGCCGCGTGCCCGGAGCCGGCGGACCAGTCGCCGGCGTGCTGCCAGACGAGTTCGCCGCCGCCCTGCCGGAAGCACCGGGCGAAGCCCTCCGACCGCTCGACCGCGGCGATCCAGTCGACCGGGCCGCTGAGGTAGCCGACGCGCCGGTGCCCGAGCTCGAGCAGGTGCTCGGCGGCGAGGCGGCCGGCTTCCTCGCTGACGGTCGGGCCACCCGGGAACGACTCGATGCGCGAGTCGATGACCACCGGGACGCTCGCGGCGTGGCTCTGGATGCGTTCGAGCATCAGCTCGGTCTGTGCCGTCGCCAGGATCCCCACCACCTGGTGCCCGGTCGCCACGGCCAGGGCCTCGTCGATCGCGTCGCGGTCGAGGTCCGCCGTGATCACCACGTCGAGCACGTACCCGCGCTCCTGCGCCGTCTGCGTCGCCCCGGCGAGCATGCGGGCCGGCCCCGTGTAGTCGATGTGGTGGGCGAGCACCGCGATCCGGTTCGAGCGGCGGGCGCGGAGCAACCGAGCGGCGGAGTTCGGCCGGTACTGCAGCTCGTCGAGCGCCGTCTTGACCTTCGTGCGCGTCTCCGGCCGGATGCCCTCGAAGCCCGACAGGTAGCGGCTCACGGTCTGGTGCGACACGCCCGCGAGCCGTGCGACGTCGTAGATCGTCGGGGCCTTCATCGGGGTGCCTTCTGCCGCATGGGGACAGGGTAATGGCCCGCGTCCGATCCCCGGCGCGCGTCCGAGCGGGCGGGTCACCCGGTCGAGACCGTCGACGACCGTTGCCGTCGAGCTCGCGGGACCCCTCAGTTGATCACGCGTCGAGCGTGACGGACGGGAGGCGGACCTCCCGTCCGTCACGTCGTCGCCGGTGACGGCGGGTGCTGGGGCGTCAGGCCGCCGCGGCCCGCCGCGTCGCCAGGGTGCGGCCGTGCTCCCGGGCGCGCTCCTCGGCGGCCGCGCGGAGCTGATCGGCGAGCTCGGTGAACTGGTCGAGCGCGGGGTTGACGCCGACGAGCGTGAACTCGCGCGTGACGACCTCGAGGTCGAGCTGCCAGACGTCCTCCAGGATGCGGCGCATCCACGCCGTCGCGTGGTCCCAGCCCTCGCGCGGCGTGCCGGCGGCGTAGTTCCCGCCCTGCACGGTCACGAGCACAGCGGGCTTGCCGGCGGTGACCGGGGTCTGGCCGGGCGCCATCCGCGGGTCCGTGATGACGAGGTCCACGTAGGTCTTGAAGTGCTGCGAGACGCCGAAGTTGTACAGCGGGACGGCGAACAGCAGGGCGTCCGCGTCGGCGAGCTCGTCGGTCAGGGTCGCGGCGAGTTCGACCGCGGTGCGCTGCTCGGGGGTGCGTGCGTCCTCCGGTGTCATGGACGCGGCGACGGCACTCGCCCAGCTGTCGGCAGGGATCGGGTCGACGCCCAGGTGACGGCGGACGACCTCGGCTGCCGGGTCACCGGCCGTCCACTCCTGCTCGACGATGTCGGCGAGGGCACGACTGGTGGATCCTTCGACTCGGATGCTGGCGTCGAGACGGAACAGGGACATGGGACTCCTCCTGGTCGGCAGCGGGGCACGTCGCCCTCGGTTACTGCACGTAACGGGTGTACCCTGCTGAGGTCGGTCACTGCAAACGACCCTCTGTTACCGCGGAGTGACCGACCCCGTCGCTTCGGCCCCCACGTGCCCGTGCAGACCGCTCGGATGCAGGCGCCGAGCCCGCCCGACCACCAGCAGGAGGACCACCGTGACCGACACCCGGGACGCCGCACTCGAGCAGGACCGGATCATGCGGTCGCTGCCCATGATGAGCCGGCTCTGCACCGAGCACGACCCGGAGGTGTTCCGGTCCCTCCTCGCCCGGATCGGCGACAAATGGACGCTCCTCGTCATCGGCGTGCTCGGCGAACGTCCGCACCGGTTCACGGAACTGGCCGACGTCATCCCGAGCATCTCACGGCGCATGCTCACGGTCACGCTCCGGGCGCTCGAGCGCGACGGTCTCGTCCAGCGCGAGGTGTTCGCCGAGGTGCCGCCACGCGTCGTGTACGACCTCACCGCGCTCGGCCGGTCGCTGCAGACGGTCGTGCTGACGCTCGGGGAATGGGTCCGCGAACACCAGGACGTCATCGTCGCGCAGCGCCGGACGTTCGACGAGCGCACCGGCGCCACCGACTGACACCCGCGGCGGCAATCTCCGAGGTCACTGGGATGTTCGTGCTGGCCCGTACCCCCGTGTCGTGGTCGGCCTACCGTCTGGCCTGCACAGCAACCGTGGAACGCAAGGAGCAGGCATGAGCCAGATCATCGAGACCATCGACGTCGACGTCCCCGTCTCCGTCGCTTACAACCAGTGGACCCAGTTCGAGGAGTTCCCGAAGTTCCTCGACGAGGTCGAGTCGATCACGCAGGCGACCCCGACCCTCACCGAGTGGAAGATCAAGGTCGGTCCGGTCGAGCGCACCTTCGAGGCGAACATCACGGAGCAGCACCCCGACGAGCGTGTCGCCTGGAACAGCACCGGCGGCGAGATGGACCACGCGGGCGTCGTGACGTTCCACAAGCTCTCGGACACGACCACGCGCGTCACCGTGCAGCTCGACTGGGAGCCCACCGGTCTCCTCGAGAAGGTCGGCGGCGCGGTCGGCGCCGGCAGCCACGCGGTCAAGAAGGACCTGAAGAACTTCAAGGAGTACATCGAGTCGAAGGGCGCCCCGGACGGCGCCTGGCGCGGCGACGTGCAGGCCTGACGATCCTCCCGCCCGACGCCCGGCCGCAGCAGCGGTCGGGCGTCGCGCGCGTCCGGGTGCCGCTCGCCAGGGAGCTCGTCGCCCGGGTCACCGACCGAGTGCGGCCAGCTCCGCCCGGTTCGCCGCGCCGGCCTTGCGGAGCAGGTTCGACACGTGGAACTTCACCGTGTTCTCACTGATGCCGAGCTCGCGCGCGATCGATCGGTTGCGAGCGCCGGATGCCACGAGTCGCAGGACCTCGCGCTCGCGCCGGCTCAGGGCCACGACCGCGTCGAGCGGCTCCGGCTCCGCGGGTGGGTCGAGGGGGAGCACCACGGACAGCTCCGAGCCCCAGCCCGCCGTCGAGGACACCGCGAAGCGACCGTCCAGTGCCGTCACCCGCTCTGCGATGGGGCGGAGTACGTCGTCGTGCTCCGTCAGCGTCCCGGCACCGTCGTCGCGGATGTCGACGAGCAGGTTCCGCCCGTCGCAGTCCCACTGGATCCGCACGCGGTGGGACTCGCCCGCGTCGACGAGCGCGAGCACGGCACTGCGGACGATGGCCCGCGCCGCGTGCGCGACCTCACCCGGGAGCGCCCGACCGGTCGCGGGCGGTTCGACGAACTGCACGGACAGGTCACCGAACCGCACCAGCGGCCGCAGGTCGGTCTGGAGGCGCGCGAAGGCCCCGACGACCGGCTCCAGCACGCGGTTCCGCTGATCGTCCGTCGCCGTGCGGATCGCCACCAGGGCGTTCGCGGCGATCTCGGTCGCGACGGTCCTGGCCGCGCGGTCGTCGAGCCGCTCGGAGCGGAGCACCGCCAGCAAGGACTCGAGCGTCACGCCGTGCTGGTCCACGAGCTCGGAGCGGTCGCGGCCGGCGCGGGTCGCGGCGGCGCGAGTGGCGACCACGAGCGTGTCGGGACCGGTCTCGGCGTCGGGGTCGGCGTCCTGGTCGGTGACGGGCATGGGCCGACCCTACCCGGACCTGCCGCACCCACTCGTTCGGGTAGGCGGACCCGTGCGCCGGGGGAGTGACCCATCCGGCCCCGGGCGAGGAGCATCGTGGTGATGACGGACACCACCACGCCGGCCCGCGCCCTCCGCGCCATCTCCGACGAATTCCGCGCCGCCGCGGACGCCGTCGTCACGACCGCCGACGCGGACGCCGCTACCGGCGCCGGGCTCGACGCCGTCGCGGCGCTCCTCGACGACGCCGACCGCGTGTTCGTCCACGGCGCGGGCCGGTCGGGGCTCGCCCTCCGCATGACGGCGATGCGACTCATGCAC
The DNA here is from genome assembly GCF_003234875.1 of Curtobacterium sp. MCBD17_028. Taxonomy (NCBI): domain Bacteria; kingdom Bacillati; phylum Actinomycetota; class Actinomycetes; order Micrococcales; family Microbacteriaceae; genus Curtobacterium; species Curtobacterium sp. MCBD17_028. Next base: position 173,991 of record NZ_QKTQ01000001.1, on the reverse strand, counting down.
CTCGGTCGGACGGTCCACGTCGTGGGCGACGTCACGACGCCCGCGATCCGGTCCGGTGACGTCCTGCTCACCGCCAGTGGCTCGGGCACCACCACGGGCATCGTCCGCGCCGCCACCACCGCTCGCGAGGTCGGGGCCCGGGTCGCGGTGATCACCACGGTCGCGGCGTCGCCGCTCGCCGACCTCGCCGACGCCGTCGTCCTGGTGCCGGCCCCCGAGAAGCAGGCGCACGGCAACGGCGCCTCGATCCAGTACGCGGGCGGCCTCTTCGAGCAGGTCGTCGTGCTCGTCGGGGACGCCCTCTTCCACGCGGCGTGGCAGCGCTCCGGAGTCCCGGCCGCGGATCTCTGGCCCCGGCACGCCAACCTCGAATGACCCTCCCGCCGACCACCCGCACCCACCCCACCCCACGGACCACCAGAGAAGAGGAACCACCATGCAGCTCCAGGTCGCCATGGACGTGCTGACCACCGAGGACGCGCTCGCGCTCGCCGGCAAGGTCGCCCCGCACGTCGACATCATCGAACTCGGGACGCCGCTCATCAAGAGCGCCGGGCTCGCGGCCATCACCGCGGTGAAGGAGGCGCATCCCGACAAGACGGTGTTCGCCGACCTCAAGACGATGGACGCCGGCGAACTCGAGGCGGACATCGCCTTCCAGGCCGGCGCCGACCTCGTCACCGTCCTCGGTGTCGCGGGTGACAGCACCATCACCGGCGCCGTCGCCGCCGCGACGAAGCACGGCAAGGGGGTCGTCGCTGACCTCATCGGCGTGCCCGACAAGGCCGCACGAGCCAAGGAGGTCGTCGCGCTCGGCGTGACGTTCGTCGAGATGCACGCCGGCCTCGACGAGCAGGCCGAGCCGGGCTTCACGTTCGACACCCTGCTCGACGACGGCAAGGCCGGAGGCGTGCCGTTCTCGGTCGCGGGCGGCGTCTCCACGGACACGATCGGTGCCGTGCAGGACGCGGGCGCCACCGTCGCGGTCGCCGGCGGGGCGATCTACTCGGCCGACGACCCTGCCGCGGCTGCTGCCGCCCTGCGCGCCGCCATCCACTGAGCGCCGCGCGGACCGCGCTCGGAACGGACACGAGGACCCGCCGCCCCATCGGGCGGCGGGTCCTCGAGTCGGTTCCCCGGCCGGCAGGCCCGGCCAGCGCGCCGCGCGGGGGCCGTGAACCGCTGGACGGTCAGCCTCGATCAGACGTCGACGTCGCTGCCCATCGTCACGGTGCTGTTCGAGGGGAGGCCGAAGCGTGCGCTCGGGTTGGCGGCGTTCTGCGCGAGCGCCACGAACAGCTTCTTGCGCCAGCGCATCATGCCCCGGCCGTGGCCGGTCCGGAGTGCACCGCGCGAGACGAAGTACGAGGCGCGCTCCACGGCGTCCGGGTCGAGCGAGAGCACGTCGGCGACGCACGCTCGACGGAGTGCGACCGGGAGGTTCGGCTCGTCGGAGAACCCGAACTTGATCGTCAGGTGCTCGATGCCGTCGTCGGAGTAGCCGAGGTCGTCGAACGTGTAGGCCTTCGACGCAGGCACGTGCGGGACGTTCGCGGTCTGCACCGAGACGATGAGCACGTGGTGGTGGAGCACGTGGTTGTGCTCGAAGTTCGCGCGGAGCGCCAACGGCGTCGTGTCCTTGTTCGGGTGCGGGAACACGGCGATCCCGTCGACCCGCGGGGGGTCCTCGGACCGGACGCGGTCGATGAAGTCCGCGAGCGAGCCCTCCTTCTGGTTCCGCTCGTCCGTCACGAGCTGCCGCCCGCGACGCCAGGTCGTCATGACGGTGATGACGGCGGCGGCGATGAGGAGCGGCACCCACCCGCCGTGGAGGACCTTCGACAGGTTCGCGGCGAGGAACGTCAGCTCGAGACCGCCGAAGACGACCGCGGCCAGGACGATCTGCCAGCGATGCCAGTTGAACAGCGGCCGGGCGACGATGAGCAGGAGCACCGAGTCGACGACGAGCGCGCCGGTCACCGACACCCCGTACGCCGTGGCCAGGCGCTCCGACGACCGGAACGCGAGCATCACGGCGATGACGCCGACGAACAGCAACGCGTTCACGGCGGGCAGGTAGATCTGGCCGCCCTCGCGCTCGGAGGTCTGCCGGACGGTCAGCGGCGGGAGCAGACCGAGCTGCATCGCCTGACGCGAGAGCGAGAACGCACCGGAGATGACCGCCTGGCTCGCGATGACGGTCGCTGCGGTCGCGAGCACGACCACCGGGATCCGCGCCCAGTCCGGGAACAGCAGGAAGAACGGGTTCTGGCGTGCGGTCGGGTCGCGCAGGATGAGCGAGGCCTGGCCGAGGTAGTTCAGCGTCAGCGCCGGGAACACGACGAAGAACCACGCGCGGCGGATCGGCGGCGCCCCGAAGTGCCCCATGTCCGCGTAGAGCGCCTCGGCACCGGTGATGACGAGGACCACCGCACCCATCGCGACGAAGGTGATGGTCGGGTGGGCGAACACGAAGGCGAACGCGTACGTGGGGGACAGGCCGATGAGCACCGAGGGGTCACGCACGATCATGCCGACGCCCGCGACCGCGAGGACGAGGAACCAGAGCAACATGATCGGCCCGAACAGCGTGCCGACACGGCCGGTGCCGAAGCGCTGCACGGCGAACAGCCCGGCGAGGATCACCCCGGCGATCGGGACGACGAGGTGTGCGACGCCCGGGGCGGCCACCTCGAGTCCCTCGACCGCGGACAGCACGCTCACCGCCGGGGTGATGATGGAGTCGCCGTAGAACAGGGCGACGCCGATGATCCCGATGAGGATGAAGACCCCCACCCGGCCGGAGCGCTTGGCGAACAGCCGACGAGCGAGCGCGGCGAGGGCCATGACGCCGCCTTCGCCGTTGTTGTCGGCACGCATGAGGATCGTCACGTACTTGATCGAGACGACGACCGTCACGCTCCAGAACATGACCGAGATCACGCCGTAGACGTCGTCCGGGGTGGGGCGGACCGCCCCGTTGTCGATCGTGAACACCGTGCGGAGTGCGTAGAGCGGGCTCGTGCCGATGTCGCCGAAGACGACGCCGAGTGCCGTCAGGGCCAACGCGGCGAGACCGCGTCCGCCGTGTCCGCCCGATGTCGTCTCGGTGCTCTCGGTGCTCTCGGGTGCGGACGTGCGGGTGTCTGTCACCGACCGTCGCTCCTGTTCCTGGGTCGTGGGGGGTCCATCGTGGCGACGGACCGTCGCTCATCCTCTCACCGGTCGGGGTGCGCGTCCGCCGCGTACGACGATCGCCCAGCCCGCGTCCGCTGACGGCGGACCGTCGAGCGGTCGCCCCGGGAACGGCGGACGGTCTCGGGGCCGGGAGGCATCGTCGGCTCCGACGCCGAGCCGAGCACGGTGGGCGGTTTCTGGGGAGATCCGTGATGGAGTGTCCGGCGTGAATCTGCTCCAGGCCCTCTTGCTCGGCATCGTCGAGGGCGTGACCGAGTTCCTGCCCGTCTCCAGTACCGGCCACCTGACGATCGTCGAGAAGCTGCTCGGCCTCCGGGTCGCCAGCCAGGGCGTGACCGCCTTCACCGCGGTGATCCAGGTCGGCGCCATCATCGCGGTGATCGTCTACTTCTGGCGGGACATCCTGCGCCTGGTCCGCGCGTGGTTCCGCGGCTTGGCGCATCGCGAGGACCGCGACCACGACTACCGGCTGGCCTGGTACGTCATCATCGCGACGATCCCCATCGGCCTCATCGGGTTCCTCGCGAAGGACCTCATCTCGGGCGGTCTCCGGAACCTCTGGGTCGTCGTCGCCGCGCTCGTGCTGTGGAGCATCGTCATGTGGGTCGCCGAGCGCGTCGGTCGTCAGGACCGCGGCGAGCAGCGCACCACCGTGACCGACGCGGTCGTGATCGGTCTCGTGCAGGTGCTCGCGCTCGTACCGGGCGTGTCGCGGTCCGGGGCCACGATCAGCGCCGGTCTGTTCCGGGGTCTCGACCGCGTCACCGCCACCCGCCTGTCGTTCTTCCTGTCGATCCCCGCGCTCGTCGCTGCCGGCGGCTACGAGGCCGCGACCGAGGCGAGCGCGATCGGCTCCACGGTCGGCTGGGGTGCCACCCTCGTCGCGACCGCCGTCAGCTTCGTCGTCGCCCTCGCCGCGATCGCCTGGTTGCTCCGCCTCGTCGCGCGGCACAGCATCGCGGTGTTCATCGGGTACCGGGTGGCGCTCGCGATCGTCGTCGCGGTGCTGCTGGCGACCGGCGTCATCGCCGCGACCTGATCGCCGCCCCGACCACGGTCCTCCACGGGTTCCGGACGCGACGGCGACGGTGGCCTACCCTGGCGACAACGGCTGGGGGAGGCACCATGCAGGAGCCGCAGTCCGGATGGCGCCCGGTCCTCGACGTGGACGACCCGGAAGCGGCCACCGCCGCGATCCGCCGCTCCATGCCCGCGGCGAGCGTGGAGTCCGACCGGCCGGACTTCCGGTTCCACGCCGAGCAGTACCGGGACGAGCGGCTCGACCTCACGCGGTGGGGGTTCCGCGCGCGCGTCGACGGTGGCCGCAGCACCGAGACGAGCGGGGTGACGCTCGTGGTCCCCGGTGGCGGGGTCTACGAGTGGACCGGGGGTGACGAGCGGGGCGATCAGGACGCACCGTTCGTCATGCGTCACGGCGTCGGCTACCACGGTCGGTCCGAGGACATGCACCTGACGATCGTGCGGCTCGAGCAGACACGGTTCGACGACCTCGCTGCGGCGATCCGTGGGGACGACCCGCGCCCTGTCCGGTTCGCCCAGTCGCTCCCACCCACCCGCGAGGGTGCCGAGCACCTCGCCCGGACCGTCGCGCTGCAGGCCGCGGTCCTCGAGAGCCGGGCGGCGGGGAGCAGCGCGCTGGTGGTGGCCTCGGTCTACCGGCTGCTCGTCGTCGGGCTGCTCGAGTCCGTGCCGACCGAGGGCGCGGACGACCGCGAGCGGACGTGCCGTCGCCGGATGCTCGCCACCGTCGACCGTGCCTGCCGGTACATCGACGACCACGCCGCACTCCCGATCACGGTGGCGGACATCGCCCGGCACGTCGGCACGAGCGAGCCCGGCCTCCGCCGTGCCTTCGGGTTCTGGCGCTCGCGAGCGCCCGAGGCCGAACTCGAGCGCGCGCGACTCGCCGGGGCGCACCGGGACCTCATCGCCGCCGAGCCGGGTGACGACGGGCTCATCGACACGATCGCGGCGCGCTGGGGACACGCGTCACCGCGACGGTTCGCGACGCGGTACCGTGCCGTGTACACCGTCGGTCCCGAGGACACCCTCAGGGCCGAGTGAGCAGGACACCCTCCTTCCGCGATGCGCAACGTCTTCTTCAGCTCCGGGCGGTCCGTCCGTGTCGACACCGACTCGGCGGACCGTGCCCTCGTCGCGCTCCGGGACGCCTTCGACGTCGAGCGCGTCGAGGTCGACGACGGGCCGTTCCGGTTCCGGCAGGAGGTCACCGGGCAGGGGCGGTTCGCGGTCGCCCGGGTCCGCGTGCAGGGTCGGCTGGTCATGGAGTCCCAGCCGCTGCCGTTCTGGTCCGTCATCGCGCTCGACGCCGGACGGGTCGAGGTGAGCACCGCCGCCGGCACCCTCGTCCGGTCCGACGCCACGCCGCTCCTGTTCCCCCGCGACGGACGCAAGCGCGTGGTCTGGGAGGACGCCGAGTTCCGCCAGATCGTGCTCCGCGAGGAGGACGCGCGCCGGGAGTTCGACACGATGGGGTTGCCGCCCGGTGCCCTGCGCGTGCACGACGCACCGGACGGCGAGGTCGCCCGACTGCACTGGCAGGCCGTCGCCGACCACGTGCGGCAGGTCACCGCGAGCGGGATGCTCGTCGACAGCCCGATCGTGCGCGCGGCCACGTTCCACGTCCTGGTCGCCGCGTTCGTCGAGGCCTTCGTCGACCGGCAGGCCACTCCCGTGCCGGTCGACCCGGGAGCGGGTTCGCCCATCGGCGTGCGCCGGGCCCTGCAGTTCATCCAGGCCCACGCCGCCGAAGAGCTGTCCGTCGACGAGATCGCGGCCTCAGCCGGGATGAGTCCCCGGGGTCTGCAGGCGGCGTTCCTCCGGCAGCTCGGCCACAGCCCGATGACCGCGCTCCGTCGTGAGCGACTCCGGCGAGCCCACGAGGCACTCCTGCTCGCGCGGGACGGCTCCGGCACGACGGTCGCCGCGGTGGCCGCGCACTGGCGGTTCAGCAACCCCGGCCGGTTCGCCACGCAGTACCTCCGCGAGTACGGGCGGTCGCCCCGCGAGACCCTGCGCGCCGACTGACGACGGCGTGCCCGGGGCGCCCGGGAGACCCGCCGCCAGCCCGTTCGGTCAGCCAGCGATCGCGTCGAGTTCGCGGACGGCGTCCTCCGGCAGGTCGAGCGCCGCGCCCGCCACGTTCTCGCGCAGGTGGGCGACCGAGGACGTACCGGGGATGAGCAGCACGTTCGGTGACCGCTGCAGCAGCCAGGCGAGCGACACGGCCATCGGGGTCGCGTCGAGGCGGTCAGCGACCGAGGCGAGCACGTCGGACTGCAGGGGCGTGAACCCGCCGAGCGGGAAGTAGGGGACGTAGGCCGCACGGTGCTCCGCGAGCAGGTCCACGAAGGCGTCGTCCTGTCGATTCGCGATGTTGTAGAAGTTCTGCACCGTGACGACCGGGGCGATCGCTCGGGCCTCGTCGTACTGCTCGCGGCTCACCGTGCTCAGCCCGAGGTGGCGGATGAGCCCCTGCTGCTGCAGGTCGGCCAACGCGGCGAAGCGCTCCCCGATCGATCCCGGCTCGGGGGAGTCGAAGCCCCCGACGCGCAGGTTGACGACGTCGAGGGTGTCGACGCCGAGCCGCTCGAGGTTGTCGTGGACCTGGGTGCGGAGCTGGTCCGGTTCGTTCGCGTGGATCCAGGCACCGTCGTCGCCACGGACGGAGCCGACCTTCGTGACGATGGCCAGCTGCTCCGGGTAGGGATGCAGGGCCTCCCGGATCAGCTCGTTGGTCACGAACGGTCCGTAGAAGTCCGCGGTGTCGATGTGCGTGACGCCGAGCTCGACGACGGTGCGGAGCACCGCGATCGCCTCGTCGTGGTCGCGGGCCGGGCCGAACACGTTCGGACCGGCGAGCTGCATCGCGCCGTACCCGAAGCGGGTGAGTTCGAGGTCGTCGGCCAGGCGGTAGGTGCCGCCGGGAAGTGTGGTGGTCATGATGGGTCCTCTCCGGACGAGGACGTGCCGGCCGGGGCTGGCGCGGTCGTCCCCTCGTCCGTGGACCATGCTGGCCGTGTCGCCCGTCCGGCGGGAACGTCCCTGCGTTCCTGGGGACGGCAGGACCAGGAACGCGGTCCGGGAGGACGACTAGCGTTGCCGGACATGGACGACGGCAACCCGCTCGGCGAGTACCTCCGCGCGCGACGGGAGCAGGTCCGACCCGAGGACGTCGGTCTCACCGTCCGCGGCCTCCGCCGCGTCCCCGGGCTCCGGCGTGAGGAGGTCGCGATGCTCGCCGGCGTCAGCGCCGACTACTACCTGCGGCTCGAACAGGGTCGCGACCGCAACCCGTCGGCCCAGGTGCTCGCGGCGCTGGCCGACGCGCTCCGCCTGGACGCGCCCGCGACCGATCACCTCATGTCGCTCGCGGCGCAGCGCGCACACCGTGCTCCGACCCGTCGCACCGGACCGGACCGGGTCCCCTCCGGGGTCGCGATGCTCCTCGAGTCCCTCGGTATCCCCGCGTTCGTCGAGACCCGGACGTTCGACGTGCTCGCCGCAAACCGGCACGCGTCAGCCCTCGCCCCTGGCTTCCGGCCCGGGCGGAACCGCCTGCTCGACGTGTTCCTCGACCCGGCCGAGCGGGAGCTCTGGTGCGACTGGGACCGCGCGGTCGCCCGCCTCGTCGCCGGGTTCCGCGCCTCCGTGGGAGCGGCGACGGACGATCCCCGGTGCGTCGAGGTCGTCGGGGAGCTGTCGCTCCGCAGTCCGCTGTTCCGCACGCTGTGGGCGCGCCACGACGTCCGCCCGGTCGAGGGTGCCCCCACCGAACTCGTCCACCCCGAGGTCGGGCCGATGACGCTGCTGCGCGAGAAGCTCGCGGTCACCGGCACGGACGGTCAGGTGCTCGTCCTGTACCACGCGGAGCCGGGGTCGACATCGGAGGCCGCGCTCGCGCTGCTCGGATCGCTCGCCGCGACGACGGCGCCCGCGACGACGACGACCGCCGCTGCGGCCGGGCCCGTCGCTGCGGCCGGGCCCGCCGCAGCGGAGGACCTCACTCGACCATGACCCGGATCGTGCCGAGGCTGCCGTCGGTCGGGTCGGGGAGCACCATGCCCGCCTCGAGCCCGCTCCTGAGGTAGTCGATCACCTCGGCGGTCAGGCGTTCCCCGGGCACGTACGCGGGGACGCCGGGCGGGTACGGGGTCGCCTGCTCGGCGGCGATCCGCCCCGCGGCCTCCTCGGCGGGGACGTTCTCGCACTCGCCGAAGAACGCCCGGCGCGGGCTGACGACGGACTCGAGCAGCAGCTTCGACGGGTCGGGGATCCGCACCTCGGGCGACCGTGGCAGCTCCGACGCCGACGCGGCCAGGGACTCGAGCCCGTGCACGAGCCGGTCGGTCGTGAACGCGTCGTCGGCGACCGAGATGTCGATGCCGAGGTGCCGGTGGTCCGACAGGCCGAGGTCGATGCGGTGGTGCTCGCGGAGCCAGTCGAGTCCCTGGTACCCGGTGATCCCGAGCTCGTGGACGTCGAGGAGCATCCGCATCGGGTCGAGCTGGTGCGACGCCTCGGCGCCGAGGAGCTCGTCACGGAGCACGTGGATCCCGTCGATCGCCTCGATGCGGTCCCGCGTGCGGTCGGCCAGGTCGACGGCGCTCCGGATGAGGCCCGCCCCGTCCCGCACCATGTGCCGACGCCAGCCGTCCATCGCCGCGTAGATGAGCACGTTCGGGCTCGTCGTCATGAGCATGTCCGCGCACGCCCACAGGTGGTCGTGGTCGACGAGGTCGCCCTTGAGGTGGAGCACGGACCCCTGCTCGAACCCGAGACCCATCTTGTGCACGCTCGTCACGCACACGTCCGCGCCGGCGTTCATCGCCCACGTCGGCAGGAGTTCCGAGAACGGCAGGTGTGCTCCCCAGGCCTCGTCGACGATGAGCGGCTTGCCGAACTCGTGGCACACGGCGGCGATGCCCTCGATGTCCGCGCAGGTGCCGTAGGGCGTCGGGCTCACCACGAGCGCGCCCGCGGCGTCGGGGTGCTCCTGCCACACGGCGCGGTAGTCCTCGGGGGAGGCCGGGTGCGAGATGTGCTGGTCCGTGTCGAAGCGCGGCGTCACCCAGTACGGCTGGAGTCCGGAGAACACCAGGCCCGCGGTCACGGACTTGTGCGCGTCCCGCGGCACGATGATCCCGCCGTCGACACCCGCCACGGCGAGCATCGCGGCCTTGACCGACAAGGAGCTGCCGCAGGTCGAGAAGAACACGCTGTCGGCGTGCACCGCCTGGGCCATGAGGGCCTCGGCCGTGGGCAGGTAGCCGTTCGACGAGGTCCGGTCGTCGAGGCCGCCGCTCTCGAGCACGTCGTCGCGGAACGGGTCCTTGCCGAGCACGGCGAGGGTGTCCGCGTCGATCCCGCGGCCCTGCCGGTGCCCGGGCGGCGAGAACCCGTAGCGGTCGCGGCCGTGGTAGTCCCGGAGGGCGTCGAGGAACGGTGCGTCGGCCTGGTCGAGTTCGTCGCTCATGCCTCCCGTCTACCGTCCGCCCGGCGACCACGACCCAGGAACCGTCCCGGGCCCTCGCCCGAGGGACGCACCAGCGCGCGTGAGGAACGCACCAGCGCGCGCCCGAGGGACGCACCAGCGCGCCGGCAGTAGCGTGTGCCACGTGAGCGACGGCGCGAGCGGCGGCAGCGGACCCGACCGGGGTCGGCCCTGATGCGCGTGCTCGTCGCTCCGGACGCGTTCAAGGGCACGGCGTCGGCGGCGTCCATCGCCCGTGCGCTCGCCCACGGATGGCGCGCCGAGCGGCCCGGTGACGTCCTCGACCTCGCACCCATGGCCGACGGCGGCGAGGGCACGATCGACGCCTTCGCCACCGCGTTCCCCGACGCCGAGCGCGTCCCGGTCGTCGTGCGCGGCCCCGACGACCGGCCGGTGCACGCCGAGTGGCTCCGGCTCCCGGACGGCCGAGGCCTGGTCGAACTGGCGTCGACGAGCGGCATCACCCTGCTCGACCACCCCCGGCCGGACGCCGCCCACACGCACGGCTTCGGGGCCGCGATCGCCGCCGCACTCGGGGCGGGAGCGCGCGGAGTCGTCCTCGCCATCGGGGGGAGCGCCTCGACGGACGGCGGTCTCGGCGTGCTGCGGGAACTCGGACTCCGCCTGCGCCCACCGCTGGGGCCGGACGACACCGGCGGTGCCGCGCTCGACCGGATCGAGGCCGTGGACCGCGCCACGCTCCGTCCGACCCCGGAGGGCGTCCGGATCCTGACCGACGTCACCGCCCCGCTGCTCGGGCCCCGGGGCGCCGCCGCCGTGTTCGGACCGCAGAAGGGCATCACACCGGATCGCGTCCCCGTGCACGAGTCACGGTTGCGCCGATGGGCCTCGATGTTCCCCGACGTCGACCCGGACACCCCGGGAGCGGGAGCCGCGGGCGGCACCGGGTTCGGCCTCCTGGCCTGGGGCGGGACCATCGCACTCGGCGGCGAGGCGGTGGCCGAGGTCCTCGACCTGGCCGACAGCGTGCTCCACGCGGACCTCGTCGTCACCGGCGAGGGACGGTTCGACGGTCAGACCGCGGGCGGCAAGGTCGTGGCCGTCGTGCAGGCGCTCGCCGCGGCCGCACGGCGCCCGGTCGCGCTGGTGGCGGGGGAGATCGCCGTGGACCCGCGTGGGTTCGCGCACGCCGTGGCGCTCACCGACCTGACGGACCGGGCGTCGGCGATGCGGGGCGCGCTCGCGTGGTCTCGCACGGCCGGGGCGCGGCTGGCGGTGGCAGCGAGCGCCGCATGAGCGGCGCGCGCGCCACGTCCGTGGGTCAGGCCACCGGCTCCACGACGCCGGCCGTCGCGAGCTCCTCGGTCAGCTCGGCGTCCGACGGCTCGACCACGTGCCGGCCGTTCGGGAACACGATGACGGGGATGCTCTTCCGGCCGCTGATCGCCTCGGCCCGGGTGGCGCCGTCCGCCACCGCCTCGAGGTCGACGTACTCGTAGTCCACCGCGAGCCGGTCGAGCAACGCCTTGGAACGACGGCAGTCCGAGCACCAGGCAGCGCCGTACATGGTGACGCGGTCGGGAGTGGTCAGGCGGGCGTCGGGTGCTGCGGCATCGGTCATGCCCCCGACGTTACGCGCGACGTGTCCGCCGCGCGACCCCGCGGCGGTCGACCCCGCGGCGCTGTCCGTGGTGCTCGACCATCGCCGCGACGACCGCCGCGTCGCCGACCCCGGAGCCGTCGTACCCGCCCCGCCGCTCGACGACCTCGAACACGACGCCACCGAGCGGTTCGACCACGGCGTGCAGGTACGTCCCGGATGCGTCCACGTCCACGAGCACGGCGGCGTCGCGGAGCCGCGTCACCGTGACCTCGTCCAGGCCGGTCCGCGCGGCGAGGTCGTCGTGGTAGTTCGGCGGCGTCGGCAGGAACCGCACCCCGGAGTCCCGCATCCGGGTCACCGTGCCCACCACGTCCGCGCTCGCGAGCGCGACGAGTGTCGGTGACGGCGCGTCGGACGAGGGCGCTGGGGTCGTCACCGCGATCCGGACGGTCGGACCGGACGTCGTCGTCGCCCCGGTCGCGAAGAGCCGCCGTCGCGCCAACCCGTCCGTCCTCGGGGCGTCCGCGGCCGCGGGACCGTCCACCCCGAGCACGGCCCGCAGGAAGCCGGTCGTCTCGTCCGTGCGGTCCCACGGCACGGTGATCCCGACCAGGTCCACACCGAGCAGGTCCGACGCCGCCGCGGACGCCCGTTCGCCGGTCGGTGCGAAGTCCCGGGACCAGGACGGTGTCCCGTCCGCGCTGCGGCCACCGAACGCCACGCCGGTGCCCTCCGGGGTGGGCACCACGTACTCGTCGGTCCCCTCCGGCACGGACCCGTGGGGCAGCACCGGCGCCCCGAGCGCCCGGGCCCGCGTCGCTGCCGCCGCCGCGTCCACCACCCCGAGGCCGACCGCCGCGACCCGCGCGGCCAGCCCGGCCTGCGCGCCGTCGACGACGACCCGGAGGCCGCCCGCCTCGAACAACTCCGTCCGACCGGTCCGGTGCCGCCCCACGCAGGCGAGACCGGCGCGGCGGAGCAGCGCGACGAGCGCTCCCTCCGCGTCCGGCGCGAGCACGACGTGGGTCGTGACCGGCTCCGGGACGGCGGGCAGGGCCTCCAGACCGTGCGCTGACCATCCGACCGCCGCCGGCCGGGAGGACCGACCCGGCTCCTCGGCGCCGCGCCCGGTGTCGCCCCGTTCGTCCATGTCGTGCCGCGGGTCCGCGTCCACGCGGGCCCGGTCGGGCGCCGACCGCAGGACCCGCGTCGCGTCCTCGAGTGCCCGCAGCGACCGGCGCGCCGCCCGTGCCGTGACCGTCGGGTCGGTCTGCCGGTACACGTCGTTGAACACCTCGAGCGACAGCGTCCCCGCGAACCCGGTGTCGAGCACGTGCGACAGGAACCCGGCCAGGTCCCAGTCGCCCTCGCCCGGGAACAGCCGATGGTGCCGGCTCCAGCGCAACACGTCCATGTCGAGCACCGGCGCGTCCGCCACCTGGCACGACATGATCCGCTCACCGGGGATCTCCGCGATCGTGCCGAGGTCCGTGCCGCGGGCCAGGATGTGGAAGCTGTCGAGACAGATGCCGAGCGCCGGGTGGTCGACCTCGCGGACGATCCGCCAGGCGTGGTCGTAGGTCGACACGTTCCGGCCCCAGGCGAGCGCCTCGTACGCGACCGTCACCCCGTTCCGCTCCGCGAGCTCCGCCAACGCCCCGAGCTGGTCCACCGCCAGGGCGTCGTCGTCCGACACGGCCGTCGCGACGTTGGAACACAGCAGCATCGTGGAGATCCCGAGCCGGTGCATGAGGGCGAACCGCTGCTCCGCGCGCCGCAGGTTCGCACGGAACACGTCGTCCGGCACCTGCTCGAGGTCCCGGAACGGCTGGTAGACGTCGAGCTCGAGACCGAGGTCACGCGCGCGTGCGGCGACCTGCTCCGGACGCAGCCACCCCGTCACGAGGTCCTGCTCGAACAACTCGACGCCTCGGAACCCGGCGGCGCTCACTGCCTCGAGCTTCTCCTCGAGCCCGCCACCGAGGCTCACCGTCGCGATCGCGGCCCTCACGACCGGACCTCCGCGGGGACGTGCACGGACCGGGGCGGCACCGCGGCGCCCGCACGCACGCGCGCCGAGGGAGGCGGCACGGCCGTGGGCAGCACGGAAGGGGCGTGCGTCGTCATCTGGTGCTCCCGTTCGGGTTCGGGGCGTGTGGGGACGGGTCGAGCGACGCTGCTCGTGTCCGGACCGGACCGGCTGCCGGATTCGGGGTCCGGACGGGTCGAAGGCGAGCATGGTCTGCCCGTGTGGCTGAAGATAGCCCGTCCGGACCACCGAGGTAAAGCGGCCCGGCACGGCCGTGCGGTCCCGTCACTAGGCTCGGCGACATGTCGCAGGAGCGCACGGACGTCCTCGTCGTCGGCGGCGGTCCGGTCGGCCTCTTCCTCGCCGCGCTCCTGGCGCAGGCCGGCGTCGACGTCGCGGTGTGGGAACGGCGCGCCGGAGCGCCGTCCGGTTCCCGCGCGATCGGGATCCACCCGCCGTCGCTCGACGCGCTCGCCGCGGTCGGCGCGACGGCACCGGTGCTCGCGGAGGCGGCGCGGGTGGACCGCGGAACGGCGCGGAACGGGGGGCGTCCGATCGGCTCGCTGTCGTTCGCCCGAGCGTCGTCGACCCATCCGTTCGTCGCGACCCTCGACCAGCACCGCACGGAGGCGATCCTCCGGGAGCGTCTCGCGGCCCTCGCCCCGGGATCGCTCCGCACGGGCACGACACTCACCGCACTCGAACGACGGCGGGACCGCGTCACCGCGCAGGGGAACGGCCCGGAGGGGCCCGTCACGCTGACCGCACGGTTCGTCGTCGGAGCGGACGGCGCCCGGAGCGTCGTCCGCGACCGCATCGGGGTCCGCAGCCACGGGCGGGACTACCGCGACCGGTACGTCATGGGCGACTTCGCGGACGCCGAACCCCCGTGCTCCGGTCGCGGCGGCTCGGGCCCGTCGCCCGCGACCACCGCACTCGTCGACGTCGGTCGGCACGGGGTCGTCGAGTCGTTCCCGCTGCCCGGCGGTCGCCGCCGGTACGTCGTGCTCCGCTCGGACCCCGCGGACCGGCACGCGCTGGACGGCGCGTCACTGGATCGGGACGCGCGCGCGCCGGGCCGGCCGCTCGACCCGGACGACCCCGACCCCCGCGCCGCCGCACACCTGGCGCGGACGATCCGGGAGCGCACCGGCACCGAGGCGGACCCGGAGACCTGCACCATGCTCAGTCCGTTCCGGGTGCGCCGCCGCACCGCCGAGCGGGTCGGGGTGGGCCGGGTCGTGCTCGTCGGCGACGCCGCCCACGAGATCAGTCCGATCGGCGGGCAGGGCATGAACCTGGGATGGCTCGACGCGGCCGCGCTCGCACCGATCCTCGCCCAGGCCGTGGCCACCGGCAGCGCCGGCCCATGGCCCGAGTACGCGCGGCACCGACAGGCCGCGGCGCGTCGGGCCGCGCGGCAGGCCGAGCTGAACATGGCGCTCGGGCGACCGGCTGCGGGCCCCGCGCTCGCGGTCCGGGAGGCCCTGCTCCGGACGCTCCTGGCCCTGCCGACCGCGGACGCCCTGGCCCGCGTCTACGCCATGCGGTGGGCCTGAGGGCGAGGTCCCAGGCGGGTCACGCCGCGAGTCGTGCGCCGGAGAGCGCCAGCTGCACCACGACCACGAGCGACGCGATGATGACGAGGCGGAACAGCGTGCGCGTCGGGGGACCGGTGAGCACGAGGCGGATGCCCACCGCGGCGAGGACGACCACCGTGACCGCGCCCGCGACCGCCAGGGCGAGCGCCGGACCCCGCGCGGGGTCGTCGCCGGTCGTCTGTCCGACGAGCACGAGCCCGTCCGCCACGACGAGCGCGGCGAACGCCAGGACGCCCGACGCGTGCAGCCCCAGACGATGCGGGAATCCCCGGACCCCGGTGGCGGCGTCGTCGACGAGGTCCGGCAGCACGTTCGTGCAGTGGATCGCGACGCCGAACACCGCGCCGGTGGCGATCGCCCAGGGCGCCGGCCACATCGCTGGCATCCCGCCGGGCCCGAGGCCGCTGTCGGCGGACACCGCCACGACCGGCAGCAGCCCGAACGCGACGACGAACGGGGCGACGGACCACACGCGGCGCTTGAGTCCGGCGTCGTACGCCCACCCCGCGGCGACGAGGACGAGGTGCGCGGCACCCGCGACCAGTCCGAGCGGTACGGACAGCAGCACCGCGGCGACGGCGGTGCCGATCGCCGCGCGGCGGACCGTCGTGACGGGCACGAGCCCGCGCGCGACGGGCTTGTCGCTGCGGCCGACGGCACGGTCGCGGTCGGCGTCGATCCAGTCGTTCGCCAGGCCGATCGACAGCTGGCCCGCGAACACCGCGAGCGCGACGAGGAGCACGCTCCACACCGGGTGTCCGACGGCGACGGCGATCACCGTGGCGAGCACGGTCACGGCCACGGTCGGACCCGGGTGCGACGCGGCGAGGAGCAGACGCACCCGGGAGGTCACGGCGCCAGCCTACGGACTGCCCGGAACCTGAGCGTTCTCGCCGTTCCCAGCGCGCCCCGCGCCTGGCATGCTGGCGGGGTCTCCCGTGTCCGCGCGCCGTCCGCGCGCCGAACCGGGCCGACGGAGGGGAACGCATGGACGGCTGGGCCGGGGGGCTGCCGCCCGCCGCGCACGACCGCATCGAACGCCAGCGGTCGAGCGGCGTGGCCGGGTCGTTGCTGTCCGCCGCCGGCGCGGCCGCGATCCGCGCGGTCGACCTCGCGCCGGTCGGCGAGGTCTTCGGGTGCGTGGTCGAGCAGCTCGCCTACGCCGGTGGCGGATGTGGCATCTGGTCGTCGGGGCTGAACATCCCGTTCGGCGGCGGGTACTCGGCCTTCCCCAACGGTTCCGGCACGGCGACCCTCGGACGCTCGGGACCGTTCGGCTCGGGCGGCTTCGGGTCCGGACCCTTCGCCTCGGGTCCGTTCGCCTCCCAGCCCGGCGGGTACGTCCCCTGGACCTCGCCCGTGCTCACCACGGGGAGCGACGGCCGGAACGCCGGCTTCGGCTCCTACGTCCACGCCGTGCAGGAGGCCTGGCACGGGGCGCTCGACCGGATGATCGCCGAGGCTGCGGCCCTCGGCGCCGACGGTGTCGTCGGTGTCCGCATCCGGCGCACGCGGCTGGAGACCGCGACCCACGAGTTCACGGCGACCGGCACCGCGGTGCGCACGCTCGACGCCTCGGTCTCGCCGCACGCGCGGTCGGCACGCGACGTCTGGGCGGCCGGGTCGACCGCCGAGGAGGTCGCGGCCCTCATCCGCTCGGGCTGGGTCCCACGCGGGATGGCGTTCGGCGTCTCCATCGCCACGAAGCACGAGGACCCGCTCCTCAAGTCACAGCGGAGCGTCTGGTCGGGCAACGTCGAGATCGAGGGCCTCACCGAACTCGTGAACGCCGCCCGTCACGACGCCCGGGTGCAGCTCACCCGTCGCGCCGCACCGCTGAACGGCTCGGACATCGTCATCACCGGCAGCAGCCTCGGTGAGTTCGACACCCCGTGCGGCGAGGAGGCCGACCTCCACGCCGAAGCGACGTTCACCGGCACCGTCATCGCGCCGGGGCCCATGCACGCGTTCCGCGACCACTCCGCGACCGCCGCCGCCCGGCGCGACGTCACGACCGTGATCCCGCTCCGCGACACCACGAGAGGAACCACCCGCCGATGAGCACCACCGGACCCGACCTGTCCCGTGTCCCGCTCCCCGCCGACGCCACCGCGCGCCTCGACGAGGGACGGCGCCGCCTGTTCACGTCGGACCTGTCGGTCAACGAGTTCCTGCTCGTGCGGCAGGCCGGGTTCCGTCCGGTCGGCCTCGTCCTCGGCTCGAGCGTCTACCACGTCGGGATCCAGACCGGACGCTGGAGCAAGAACATGGAGCTCGACAAGCTCAGCCAGGCGATGTACCACGCCCGGGAGCTCGCCATGACGCGCATGGAGGCCGAGGCGGACCGACTCGGTGCCGACGGCATCGTCGGTGTCCGGCTCGAGATCGAGTTCAAGGAGTACGGCAACGACCTCGCCGAGTTCGTCGCGGTCGGCACCGCCGTCGTCGCGGACGCCCCGCCGCCCACGGGCAAGTGGCGCAACACCCGGGGCCTGCCGTTCACGTCGGACCTGTCCGGGCAGGACTTCTGGACCCTCATCCAGGCCGGGTACGCGCCCCAGGGCCTCGTCATGGGCACGTGTGTCTACCACATCGCCCACCGCGGCATGATGGCGTCGCTCGGCACGATCGGCCAGAACACCGAGATCCCGCAGTACACCGAGGCCCTCTACGACGCGCGGGAGCTCGCGATGGGCCGGATGCAGACCGAGGCCGAGTACCTCGACGCGGAGGGCATCGTCGGCGTGCAGCTCCTGTCGCTGCCGCACCGGTGGGGCGGCCACACGACGGAGTTCTTCGCGATCGGCACCGCGGTCCGGCCCCTGCGCGAGGACCACGTCATCGCCACGCCGGGGCTCGTGCTGCCGCTCACCGACCGATGACCGTGTCGCTCCCGGTGCCCCTGCCGTCCGCGGACGAGCCGCAGGCGCTCGTCGAGGCGCTCGCGGTGAACGCCGCGCGCGCACTCGGCCCCGCGGCCGACGCGGCGCTCTCGGTCGAGCGCGACCGGTCGCTCGGCGATCGCCTCGCCGGGCGTCCCGGGACGGTGACCGCCCTCCGGCTCGAGGGCGTGGACGCGCGCATGACGTTGCGCCTCGAGCGGCACCGACTCACGGGGGAGGCCGCGCAGGTCTCGGGCGGCGTCGTGATCGCGCGTCGGGCGATGCCGCTCGGCGCATGGCTCCAGGCGTTCGCGGGCGAGGTCGCCGCGGTGGCCGCGGACGCCGCCGGCGACGCGGCCGTGGCCGCACGGGCGCTCGCAGCCCTCGGTGTCGCCCCGGCCGCCGACGTCGTGCGCGTCGACCCGTCGGACGTCGCCGGCGGTCTGCTCCCGCTCCGCGCGGCCGTCGCCGGACGCGTGCCCGAGCCGGCCGCCGCGATCGTCGACCGGATCGCCACGGCCCTCCAGGAGGCCCTGCCGCGCGTCACCGGCACCGGCGAACCCGAGGTCGTGGTCACCCGGACGGCGACCGACTACCTGCCCGAGACGCTGCGGGCGTACCTCGCGCTCCCCGCGGAGTGGGCGGCGCACCACCGGCTGTCCGACGGCCGGACCCCGGCCGAGGCGCTCGTCCAGCAGCTCACCGCGCTCGAGCAGGCGGCCGCGCGGATGCGCGACGCGGCCGTCGAACGCGACGCCGACGCCCTCCTCGTCAACGGGCGCTTCCTCGACGACCGGTTCCGGACCTCCCGGCTCGACCTGCCCTAGCCGCCCGGCCTGCCACGCGCGTCAGGCGGTCCGGCTCGCGTCCTCGGCGTGGGAACGAGCGAGCGCTCCGCGGGCACGCTCGACCTGCGCGCCCAGCGCGTCCACCGTCGTCGCCATGGACTGGACGGCACCCGCTCGGTAGGCGTCGATCGCGTCCATCGTCGCGAACACCTGGTCGAACGCGTGCTGGAGGGTCTCGACGCTGACCCCGGACGACGTCGCCTGCTCGTGCACGGCCGCGGTCTGCTGCCGGAGCAGGTCGCTCGTCCGGCCGATCATCGCGTCGGTCGCCGAGTTGAGCGCGGCGACCTGTTCGAGGACGAGCCGCTGCTGCCCGAGCGCCTGCGCGACGACGATGGCCGTGCGGAGCGCGGCGACGGTGGTCGTCCGTGCGCGGTCGACGCCGCGGATGAGCTCGAGGTTGTTCTTGCGGATGAGGTCGAGCGCCAGGTACCCCTGCACGGACACGGCGATCTGCGTCGCGAGGTCCTGCCGCCGCTGCCGCACGGGGAACAGCGCGTCGGCGACCAGCGCGTCCGCCGCGCGGCCGTCCGAGGCCCGGAGCGCCTCGGCCTTCGCGCTGATCGCGTCGTCGAGGGCGGCCGCCAGCGTCGCGTACTCCGCGAGTCGTCCCATCGTGGCCCACAGCTCCGCCCGCTCCTGCTCGATGGCGGCGTTGTCCCGGCGCAACGAGTCCTGACCGGACACGAGCGCCGTGATGATCGCGTCGAGCTGCTGCTGCGCGGACTCGTACTTGTGGAAGTACCGGGCGATCCGGTTCGCGCCCGGCAACCGACCGAGCAGGCGGCGGGCGCCGGTCAACTCGGCGCGCGCGGGGTCGAGGTCCGTGACGGTCTCGCGGAGGTCCTGCAGCGTCCGGGCCACCGCCGCCTGCGGATCACCCGCCGGGCCCTGGCCCTTCGCGGCGGCGAGCGACGTGGCGGGCCGCTCGAGCATGCGGCTCGACACCTGCGACGCCGACCGGATGTCCTGTTCGCCCATCCGCACGAGGTCGTCGACCCGCTTCGTGAACTCGGGGCTGCCGGGCTGCTCGGCGGCGAGTGCATCGGCGAAGGCCCGGGCCTTGTCCTGCAGTTCCGACCGCTTGTCGGCGGGGACGGCCACCATGCCGACGGCCTGGTCCGGCTCCACCTCGGGCACGGCGGCCGGCGGCGTGAGCTGGAGTTCCTGCCCGGTCGGCTCCGGCGGGGTCAGCGGTGCGTCGAGGTCGAGTTCGGACATGCAGTGTTCCCCCTCCGGCGACCGGCCGTCGGCGCCCGCGCCCAGCGTAGGGCCGGCGGCGTGGTGTGCGCCGGACGGCTCCCTGAGAAGACGGTCATCGTCCAGGGCCGACGGGCGCAGCGCGATCCGGGCGCGGCGGCCCGCTCCTGGCGGGGCGGCCCGCCGTCGCGGCCGTTCCTCCTCAGACCGTCAACCGGTACATCCGCGCCTGCGCGTTCCCCGCCTCGGTGCCGATCGTCAGCCCGGCGGTGGTGGGCGTGACGGACCAGGGCGCGCCGACGCCGGCGGGCGGGTAGACCTGCTCGACGGTCGGCACGCTGCCACCCAGGTGCGGCAGGGCGAGCTCGACGTCGCCGGCCGCGGCCGGGAGGCGCCACACCACCAGGAGCGTCTCGTCACCGGCGTCGAACGCGACCGACAACCACTGGTCGTCCCACGTCGGCAGCCCGGTCGGGAACCGGGGGACCGCGCGGGCGAGGGTGTGCTTGGTGGCCTGGTGGGCCTCCACGGCGGCACCGACCAGGGCGAGCTGGTCGTCGTCCATGCCGCTGAGCACGCCCGCGAGGTACAGGCGACCGGCGAGCCCGGCAGCCATCGCGAACACGATCTCCTCGTCCGACATCGTCGGCTGCGGGTACGCCCAGTTGCCCGCCTGCTCGGGCAGCACGTGTGCGAGGGCCCCGACGGCGATCGCCGGGTACAGGAGCGGGTCCTGCTGGTCCGAGGTGGACTGCAGCTGCAGGGTGCCGAGCATGGCGGGATCCGAGCGCATGGCACCGGATCCGCAGTTCTCGATGACCAGGTCCGGGTGGCGGTCGAGCACGTCGCCGAGCCACGCCAGCAGCGCCCGGTCGTGTTCGAGCAGGCCCTGGCCCGCGGACTCGGCGCCGACGTCCGTGCCGGCGCCGGGCGTGACGTTGTAGTCGAACTTGAAGTAGCCGATGCCGAACTCGGCGATGAGCCGGTCGACCGCCTCGTCGAGGTGTGCGCGTGCCGCCGGGGAGCGCATGTCGAGGAAGTACCGCTGGTGCTCGCGGATCCGTTCGCCGTGCCGTCGGAGGAACGCCTCGTCGGGGAGCGTCTCGGCCGCGGTGCTCGTGACGCCGACCACCTCGGGTTCGAGCCAGACCCCGGGCACCATGCCACGGTCCCGGATGTGGTCGACGACCGCGCCGAAGCCGTCCGGGAACCGCAGGGTGGACGGCCGCCAGTCGCCGACGCTCGCCCACCATCCGGCGGAGTCGTCGTACCAGCCGGCGTCGATGCAGAAGTACTCGGCACCGGCCCGCGCTGCTGCGTCGACGAGCGGCAGGAGCTTCGCCGTGGTCGGGTCGCCCTCGAGCGTGTTCATGTAGTCGTTGAACACCACGGGCAGCGTGTCACCGACGGGGTGCGGTCGTCGGGCCGCGCGTCGATGTGCGGCGAGGTTCCCGAGGGCGTCCTCGAACGACGCCGCGACGGTCACGGTGACGGGCACGGTCGTGAACGTCACGTCGGGGGTCAGGGTGAGCGACCACTGGTGGTCGGCGTCCTCGGGACCGAGCAGCGCGACGTAGGCGCCGTCGTGCGAGCGGTCGCCCTTCGGTGGTCCGTACGGCTCCGGCGCGCGGACCCGGTCCTCGATCGGCACCGCGCCCCGGTTCCAGTCGGGGTCCTCGCCGACCTCCCAGTGCCAGGCGCCGTTGTGCTCGATCTGCCACGCGAGCGTTCGGCCGGTGCTCCGCGCGACGGCGGCACCCGCGGGGTTGTACAGGCCGGACGACCACGTCGAGGTGCTCGTGGCGGCGATGCGGTTCCGGCTCGTCTCGCCGCGCGCCCCGGGGTCGATGGACGGCAGACCGGGAGCGCGGAGCGGGGTGGGCGCCCACCGGTTCTCGGCGGACCACCCGGTGCGCGCCGACCAGATGTCGAGGTCGTCGATGTCCTCGGAGACAACGGCCCCGGTGGCGAGACTCGTGACCGCCCAGAGCGTGAGGGGAGCCGCGCCGTCACGGAGCGACACGGTCGTCGCGGTGCGGACGGCGGGCGCTCCGCCGACGAGCTCGAACCGCGAGGTCACGACGAGCCCGTCGGGGTGCTCCTGGCGGATCTCGAGGCACTCGCGCCCGGGCCGTCCGTCGGTCGCGGGCTCGGTCGTCGCGACGTGCGTGACGTACCGGAGGCCCGCACCGAGTTCGGTGCCGTCGAACCGGTAGCTGTTGTTCCGCCGCCCGTACCGGGGCGCGAGCACCTCGACGAGGGGCTGCGTGGGCAGCAGGTCGTCCTGGATCCGCGGCGCCGGAGCGGCCGGACCCGCCAGTGACACGAGCCGGACCGGCCCGTCCTCGTCGGCGGCGAACGTCAGGGTGAGGGATGAGGGTTCCCAGGAGAAGTGCGTCACGGTGCTTCCTCGCATCGGTCGGACGGGTCGGTCAGCGGCGACCGTAGCACCGCGAGAGCGGTTTTGGTAACGTTTACATTCGTTATCATCCCGTTACCGAACGCGCTTGACCGGCTTCCCGGCCGCCGGACATGATCGTCCCCACGTTCCGGAGCCGAGCAGCCCGGGACCGACATCCGGCCCAGGCGGACACCCCGTCCGCGGGGCCCCATCGGCGATGGCGCCGGTGGTCCGTCGGCGTGCCCGCCGGCGGTCTCGTCAGGACTCGAGGAGGCGTCCGTGAACGATCAGAAAGCCCAGCCCGGAGACGACGGACGGCTCTCGCGCCGTGGGTTCGTCGGCATGGGCGCGGCCATCGCGGGCGGGGCCCTGCTGTCCCCCCTCGCCGCCGCCGGCGTGCCGTCCGGCGCCGCCGAGGCCGCCGTCCCGAAGAACGTGAAGGCCGACCTCGTCCTGTCGACGTGGGACATCGCCGCGGACCTCGTCACGTACGCGAAGTTCGCCGCGGCGTACAAGAAGACGCATCCCGGGGTGAACATCAAGATCCAGAAGACGCCCGGCGGCGACTTCAACCAGTGGTTCACGACACAGCTCAGCGGTGGGAGCGCGCCCGACATCGTCCGCGTGACGTGGCAGTCGTTCGGCCGGTACGCCGAGAACGGCGGCCTCATCGACCTGTCGAAGTGGGTCCCCGCGCGGTACGGCAAGGGGTTCCAGAAGAGCTTCTGGCAGGCGTCGCTGCTCGACGGCAAGCCGCACGCGATCCCGCAACACACCGACACGTTCGCCACCTACTACCGCAAGGACGTCTTCGCGGCGATCGGCGAGCAGCCCCCGGCGAGCATCGGGCAGGCGTGGTCGCTGTCCGAGTTCCACGACCTGCTCGTCAAGGTCAAGAAGCAGACCGGCAAGTACGGCATGGTCTACGGCTTCGGCGGTCCGAACACGGCCTACCGCTGGCTCCCGTTCCTCTACATGATGGGCGGCCGGTTGCTCGACAACGACCTGAAGAAGCCGATGATCAACACCAAGAAGGGCATCGCCGCGCTCGACTGGTTCCAGGGCCTGTACAACGACGGCCTCATCCCGAAGTCGAACACGATCAAGGCCTCGAACGACGCCTCGACGCTCAACAGCTTCACGACCGGTCAGGTCGGCGTCATGCTCTACGGCGACTGGCTCATGGGGGACGTCGGCAAGGGCCTCGACCAGTCGAAGTGGGACGTCACGTACATGCCGAAGGGCAAGAAGGCCGCGTCCGACCTCGGCGGGAACCTGCTCGGCGTCTCGAAGTCGTCGAAGCACCCCGACGTCGCCGCCGACTTCATCAAGTTCGTCTGCAACCAGGCGAACATGGAGTACTTCTGCGAGAACGACCTGTTCCTGCCGATCCGCACCGCGCTCGACGCCGACTCGCTGCACTTCAGGTCCAACAACGACCAGATGAAGACGTTCGTGGAGCAGGTCGCCACGATCCCGACGAACATGGCGAAGATCGAGACGAGCCCGCAGTTCAACCAGATCAACGAGGTGCTCGCCGACCAGCTCGACCTCTGCTTCATCGGGACGCAGACCCCGAAGGAGACGGCGAAGAACATCTCGGACGGGATCAGCCGTGTCGTCGGCTAGCGAGGTCGCCGCGCGCGGGGTGGTCGGGTCGGTCGACGTGCGACCGTCGTCCCGCACCGGCGGGCGGCCGCCGCGTCGGGGCGGGCGGCGTCGCGTCCCGGTCGCCGTGCCGTGGACCTTCGTCGCCCCGTCGCTGCTCCTCTTCGTCGTGTTCGCGTTCGGACCGATCATCGTGTCCGTCGTGCTGTCGTTCCAGGACGTGCAGACGTTCGGCGGCGGGAGCTGGATCGGTGGGAAGAACTACGCCGACATCCCGAGCGACCCGGTGTTCTGGACGAGCGTGTGGAACACCGTCGTGTTCACGCTCGGCACGGTGCCGACGTCGGCGGCGATCGGGCTGCTGCTCGCCGTGCTCCTCAACCGCAGGCTCCCGGGCCGCGGCGTCATCCGCAGCCTGTACTTCCTGCCGATGGTCGTGTCCGGCGTGGCCGTGTCGCTCGTCATGGCGTGGATCTTCAACGCCGACAACGGGATCGCGAACGCCGCGCTCCAGGCGCTCGGGCTCCCGCGGATCACCTGGTTGTCGTCGCCGCACTGGGCCATGGCCACGGTCATCCTCACGGTGGTCTGGGGACGGATCGGGTTCTGCATGGTGACCTACCTGGCGGCGTTGCAGAACATCAACCCGAGCGTGCTCGAGGCGGCGAGCGTCGACGGTGCCGGCAGCGGCAAGCGCTTCTCGAACATCGTCTGGCCGCTGCTGCGACCGACGACCTACATCCTCGTCGTGCTCAACGTGGTCTTCTCGATCCAGGCGTTCGACGTCATCTACGTGCTCACCGGTGGTGGTCCCGGGTTCTCGACGACCGTGCTCGTGCAGTACATCTTCCGGGCCGCGTTCACGCAGGGGACGATGGGGTACGCGTCCGCCGTCGGCGTGCTCCTCGTGCTGACGCTGCTCCTGCTGACACTGGTGCGGAACGTCCTCGCACGCCGCACCGAGGAGGACCAGGCTGAGCACGTCGACATCGCGTCCCGTCGAGCGGGTCGGCAGCTCCACCGCCGTTCCCGCCCGTGCCGTCGGACGCTCCACGGCCGGTCGTCCGGGAGGCACGGCACGCGTCGTGCGCACCCGTCCCGACCGGCGCGTACCGATCCAGGACCGGATGACCCCCGCGCGGTGGGTCATCTGGGCGGCGATGGTCCTCGGGGGACTCGTCATGGTGTTCCCGGTCTACTGGGTGTTCGTCACCGCGATCAGCCCGGGCGGCCTCGCCCAGACGTCGGGGTTCTCGCTGTGGCCGCACCGGGTCGACCTCGGGGTGTTCGCCAAGGCGTTCGCGGACCAGCCGGTGCTGACGTGGCTGGTCAACTCGGTGGTCATCGCGGTCGCCGGGGTCGTCATCTCGGTGTTCATCAGCGTGCTCGCCGGGTACGCGTTCGCGAAGTTCTCGTTCCGCGGACGGAACCTGCTGTTCGGCGCGATGCTCGTGACGATCATGGTGCCGATCCAGGTGGTCATGGTGCCCGAGTTCGTCATCATCTCGAAGCTCGGACTCGTCGGCACCCCCTGGGCGGTGATCCTGCCCTCGGCGGCACAGGCCGTCTCGATCTTCATGGCCCGGCAGTACATCCAGGCGATCCCGACCGAGCTCATCGAAGCGGCTCGGGTCGACGGCGCGGGGGAGTTCCGCACCTTCCGGACCGTCGTGCTGCCGGCGTGCGG
Organism: Curtobacterium sp. MCBD17_028; assembly: GCF_003234875.1. Lineage (NCBI taxonomy): Bacteria > Bacillati > Actinomycetota > Actinomycetes > Micrococcales > Microbacteriaceae > Curtobacterium > Curtobacterium sp. MCBD17_028. The sequence goes on along the minus strand of NZ_QKTQ01000001.1, from coordinate 148,438 downwards.
CCCGCTCGTCGCGGTCCTGACGATCCTGACGTTCGTGTGGCGGTGGAACGACTTCGTCTGGCCGCTCGTAGCCCTGCAGAAGCCGGAGAGCTACACGATCTCCGTGGGCTTGTCCTCGCTGAACGGGTCCTACTCGCACCCGTGGGACGAGATCATGGCGATCACGCTCATCTCGATGATCCCCGTGATGATCGTGTTCTTCGTCTTCCAGCGGCAGTTCGTGCAGGGCATCGCGGAGTCCGGCATCAAGTGACCGGCGCGTGGTGTCGGGATAGCATCGTCCGATGGTCGAGCGTCCGCCCCGCGCGCCGGGCATCGCGGACGTCGCCCGGATGGCCGGCGTCTCGGTCGCGACCGTCTCCCGCGTCCTCAACGACCCGGGGGTCGTGAGCGAGCGGCGTCGGACCGCCGTGCAGGACGCCATCGTCCGACTGGGCTACCGGCCGAACGAGGCGGCCCGCGCGCTCAAGTCGGGTCGCCAGAAGATGATCGGCGTCATCACCGGGAACACGACCCGGTACGGGTTCGCCTCGGTGCTCCGGGGCATCGAGGAGGCCGCGCGTGAGGGCGACTTCCTCGTCACGATCACGGTCGTCGAGAACGGGGACCCCGACCACGTCCGGTCCGCGGTCGAGCTCGTGCTGTCCCAGCCGTTGTCCGGGATCATCGGCATCGAGTTCGACGAGTTCGTGACGGCGGCACTGGCGCGGATCCCCGCGACCATGCCGACCGCCACCGCGGCGATGGTCGGCACGAACCGGTCGGGCCTGCCCTACGCATGGCTCGACGACGAACTCGGTGCGCGACTGGCGACCGAGCACCTGCTCGCGCTCGGTCACCGCACGGTCCACCATCTCGCCGTCGACTACCCGAACGACATCGGGCACGGCCGGACGTACGGGTACCTGGCCGAGCTCGCCGCCCGCGACGCGCCGGTGCCGCCCGTGGTCGCCACGGACTGGGCCCCGATGAGCGCCCGGGCCGCCGCGATCGAGCAGCTCCCGGACGACGCGACCGCCGTGTTCTGCTTCAACGACGAGGTCGCGATGGGCGTGCTCCGGGCGATGGCGGACCAGGGCCGCGCCGTCCCCGGCGACGTCAGCGTGGTCGGGTTCGACGACATGCCCCTCGCCGAGGTGTGGACGCCCGGGCTCACCACCGTCCGGATGGACTTCGCCGGGCTGGGCCGCGCCGCGTTCGAGGTCCTGCGCGCGACGATGGCGGGTGCCCCGCCCCCGACCGCGCGGGCGATCCGGCCCTCCCTCGTGGTCCGCGGCTCGTCGGGCGCACCCCGCGCCGCCGCGCGACCGTGACGCGTTCGACAGTCCCCGCTCGGACGCTCCCGCCGGGCCGACCCGGGCCTCCCGGCGTCACGCGAATCGCGCCCGGCGAGCACGATGTGGTACTCACGTGTGTGCACCCCGCCCATCCCTCGGAGGAACGACGATGACCACGATCGACGGCACGGCCCGCCACGACCGGCCACGCGACGACGTCCGGGGCGAGGTCGACGACGACCTGCGCGGCGACGTCAGCTTCCTCGGGAACCTGCTCGGGCGGGTGCTCCGCGAGACCGGCGGCGAAGCCCTGTTCGCCGACGTGGAGGCCCTCCGCGCCGCCGTGATCGACGCGTACGAGGGCACGGACGACCGGGCCATCGACCGGGCGCAGGAGATCGTCGAGGGCTTCGACCAGGACCGCGCGGAGCAGGTCGCACGGGCCTTCACGTGTTACTTCCACCTCAGCAACCTCGCCGAGGAGCACCACCGCGTCCGCGTCCTCCGACGCCGTGGTGACGTGGGGGGCACGCCGGGGGACTCGATCGCGGCGACCCTCGCCGGACTGCGTGACGCACTCGGCGAGGACGAGGCCGCCGCCCGCCTGGCGGCCCTCCGGTTCCACCCGGTGCTCACGGCGCACCCGACCGAGGCCCGACGCCGAGCCGTGGCCACGACGATCCGCCGGATCAGCGACCTGCTCGACGCACGGGACGCCGTCCGGAACGCCGTCGACGGTGCCGAGAACGCCCGCCGCCTGCTCGAGGAGGTCGAGACGCTCTGGCGTACCTCGCCCCTCCGGACCACGCGTCCCACCCCGCTCGACGAGGTCCGCACGGCGATGAGCGTCTTCGACCAGACGCTGTTCGAGATCGTGCCGGCGGTGTACCGGCTGCTCGACGACCGCCTCCTCGGCGACGACGCCGGGCGCCGTCCGGTGGCCGCCCCGGCGTTCATCCGCCTCGGCAGCTGGATCGGCGGCGACCGCGACGGCAACCCCCACGTCACCGCCGAGGTCACGCTCGAGGCGGCCCGGATCCAGTCCGAGCACGTGCTGCTCGGGCTGACCCGCGCCGCGACCCGGATCGCCGACGCGCTGACCCTCGACGACGGCGGCACCCCGCCCACGGCCGACCTCACCGCGCTCGACGACGCCCAGCAGGCGCTCGACGCCGAGGTCGCCGCCCGCATCGCGGTCCGCGCGCCGCAGGAGGTCCACCGCCGCGTGCTCCTGTTCGTCGCGGCCCGCATCGACGCGACCCGGCGCGAGGACGTCCCGCTCGCGTACGCCTCGCCCGAGGACCTGCTCGCCGACCTCCGGACCGTCCAGGGCTCGCTCGCCGCCGCCGGCGCCGAGCGCGCGGCCCACGGCGAGCTCCAGAACCTGATCTGGCAGGTGGAGACCTTCGGCTTCCACCTCGCGGAGCTCGAGGTCCGGCAGCACTCGCAGGTGCATCGAACCGCCCTCGCCGAGGTCCGTGCCGGCGTCGAGCACAGCCCGATGACGGACGAGGTGCTCGCGGTGTTCCGGGCGATCGCGTCCCTGCAGGCGCGGTACGGCGTGCGCGCGGCGTGCCGGTACGTCATCTCGTTCACGCAGTCGTCCGAGGACATCGCCACGGTGTTCGAGCTCGCCGAGGCCGCACTCGGGTCCGCCGAGGCCGCGCCGGTGCTCGACGTCGTCCCGCTCTTCGAGACCTTCGCCGACCTCGACGCGAGCACGCGGATCCTCGACGAGGCCGTCCGCCTGCCCGCGGTCGAACGTCGACTCGCCGCGACCGGGCGCCGGCTCGAGGTGATGCTCGGGTACTCCGACTCGTCGAAGGACGTCGGTCCGGTGTCGGCGACGTTCGCGCTGTACGACGCCCAGGCCCGGATCGCCGCGTGGGCTGCCGACCACGACATCGAGCTGACGCTGTTCCACGGCCGGGGCGGTGCGCTCGGCCGCGGCGGCGGTCCGGCGAACGAAGCCGTGCTCGCGCAGCCGCCGGGGTCGGTCGACGGCCGACTCAAGATCACCGAGCAGGGCGAGGTCATCTTCGCCCAGTACGGCGACAAGACGATCGGCGCGCGGCACCTCGAGCAGATGGCCGCTGCGACCCTGCAGGCGTCCGCGCCCTCGAACGAGTCCGTGACCGCCGCGGCCGCCGATCGCTTCGCGGACGTCGCCGCCACGATGGACCGCGCGTCGCGCGCGGCCTTCTTCGACCTCGTCAAGGCGGACGGGTTCGCGCCGTGGTTCGCCACCGTCACGCCGATGGAGGAGATCGGGCTCCTCGCGCTCGGTTCCCGGCCGGCCCGTCGCGGCTTGTCGGTCGAGTCCCTCGAGGACCTCCGCGCCATCCCGTGGGTGTTCTCGTGGACCCAGGCGCGCATCAACCTGGCCGGCTGGTACGGGCTCGGGTCGGCGCTGGCCGCGGTCGGCGACGTCGACCTGCTCCAGGACGCCTACCGGTCCTGGCCGCTGTTCTCGGCGATGATCAAGAACGTCGAGATGTCCCTCGCGAAGACCGACGAGGCGATCGCGAACCGGTACCTCGCGCTCGGCGACCGTCCGGACCTCGCCCGCATGGTCCTCGACGAGATGGCTCTGACGCGCGCCTGGGTGCTCCGGACGAGCGGCTCGTCGGACGTCCTCGAGGACCGGCCCGTCCTGAGCCGCGCCGTCCGCCTGCGGAGCCCGTACGTCGACGCCCTGTCGCTCCTGCAACTCCGGGCGCTCCGTGGCATCCGGACCGCGAATGACGGCGACCCGCAGGACGCCGACCACCGACTGCTGCTCCTCACCGTGAACGGCGTGGCCGCCGGTCTGCAGAACACGGGTTGATCCCGTCGTCCCGACGGCGGACGGGAGGCACGGGGGATCGCGGTCCCCGTGCCTCCCGTCGTCTCCGTGGAGGCGTCCCTCCCGGGCGGGATCAGACGCCGACGGTGATCGCGCTGGTCGGCACGGCGGTCGCGGCGGTCGCGACGGGTTCACGCCGGAGCGCCACGACCGTGACGTCGTCGTCGTGCCCGGCGGTGCGGGCCATCGCGACGAGGGCCTCGACCACGGCGCCCGGCCGCGGATCCCGGCGGGCGATCGCGGCGACCTGGTCGATCGTGTCGAGTCCACCGCCGAACAGGTCGAGCACGCCGTCGCTGAAGGTGACGAGGACGTCCCCGGGCGCGATGGCGATCTCCATCGTCTGCCAGGCGTCGTCGATCCCGAGACCGATCGGCAGGTGCGCGGTGGTCAGGCGCTCGTGGGTCCCGTCCTCGCGGACGACGATCGACAGGCCGTGTCCGGCGTCCGCCCAGCGGAGGACGTCCCCGCTGAACCGGGCGTGGAAGAGCGTCGTGAAGGCCGTCGACTCGCCTCGGTCCGCGACGTCGGTCGAGAGCCCTTCCGAAGCGCGCACGATCGCGGCCGCGGGGTCGGGATCACGCCGGGAGCTGCGGACCACGGCCCGCACGGCCGCGGCGATGAGCCCGGCGCCGACGCCCTTGCCCATGACGTCGCCGAGGGTGATCGCGATCCCCTCGTCCGTGCGGTACCAGTCGAAGAAGTCGCCGCCGACCGTGGCCGAGGGCAGACAGGTCCCCGCGACGGAGTAGCCGGGCAGCGAGCAGAGGGGCTGGGGGAGAAGCGAGCGTTGCACCGCGGCGGCGCGGTCGATCTCGTCCGTGACGGCTGCCTCGCGCTCAGCGGCGAGGCGCAGCTGCGTCGCGTGCTGCCGGGCGAACTCGTTGACGACGAGCGCCACGGTCGTGTAGACGACGAGCACGACGACGAGGCGGATGAGCTCGGTGACCCGGCCGCTGCCGCTGATCCCGAAGACGAACGGCGTGAGGATCACGACCGCGGTGCCGAGCATCGCGTAGAGGACGTGCCGTCGGCCGTCGGTGGCGGCGAACCACACGACGGGCAGGACCACGAGGGCGGTGAAGATCGACGCCGACGAGCCCGTCGCCCATCGGAGGACGCCGAGCGCCACGAAGTCGACCGCGGGCACGAGGAGCGCGAGGGCACCGAGCCGCTCGCTGCGCGCGGTCACCACGCTCGCCCAGAGCGTGGCGATCGCGGTGAGCACCAGGCTCACCGCGAGTCCGGTGTGGTCCGACACGGCGAGCTGCGGGACGGCGACCGAGAGCACCGCCGCCAGGGCGACCAGCACCGCGATCGGTGCCTGCTTGAGGAACGGTGTCACCGAGTACCGGTGGATGAACCGACGCACGCTGGTCATGGGGGGTGCCTCCGGTCCGCGTCCACGAGAGTGATCGTGACGACGATAGGTGTCGCGGCTCCCGCTTCCCACCCCCAGAACGGGCACGGCGGCGGATGGGCGCCACGCCGGAGCGGGTCGCCGCTGCATGGTCGTCGGCGTGCATGCGCCGTCCGGGACACGGGCGACGTCATGGGTGCGGAGTAGACCGGTGCCATGACCGACAGCTCGAAGGACCCGCAGCTCGTTCCGCTCGCCGGCAGCGAGCGTCCGTCCGCCCCCGGCGTCCGCGCCGCGGCGGCCCTCCCGCCCGACTCCCCGGTCCAGGCGACCGTGGTGGTGCGGCGCGCGAACCCCGTCGCGCCGCTCGACGGCACCGCCGTCCCGATGGACCGCGCCGCGTTCGTCAGTGCGCACGGGGCGACCGAGGCCGACCTCGACCTCGTCCGCACCACGCTGGAGGCCCTCGACCTGACCGTCCTCAGCGCCGACCCCGCCACGCGTCACGTGCGCGTCGAGGGGACGACCGCGGCGATGGGCCGGGCGTTCGGCACGGACCTCGAGACCGTCACGAGCGACGCGCCCGGCGGTGGCAGTGCCCAGCACCGGCACCGGTCGGGGGGCCTGAGCGTCCCCGCGGCACTCGACGGCGTCGTCGTGGCGGTGCTCGGCCTCGACGACCGCCCGCAGGCGCGGACGCAGTTCCGTTCCGTGCCCGCCGCCGCCCGCTCGACCAGCTACTCGCCCGTCGAGCTCGGCACCGCGTACGCGTTCCCGCCCGACACCGACGGCTCCGGCCAGACGGTGGCGATCATCGAACTCGGCGGCGGGTACGTGCAGTCCGACCTCGACACCTACTTCTCCGGTCTCGGCGTGGGCTCCCCGTCGGTGACCGCCGCGGGTGTCGACGGCGCCGAGAACGTCCCGGGTGGGGATCCGAACGGCGCGGACGGCGAGGTCATGCTCGACGTCGAGGTGGTGGGGGCGCTGGCTCCCGGAGCGGCGATCGTCGTGTACTTCGCCCCGAACACCGACGCCGGCTTCGTCGACGCCGTGGCCGCCGCGGCGCACGCGACTCCGACCCCGACGGCCATGAGCATCAGCTGGGGACAGAGCGAGGACGCCTGGACCGCCCAGGCCCGCTCCGCGCTCGACGACGCCGTGGTCGACGCGGTGTCCCTCGGGGTCACCGTGACCGCGGCCGCGGGCGACAACGGCAGCACCGACGGGCAGTCGGACGGCGGGCAGCACGTGGACTTCCCGGCGTCGAGCCCGCACGTCCTCGCCTGCGGCGGGACCCGGCTCGAGGCCTCGGGCACGACGATCACCTCCGAGACCGTGTGGAACGACGGCGCGAGCGGTGGCGCCACGGGCGGCGGGGTCAGCGATGCGTTCCCGCTGCCGACCTGGCAGCAGGGCGTCGGCGTGCCGGGCACCGCCGGGTCATCGGGCGGCCGAGGCGTCCCCGACGTCGCCGCGGTCGCCGATCCCCAGACCGGGTACGAGGTCCTCGTCGACGGCAACCGCACCGTCATCGGCGGCACGAGCGCGGTCGCTCCGCTGTGGGCCGCGCTGATCGCCCGGATCGTCCAGTCGACCGGGCGGCCGCTCGGGCTCGCGCAGCCGGTGCTGTACAGCGCGGCGTCGACCTTCCGCGACGTCACGTCGGGGTCGAACGGCGCCTTCGCGGCGGCTCCCGGGTGGGACGCCTGCACCGGGCTCGGCTCGCCGGACGGCGCTGCGTTGCTCGGAGCCGTGGCCGCGGGCAGCGGTAGCGCTGGCAGGTGACGTCTCCGGACGACACCGCGGCCCCGCTCGGAACGCGACACACCGCCGATCATCCGGGTTCCTCCGCTCCTCCTGCCTACGATTCGGCCATGGAGACCCAGTCCGGAGCACGTCCCGCCCTCGTCGACCCGTTCGGCCGCGAGGTCGAGGCGTGGCTCCGGGACGTGCCGGCGGTCCACGCCCCGTACGTCCCGGACCTCGTCGTGCCGCCGGTGACCGGGCCTGTCGCACTCCCCACCGAGACCGACACGGCGGCCGCTCCGGACGCGGGCGGCACGGACGCGGGCGGCACGGACGCGGGCGGTCCGGAGACGGCGGCCGAACCCGTCGCCGCTGCGGCCGTCGTCGCCGAGCCCGTGCGGGCACTCGACGTCGCTCCGCTGGACGACCCGGCACCCGCCACGCTCGTGGACCCCGCGCCCGCCGCCTTCCGCCGTGATCGCGGACGGCACGCCTCCGCCTGCGCCCCGACGTTCCCCGAGCCCCCGGCCCGGATCTCGCTCCGGATCGGGGACCTCGCCGTCGAGCTCGCGACCGCGACCGGCCGGAGCACCGTGGAGCGCATCTCCCTGCTCGAGGAAGAACTGCGCCGCCGCGACGAGGACCGCGCGCGCTTCGCCGCATGGGAGGCCCGGATCGCCCGGTCCTCCGACCCCGAGGTCGCCGCCGCCCGGGCCTGGGCCACCGAGGTCTTCGCGGACCTCCTCGCCGCCGCCGTGGTCGCCCGACCAGCCCGCACCGCCGTCTCGCCCCGGGCCACCACCACGCCGGCCCGGGGCGACGCACTCCCCGCCCTGCAGTCCGTCCTCGCCGACGCCCTCGACCGCGAGGACCTCGACGTCGAGTCCGCCAGCGCGCCGGTCGCTCCGGTGGCCGCGGTGACGCGTCCGACGCCGCTCGTGCCGCCCGCCACGGGCCCGAGCGCGATCGACCACGAGGCCTTCGTCGCCGCGTTGCGCGCCCACACGGGTGCCGACGCCGGTGCGGCGACCGCGTTCCCGCTCGGTCTGGTCCGGTCCGGGTCCGACACCGCGGTCGAGGCATCTGCCGGGCCGCTCGCGGGCACCGACACCGACGAGCAGCACCGTTCCGACGTGGCGGCACCGGGGGAGCCCGTGCCGTCCGACGTCGCGGCGACCACGCCGAGCTGGTGGGCACGCGTCGTCGCCCGCCTGCTGCGGGTCCTCCGCCGCGCCTGACGTGCCGCTCGGGGCTGTCCTGCCGCTTGGGGCTGTCCTGCCGCTCGGCGCTGACGTGCCGCTCGGGGCTGACCTGCCGCTCGGGGCTGACGTGCCGCTCGGGGCCGACGTGCCGCTCGGGGCCGACGGCCCTCGGTAGACTGGGCCGATGCCGACCCTCCGCGCCGTCCTCGCCGCCGCCGAGGCCCTCTGGCCCGCCGACGGCGCCGAGTCGTGGGACGCCGTCGGACTCGTGTCGGGCGACCCCGATGCCGAGGTCCGTCACGTGCACCTCACCGTCGACGCCGTCCCCGAGGTCGCGCGAGAGGCCGTCGCGCTCGGCGCCGATCTGCTCGTCGCGCACCACCCGTTGCTCCTGCGTGGTGTGACCACGATCGCCGAGACCACGTACAAGGGGTCGGTCCTCGCCACCCTCGTGCGCGGCGGCTGCGCGCTCCTCGCCGCGCACACGAACGCCGACGTCGTGACGACCGGGACCTCCGCGGTGCTCGCCGACCGCCTCGGTCTCGTCGAGCAGCGCCCGATCGAACCGGGCGCCCGACCGGGGACCGGGATCGGCCGGGTGGGCGTCCTCGCCGCCCCGATGACGCTCGGGGCGCTCGCGCGGCACCTCGTCGACGTCCTGCCCGCCACGGCGTCGGGTGTCCGCGTGTCGGGCGAGCACGACCGCCCGGTCCGGACCGTCGCACTCTGCGCGGGTGCCGGCGACTCCCTGCTCGGTGCTCCCGAGGTGCTCGCCGCCGACGTCTACGTCACGAGCGACCTCCGGCACCATCCCGCGTCGGAGTTCCGGGAGCGCGCGATGCTGTCGGACGGTCCGGCACTCGTCGACACGTCGCACTGGGCCACGGAGTGGCTCTGGCTCGACGTCGCCGCCGCGCAGCTCGCCGACGCCACGGGCGTCCGGGTGACCGTGAGCGACATCCGAACCGACCCCTGGGACTTCGCCGTCCTCCCGTCGTCCGCCCCGCATGCCGACGGGACCGACGAGGGGCCCCAGTCGACCGACCCGGAAGGAGCCGCCGCGTGAAGGCAGCCCCGGAGGCACAACTCCTCCTCCTCGATCTCCAGCGCATCGACAACGACGTGACCCGCATCGGCCACCGCATCACCGGACTCCGCAAGGGGGAGCACCTCGCGGAGCTCGGGCGGCGTGCGGCGGTGCTCCGCAGCGACCTCGCCGCGGCGACCGGCAGCGTGGAGGACGCCGAACGCGAGCTCGCGCGCCTCGAGTCCGACACCGCGACGGCACAGGCCCGGATCGACCGCGACACCACCTTGCTCCAGGCGGCGAAGAACGCGAAGGACGCCGCCGGGCTCGAGAGCGAGCTCGCCAGCCTCACCCGGCGCATCAACGACCTCGAGACCACGGAGCTCGAGGTCATGGAACGGCTCGAGGTCGCGCAGGCCCGCCTCGGCGACGTCCAGGCGCAGCTCGCCGAGATCGACGGCGAGCACGACCGGCTGCTCCACGAGCGGGAGGCCCAGGTGGCCTCGCTCGAGCAGGACCTCGGTCACGTGCGGGCGAACCGCGAGACCGTCGCCGCGCGCGTCCCCGCGGACCTCCTCGCGCTGTACGAGCGGCAGCGGGCGCGGTACGGCTTCGGCGCGAGCCTGCTCCAGGGTGGGGTCTCGACCGCGTCCGGTGTGTCGCTCACGGCCTCGGACCTCCAGACCGTCCGCGCGGCCGCGCCGGACGAGGTCCTGCTCTGCCCGGACAGCGACGCGATCCTCGTGCGGACGGCCGAGTCCGGGCTCTGACCACCCGGTGCGACCGCCGCGGTGGCCGTGCTGAGGGCCGTCCGAGCGGCGACGACTGCGATCTCGGCGATCGGGCCGGTAAGGTGGACGCGCGAATGGGTCGGTGAGACGGTCGCGTCACCCCTCGGGGTGCCGAGGAACGTCCGGGCTCCACAGAGCAGGGCGGTGGGCAACACCCACCCGGGGCAACCCGCGAGACAGTGCCACAGAGAACAGACCGCCGTCGGGGCAACCCGGCGGTGAGGGTGAAACGGTGGTGTAAGAGACCACCAGGGATCCGGGTGACCGGATCTGCTCGGTAAACCTCGCCCGGAGCAAGGTCAGACAGAGGACGACGAAGCTGCTCGCTGAGTCCTCGGGTGGACCGCTGGAGGCCGACGGCGACGTCGGTCCGAGATAGATGGCCGTCACCGCCGCGCGAGCGGCGGGACAGAACCCGGCGTACGGCCGGCCCATTCGCACCGACGTCGTCAACGGCCGACGAACCGGTACCTTCCGGTTGAACACCGGCATGCCGCGGTTCCACCGGAAGCAACCGGTTCAACGGGGCGGGACACGGCAGGACCGACGGACGGGAGGGGCGGTGCCAGGCGGCGCCGCCCCTCCCGACCGTCACTCCTTGCTGTCCGCCGCCAGCTTCGCGGCCCCGATGATCCCCGCGTTGTTGCGGAGCGTCGCGGGGATGATCTTCGCCTGGAGATCGAGCAGCGGCAGGAACTCCTCGTGCTGCTTCGAGATGCCGCCACCGACGACGAACAGCTCGGGGGACAGGTACGCCTCGAGGTGGGAGTAGTACTTCTGCAGGCGCTTGGCCCAGTGTTTCCAGGAGAGGTCGTCGCGCTCCTTCGCCGCGTACGACGCCTTCGTCTCGTAGTCGACCCCGTCGATCTCGATGTGTCCGAGCTCGGCGTTGACGATGAGCACCCCGTCGTTGATGAGGGCCGTGCCGATGCCGGTGCCGAGCGTCGTCATGATGACGAGGCCGTCGACGCCCTTCGCCGCACCGAACTGCTGCTCGGCGAACCCCGCTGCGTCGGCGTCGTTGACGAAGTGGATCTGCCGCCCGAGCCGCTTCTCGAACAGCTCCTCGGCCGGGAAGCCGATCCACTTCTTCGACACGTTGGCCGCGGACATGGTCCGGCCGTCCTTCACCACGGCGGGGAAGCAGATGCCGATCGGCTCGTCGTTCGTCATGCCGAGCTCGTTGATGATCTCGACGACGACCTCGGCGATGTCGTCCGGCTTGCCGCCCTCGGGCGTGGCCTTCTTGATCCGGTCGCTCGTGAGCGCGCCGGACTCGACGTCGACGATCGCGCCCTTGATGCCGGTTCCGCCGATGTCGACGCCGACCGCGAGTTGTGCCATGGGGGGAGTGCCTTCCGGTGCTGGTGGGTTCAGGAAACGGTGAGGAGCTCGGCGCCGCGTTCGGTGACGACGAGGGTCTGTTCGAACTGTGCCGTCCAGGACTTGTCGCGGGTCGAGACCGTCCAGTCGTCGGGCCAGATGTCCGCGTCGATACCACCGAGGGTGAGCATCGGTTCGATCGTGAACACCATGCCGGGCTCGATGACGGTGTCGTACTGCGGGGCGTCGTAGTGGGGGATGATGAGCCCGGAGTGGAACGCCCGCCCGACGCCATGGCCGGTGTAGTCACGGACGACGCCGTACCCGAACCGCTTGGCGTAGGACTCGATCGCCCGCCCGATGACGTTCACCTGGCGTCCGGGAGCGACGGCGCGGATGCCACGGCGCATGGCTTCCTCGGTCCGGGTGACGAGGTCCTGGACCTCCTGGCTCGCGGTGCCGACGACGAAGGTCCGGTTCGTGTCCCCGTGGACCCCGTCCTTGTACGCCGTGATGTCGATGTTCACGATGTCGCCGTCCTGCAGCACCGTGTCGTCCGGGATGCCGTGGCAGATGACCTCGTTGACGCTGGAGCAGAGCGACTTCGGGAACCCGCGGTAGCCGAGCGTCGACGGGTATGCGCCCCGCGCGACGATGAACTCGTGGCCGACCCGGTCGAGCTCGTCGGTGGTCACCCCCGGGCGGATGGCGGCGGCGACCGCGTCGATCGCCTGCGACGCGATACGGCCCGCGGTCCGGATCCGCTCGACCTCGTCGGGCGTGTACGTGTCGCCCAGGCCGTGCTCGTGCGGTTCGACGTGGCCCACGTACTCCGGTCGGGCGATGTCCGCGGGGACGGGGCGGGTGGGACTGATGCGGCCGGCAGTGAGGTGTCCGTGTTCGTCCCGGGGCATGCTGCCGAGTCTATCCGGCGGTCACGGGCCCGATCCTCGCGCGTACGCTCGCGGTCATGAGCGACGAACGGATCGAGTCCCAGTTCTGGTTCAACACCACCACGCACCAGGTCGAACAGGGCATGCAGTCCCCGAACCGGGACCGCATCGGGCCCTTCGACACGCGCGAGGAGGCGCAGGCGGCACTCGAGCGTGTCCGTGCGAACAACGCACGGTGGGACCAGGAGGACGCGCAGGGCTGACCGTCCCGCCGCTGCCCCGCCGATGTCCGGTTCGCGCGAGCGGAGGTCCGATGTGCGCAGGACCTCGTCCGGCTCGCGCAGTCCGATCGCGTCGCGACCCCGTCGGACGTACCGTCGGAGCGGGCGGGGAGGCTGACCACGGCGACCCACCGATGCCAGCATCCGGTCCGGTGTCCTCGCTCCGTCGAGAGGAGGCACCAGATGAGCCTGTACGAGTCCCAGTCCGGCGTGGAGCCGGCCCGCATCGCCACCTACCGCCGGCTCCGGCAGCAATGGCGCCGCGGCACGCTGACGAGCAGCGGTGGCCCACGGTACGAGGACTTCTTCAGCGACGACGCGTCGTCGCTGGTCGATCGCTAGCCGACACGAGGAACGGCCCGGCACCCATGGGGTGCCGGGCCGTTCGTCATCCGGCCGGGAGGCCCGGCCTCAGCGGTACTGCTGCGGCCGGTACGTGATCGGCAGACGACGGTCGCGTCCGAACGCCATGCCCGAGATCTTCGGGCCGATGGCACCCTGCCGGCGCTTCCACTCGGAGCGGTCGACCAGCCGGGTCACCTCGGCCACCGTGTCGGGGTCGTGACCCTCCGCCACGATGTCGGCGGCACCCAGGGCCCGGGTGATGTACCCGTCCAGGATGCTGTCGAGCACCTCGTACGGCGGGAGCGAGTCCTCGTCCTTCTGGTCGGGACGGAGCTCGGCCGATGGCGGTTTGGTGATCGAGTTCTCGGGGATCGGCTCGGTCTCGCCCCGTCCCGCGGCGAACCGGTTGCGCCACGTGGCGAGTTCCCACACGAGGGTCTTGGGGACGTCCTTGATCGGTGCGAAGCCGCCGACCGAGTCACCGTAGATGGTGGAGTACCCGACCGACAGCTCGGTCTTGTTCCCGGTCGTGAGCACCAGGTGACCGTCGAGGTTCGACAGCCCCATGAGCACGAGCGCCCGGGCGCGGGCCTGGATGTTCTCGGCGGCGAGCCCGGTCAGGTGGAGCTGGTCCTCGAAGGGGCGTACGAGGTCGGCGATCGCCTCGGTCCGGTAGTGCAGGCCGAGGCGTTCGGCGACGTCGTCGGCGTCCGAGCGGGAGTGCTCCGACGACCACTGCGACGGCATCGAGACGCCGTACACGCGGTCGGGGCCGAGGGCGTCGACCGCGATCGCCGCGCACACCGCCGAGTCGATCCCACCGGACAGGCCGAGGACGACCGAACGGAAGCCGTTCTTCTCGACGTAGTCGCGTGTGCCGAGGACGAGCGCGTTCCAGATCTCCTCGAGGTCGTCACGGGGTTCGGCGACGTCGCGGGGGAGTGCCGGGCGTTGGCCGTCCAGCGCCATGCTCCCGGGGGTGGTGTCCGGGGTGTCGAGGAGGACCCGGTGGACGTCCTCGGTCACGACCGGGTCGGTCGCCGGCGCGGGGTCGAGGTCGACGAGGAGCAGGTGCTCCCGGAACTGTGGGGCGCGGGCGAGGACCGTCCCCGCTTCGTCAACGACGAGGCTGTCCCCGTCGAAGACCAGGTCGTCCTGGCCGCCCACGATGTTGACGTAGGCGACGATCGTGTCGGACTCCGTGGCCCGCCGGGTGACGAGCGGGAGGCGGACCTCGTCCTTGTCCGCGATCCACGGCGAGGCATTGACGACGAGGAGCAAGCCGGCGTCGGCGGCGAGCACCCGGGCGACCGGACCGCCCTCGCGCCAAAGGTCCTCGCAGATGATGATCGCGACGTCGACGTCGGCGATGCGCGCGACGAGCAGGTCGTCGCCCGGGATGAACACCCGGTACTCGTCGAACACCGAGTAGTTCGGCAGGTGGTACTTGGCGGTCGTGGCGATGACCCGCCCGTGCTGGAGCACGCTCGCGCAGTTCTGGGCGATGGCGCTCGGCGCGGTGGTGACGTCCACCGAGCGGGGCTCGAACGGGCCGTCCGGGTGGCCGACGACGACGGCGACGTCCCCGAGGCCCTGGTCGGCGAGGCGGCGTGCGAGGGTCTCCACGGCCTCCCGGGCGGCGCGGAGGAACGACGGGCGCGAGGCGAGGTCCTCGATGGGGTACCCGGAGATCGCCATCTCGCCGAAGGCGACGAGGTCCGCGCCCTGCTCGGCGGCCGATCGCGTGGCCGTGATGATGCCTGCCGCGTTGCGCTCGAACGCCCCGACGACCGGGTTGGTCTGTGCGAGCGCCAAGCGGAGTCGGGGCATGGCCACTACCCTAGTGACGACCATCAGAAAGGGCGTGCATGGACAAGCAGACGGACTTCGTGCTCCGCACCATCGAGGAGCGCGGCATCAAGTTCATCCGACTCTGGTTCACCGACGTCATCGGCACGCTCAAGTCCGTCGCGATCGCCCCCGCCGAGGTCGAGGGTGCGTTCGCCGAGGGGATCGGGTTCGACGGCTCCGCGATCGAGGGCCTCACCCGCTCGTACGAGGCCGACGTGCTCGCGCACCCGGACCCCTCGACGTTCCAGATCCTGCCCTGGCGCGGCGAGGTCGACCCGACCGCCCGCATGTTCTGCGACATCACGACCCCGGACGGGCAGCCCGCGGTGGCCGATCCGCGCAACGTCCTCAAGCGCACGCTCGCACGTGCCGGCGAGCGCGGCTTCACCTTCTACACGCACCCCGAGGTCGAGTTCTACCTGCTCAAGAGCCTGGCGCTCACCGACGGTCGCCCGGAGCCCGTCGACCAGGCCGGGTACTTCGACAACGTGCCCGGCGGCAGTGCCCACGACTTCCGGCGTCGTTCGGTGCGCATGCTCGAGGACCTCGGCATCTCGGTGGAGTTCTCCCACCACGAGGCCGGCCCGGGCCAGAACGAGATCGACCTCCGCTACGCGGACGCCCTGACGACCGCCGACAACATCATGACCTTCCGCACCGTCGTGAAAGAGGTCGCGATCGAGCAGGGCGTCTACGCCACGTTCATGCCGAAGCCGCTGTCGGGTCGGCCGGGTTCCGGCATGCACACGCACGTGTCGCTGTTCGAGGGCGACCAGAACGCCTTCTACGAGCCCGGTGGCGAGTACCAGCTGTCGACGATGGGCCGTCAGTTCATCGCGGGGCTGCTCCGACACGCGCCCGAGATCACCGCCGTCACGAACCAGTTCGTCAACTCGTACAAGCGCCTCTGGGGCGGTGACGAGGCTCCGTCCTTCGTGACGTGGGGGCACAACAACCGCTCGGCCCTCGTCCGCGTGCCCCTGTACAAGCCGAACAAGGGGCAGTCGAGCCGGGTGGAGTACCGGGCGATGGACTCCGCCGCCAACCCCTACCTCGCGTTCTCGCTGCTCCTCGCCGCGGGGCTCAAGGGCATCGAGGAGGGCTACGAGCTCCCCGCGGAGGCCGAGGACAACGTGTGGAGCCTCACGGACGCGGAACGCCGTGCGCTCGGCTACAACCAGTTGCCGGCGAGCCTCGACCACGCGCTGAGCCTCATGGAGGACTCGGAGCTCGTCGCCGAGACACTCGGCGAGCAGGTGTTCAACTTCGTGCTGCTCAACAAGCGGCAGGAGTGGAAGGCCTACCGCGACCAGGTGACGCCGTTCGAGCTCGAGACGAACCTCGAGCGGCTCTAGCCGGACCGGACCACGAGCGGGTCCGAGCGCACGGTGCTCCGGGCCCGGAACCACCGCCGAGCAGGACCAGGAACCGCATGAGCGACACGACGACGACGTCGCGGAGCGTGTTGGCGCGCCTCGGGTTCGCGGACCTCGGGACGGCACAGGAGCGGATCGCGGCCCTCGGCGGTCGGGTTCCCGTCGCCGAGGCCGCGTCGACCTGGGGGGCCACGGCCGACCCCGACGGCGCACTGCTCGCGGTCGAGCGGCTGCTCGACGCCGCGCCGGAGGCCGTCGCCCCCGTGCTCGCCGACCGAGCAGCCACCGAGCGCCTCATCCGCCTCGTCGGGGCGTCGGCGGGGCTGGCGGAGTTCCTCGTCCGCCGGCCCGGGGAGCTCGCCCTGCTGCTCGACCCCGTCGCACCGCCGGACGACGCCGACACCTACCGGCAGGCGCTCGAGCGGGCGGTCGACGGCGCGGTCGGCGAGGACGCCCGGGTCCGGCTCCGGGTGCGCTACCGCAGCCTCCTGGCCCGCATCGCGCTCCACGACGTCATGCACCCGGACGCGACCGAGGCGTTCCCGGCCGTCGCCGCGGGACTCGCCGACCTCGCTGGCGCCGCCCTCGACGTCGCCGTCGCGATCGCCCGGCGCGAGGTCCCGTTCCCGGAGGGCGACGTCGCCGCGACTCCGCTCGCCGTGATCGGCATGGGCAAGGCCGGCGCCCGCGAGCTCAACTACGTCAGCGACGTCGACGTCATCTTCGTCACCGAGCCCACCGAGGGCGTCGGCACCGACCGCGCGGTCCTCATCGCGACGCGCATCGCGATCGCCGCGACGCACGTCATCACGGATCTCGCAGCGGAACCGCCCCTCTGGGAGGTCGACGCGAACCTCCGCCCCGAGGGCAAGGACGGCGCGCTCGTGCGGACGCTCGACTCGCACGTGGCGTACTACGCCCGGTGGGCCCGCGAGTGGGAGTTCCAGGCACTGCTCAAGGCGCGGCCGATCGCCGGTTCGCGCGACCTCGGCGAGCGGTACGTCGCGGCGGTCGCGCCGTTCGTGTGGGAGTCGTCCGACCGGCCCGGCTTCGTGGAGTCCGTGCAGCGGATGCGCGAACGCGTCACGGCGGCGATCCCGGGCGACCAGGTGGACCGGCAGATCAAGCTCGGACCGGGTGGGCTGCGCGACGTCGAGTTCACGGTGCAGCTCCTCCAGCTCGTGCACGGTCGCACGGACCCGACCGTCCGGCAGCGTGCGACGCTCGATGCGATGGCAGCCCTCACCGACGCCGGGTACGTCGGGCGTCCCGAGGCGGCGCGGTTCGGGCCGGACTACGCGTTCCTCCGGGTCCTCGAGCACCGCATCCAGCTCCGGGGGCTGCGTCGCACGCACCTCATGCCCGCCGACGAGTCCGACCTGCGCGTGTTGGCGCGGTCGACCGGGCTCGCGACGAGCGCCGAGCAGCTGCTCACCCGGTGGCGCTCGGTCAAGCGCGAGGTCCGCGGCCTGCACGAGCGGCTGTTCTACCGACCGCTGCTGTCGGCGGTCGCCGCGACGTCGGCGGACGGCATCGTGCTCACGAGCGACCAGGTGCGGCAGCGCCTCGCGGCGATCGGGTTCGTGGACCCGGACGGCGCGTTCGAGCACATCCGCGCGCTCACGCAGGGGGTGTCGCGACGGGCGACGATCCAGCGCACGCTCCTCCCGGTCCTCCTGCGGTGGATGGCCGAGGGTCCGGCACCGGACCGCGCCCTGCTCGCGTTCCGACGGCTCAGCGACGCGCTGGGGGAGTCGAACTGGTTCCTCCGCATGCTCCGTGACTCGGACGGCGCCGCCTACAGCCTCACCGTCGTGCTGTCGGAGTCCGCGTTCCTGGCCGCTCTGCTCGAGCGGACGCCCGAGGCCGCACGGTGGCTCGACGACCCCGACGAGCTCCTGCGACCGCGTCCACGTGCCGCGCTCGTCGCCGAGGCCGAGGCGACCGTCGCGCGCCACGCGACGGACGACGTGGGCGCCGCCGCGGTCCTCCGCGCTGCCCGTCGGCGCGAGACGCTCCGGCTCGGCATGGCCGCGGTCATGGGGCGGATCCGGGTCGAGGAACTCGGTGAGGCGCTGACGGACGTGTCCGAGGCCATGCTCACGGGCGCGCTCGAGCTCGCGCGCCGGGGGACCGCGCCGGGGCTCGAGTTCGGCATCGTGGCGATGGGCCGGTTCGGCGGCCGCGAACTCGGCTTCGGCTCCGACGCCGACGTCCTGTACGTGTACCGCGCGGACGGCTGGGACCGCGAGGCCGCCGCACGTGCCGCCCGCCGCATCGTGACGCGCCTCGGGACCTGCACCGAGGACGCCCTGTTCCCCTTCGACCTCGACATCGGACTGCGGCCCGAGGGTGTGAACGGCCCGGTCGTCCGGACGCTCGAGTCGTACGCCGCGTACTACGCCCGCTGGTCCCTGACCTGGGAGGCGCAGGCGCTCCTCCGCGCCCGCGGTGCGGTCGGCGACGACGCACTGCTCCGGAACTTCGAGCACCTGGCCGACCTGACGCGGTACCCGGAACACCTCGACGACCGCGAGGTCCGCGAGGTCAAGCGCATCAAGGCGCGCGTGGAGTCGGAGCGGCTGCCTCGCGGCGCGGACCCCGCTCGGCACCTCAAGCTCGGGCGGGGATCACTCAGCGACGTCGAGTGGTTCGTACAGCTCCTCCAGCTCCGGCACGCACTCGCGATCCCCGGGCTCCGGACGACGTCGACCCTGCGGGCACTGCGCGCCGCCGAGCGCGCCGGGCTGGTCACGACGGACGACGCCGAGCGCCTGGCCGACGCGTGGCTCCTGGCATCGCGGGCCCGCAGCGCGCTGGTGCTCTGGACGGGCCGCACGACCGACGTGCTCCCCGTCGAGCGAGCCCAGCTCGAGGGCGTCGCACGGTTGCTCGGGTACCCGCACGGGTCGGCGTCGCAGCTCGAGGAGGACTACCTCGCGACGACGCGCCGCGCTCGGCAGGTGTTCGAGCGCGAGTTCTACGGAGGACCGGACCGGAGCCCCGTCGAGGGCTGACATTCCTGCGGACGAGAGCCGCCGGGCGACAGCCGGTGCTCCCGGGCCGGCAGACCACTCGGATCTGCGCCCGACACGCCCGAGATGCAGATCTCGCGGGTGATGCGCCCGCCGATCACGGGTGATTTCGTGTTGGCGCGGATCGTCCCCCGACCTGGGAACGGTGTACCCCGGCGCTCAGGGACTGCGCGGCTCCGGCGCGGCGCCGCCCGCGGTTCGACGCAGTGGTCCCGGTCCGGCCCCCGGGCGACACCTGTCGAGGACGAAAACAGGCTGTGACCAGGGAATCATGCGAGACGGACCGAAGCGGCGAACGGCCGTTCCGGCGCTGGAACATCGGCTCGATGCGGAACCGTCGGTCCCCCTTCCTGCTGTCGGGCGGACGGCGGACACGTCGGGTAGGGCGAACGACCGACCCCGATGTACCCCGTAACGCGCGTGAAACACCCCCGGACGGGGGCCGCGTTGCGGACTCCGGCACGCTCTGTCAGAAATGAAGCACCCGAACTGACCCTGGTTCCCCGATGGCGCGGAATCCCACCTCGAACGCCGAAGCAGGGATCGATGTTCACTTTCATCCTCCAAATCCGCCAGATGGTCGATGGACACCCGGAGTTCTACTTGTTCACCGTGTACTCGGCGATCATCTGGCTCCTCTGGATCGCCAAGGTGGTGATCTCCGCCCGGTACCGGCCGTACACGGGCACGTTCACGGGGACGACGAGCGTCGTCGTCCCCGTCGTCGACGAGCCACTCGACCTCTTCCGCGACGTCATCGGCCGCATGGTCGAGCAGCGTCCGGGCGAGATCATCGTCGTCATCAACGGCGCGCCCAACGCGGGGCTCGTGCAGGTCTGCGAGGAATTCGCACCCCTCGTGACCTGGACGCACACCCCGATCCCCGGCAAGCGCAACGCCGTCAAGATCGGAACCGAGCTCTCGCGCGGTGACATCACGATCCTCGTCGACTCGGACACCGTCTGGACCCCCGGCACGCTCGACGAACTCGTCAAGCCGTTCGCCGACGAGTCCGTGGGCGGCGTCACGACGCGCCAGCGCATCCTCGAACCCGAGCGCAGCTGGATCACCCGCTGGGCCGACTGGCTCGAGAACTCCCGAGCCCTCTACTCGATGCCGGCGCAGAGCGTGCTCGGGCAGATCGGGTGCCTCCCGGGCCGGACGATCGCGTTCCGCCGCAGCATCCTCATGCGCGTCATGGAGAAGTTCATGACCGAGAAGTTCATGGGCGTGTTCCTCGAGGTGTCCGACGACCGGACGCTCACGAACCTCACGCTCAAGGAGGGCTACCGGACCGTCTACCAGTACACGTCACTCGTGTACACGGATGCGCCGCTCAAAGTGAAGAAGCTGTTCAAGCAGCAGCTCCGCTGGGCGCGTGGTTCGCAGTACAACACGCTGCGGATGCTCCCGTGGATGATCGGCCACGCCCCGATCCTCGCGCTGTTCTTCGTGACCGACATCATCCTGCCGTTCATGCTCTTCGGTGTCATCGCCGGCTGGGTGTACCGCGCGTTCACCGGTCAGGGCCAGAACCTCTACCAGGGCATCCTGCACCAGTACGGGTTCTCGACCGGCTTCGTCTACGTCGCCGCGCTCATGGTCGTCTCGAGCGTGCTCAGCATGGCGATCCGGCAGATGCGGCACCTCGCCGAGAAGCCGTCCGACTTCGTCCGCCTGCCGATGTTCATCATCGTCTCGACGTTCTTCCTCATGCCGATCCGGCTGCTCGGGTTCTTCCGCCTCGCGCACGCCTCGGGCTGGGGAACGCGCGCCGGTGCGTACGCGGGCGGACCGATGGAGACCGAGCCCGCCGTACCCGTCCCCGGCCACGACAGCACCCCGCCCGTCAGCCCCATCGACCGGGTCGACGAGGTCCGCTCCGAGGACGTCGACCGCGAGTTCGAGCAGATGTTCCAACTCGGCTCCTCGACCGGCGCCGACGCCACCAGCACCTCCACCTCCACCACCACCGTCCTCGCGACGCGTCGGGACACCGTCCGGGACGCCCGCATCTCGCGCAAGGCGGCGGCGACGCCCGCCAAGCGCGTCAACCCCTACGCGGTGATCCCGTACCTCATCGGTGTCGCGATCTTCGCCCTGGAGGCACTCACCATTGTCTGAATCCATCCGCCACTCCGGAAGCTGGTGGGCCCCGTCGAGCAAGCACGCCAAGCGCACCGCCGTCGGGACCACCGCCATCGTCGTCGCCCTCGCACTCATCACGTGGGCCGTCTGGATCTCGCCCGGCAACGTGGTCAGCACCGCCGTGCACCACGCGCTGGGCGTGAAGACCCAGGCCCAGAAGACCGCGGACGCCACAGCCGACGCGGCGAAGCTGCAGGCGAAGCTCACCGCCGCGCAGCACCGCATCTGGAAGCTCGAGGGGCAGCTCCAGTCCGCGAATGCCTCCGGCGCCTCTCGCGCCGAACGTCTCGCCTCCTTGCAGGCGCAGCTCAAGACCGCGTACGCCAAGCTCGGCACGGCCGAGTCGGCGGCGTCCGGTGGGACCACGACCGCGTCCGGATCGACGTCGGGCGGGTCCGGTTCCGCCAGCGCCTCCAACGGGTCCGGCGGGTCCGGTGCCGCCCCCGCGGCCGCCGGGAACCCGGCCAAGGCGTCGTCGACCTCGACGGCGGCCGTCGCGGCCCCGACGAAGGCCGAAGTCCTCGCGCAGACGTCCCGCTGGTACGGCCTGTACACGCCGCAGTCCCCGTTCAACTGGGCGGACTACGACGCGATCGAGCAGAAGGTCGGTACAGCGGCGAACATGGCGGGGTACTTCCAGGGCTTCGACCAGGCGTTCAACGCGACTGCCGTGCAGCGGTCGTGGGCGAACGGCCGCCTCCCCGTGATGACTTGGGAGACCGCACCGTCGCAGACCGGCAACGACAGCCCCTACATCGCGGGGTACTCGAACGCGGACATCATCAACGGCAACTTCGACGCCTACATCAAGCAGTACGCCGACGCCGTCAAGGCGAATGGGATGCCGCTCGTGATCCGGCTCGACCACGAGATGAACGGATCCTGGTACAACTGGTCCGAGAACATCACGAGCCTCCCCGCGAACGAGCGCAACGCGACCCACAGCTACACCGACATGTGGAAGCACGTCTGGACGATCTTCCAGAACGAGGGTGCGAACGCCGACGTGATCTGGGACTGGTCCCCGACGCGCATCGACAACCTGTCGCCGAACGCGAATTCGGTGAAGATGACGCAGGGGTACCTCAACGAGTACTACCCGGGCGACCCGTACGTCGACTGGGTCGGGATGAGCGGGTACTACCGCGACGCGTCCACGCCGGCGACCTTCGACGAGACCTTCGCCGGGACGCTCAAGCAGATCCGCGCGCTCCCGCACACAGAGGGCAGCAAGCCGATCTTCCTCGCCGAGATCGGCGCGACCGAGACCGGCGGCAGCATCGGCTCGGCCAACGCACCGAGCCAGAAGGCCGCGTGGATCACGTCGCTCTTCGACGCCCTGGCCGAACCGCAGAACAAGGACATCATCGGGTTCTCGTACTTCGACGAGACCGCGACGACGATCGCGGACGGCGTCCGCAGCACCAACGACTGGCGCATCGACTCGCGCTCCGACAGCCTCGCCGCGTTCACGGCGGGCATCGCACGCACCGACATCGACTACGACCTGCAGGAGGTCAGCAAGTGACGAACAGCAACAGCGAGCACGCCGCCACCGGGCTCGACACCCGCCCGGCGCCCCGGATCAGCGTCATCGGGACCGGGTACCTCGGTGCGACGCACGCCGCGGCCATGGCCGAGATGGGGTTCGACACCATCGGCGTGGACGTCGATCCGTCGAAGCTCGCGGCCCTCGCCGCGGGCGAGGTCCCGTTCTACGAGCCCGGGCTCCCCGAACTCATCACCAAGCACGTCGCGAGCGGCAAGCTCCGCTTCACGGCGGACCTCGCCGAGGCAGTCGCGTCGAGCGATGTGCACTTCATCTGCGTCGGCACGCCCCAGCGAGCGGGTAGCCACGCGGCGAACCTCAGCTACGTCGAGAGCGCCACCCGGTCCGTCGCGGAGCACCTGACGCACCCGGGCCTCATCGTGGGCAAGTCGACGGTCCCGGTCGGTACGGCGGCACGGCTGCGCGCCCTCGTCGCCGAGTTCTCGCCCGCCGGCATCGACGTCGAGCTCATCTGGAACCCCGAGTTCCTCCGCGAAGGCAAGGCGGTCGAGGACACGCTGCACCCGGACCGCCTGGTCTGGGGCGGTGCCTCCGCGGCGGCGGACGCCGTCATCCGCGAGGTCTACGCCGCACCGATCGCCGAGGGCACGCCCGTCATCGCGACGGACCTGCCGACCGCCGAGCTCGTCAAGGTGAGCGCGAACGCGTTCCTCGCCACGAAGATCTCGTTCATCAACGCGATCTCGGAGCTGTGCGACATCGCCGGCGCGGACGTCACGACGCTCGCCGACGCCCTCGGGCACGACGTGCGCATCGGTCGCAAGTTCCTGAACGCGGGCCTCGGCTTCGGCGGTGGCTGCCTGCCGAAGGACATCCGTGCGCTCATGCACCGCTCGTCCGAACTCGGCGCGAACCGGGTCGTCGGCCTCATGCAGCAGGTCGACGAGATCAACATGGGCCAGCGCCAGCGCGTCATCGACATGGCGATCGAGGCGGCCCAGGGCTCGGTGCTCAACCGGCGCATCGCCGTCATCGGCGCCGCGTTCAAGCCGCTCACCGACGACGTGCGCGACTCCCCGGCGCTCAACGTCGCCGCGGCCCTGCACCTCCGCGGCGCGCAGGTCTCGCTCTGGGACCCGGAGGCCATGGAGACCGCCAAGCGCAGCTTCCCGACGCTCACCTACGCGGAGAGCATGGAGGCCGCGGTCGAGGGTGCCGACATGGTGCTCGTCCTCACCGAGTGGGACGACATCGTGCAGGCCGACCCGTCGAGCCTCCGTGCGCTCGTCGGTCGCGCGATCGTGATCGACGCGCGCAACTGCATCCCGGTCACCGACTGGGTCAAGGCGGGGTGGTCCGTCCGATCCCTGGGCCGGACCGCCTCGGTCGCGGGTGCACCCGTGAGCATCGCCGCCGGGACGAACGACTTGATGGCCACGAGTCGCTAGCCCCGCGGGGAACCGGAGGGCCCGTGTCGGCGGACACGGGCCCTTCGCCGTTCCCGCACACGGCCGGGAGGTCCGTCCCGCGTCGCGCGCTGCGGTGACGTTCGCGGGCGGCCCGCCCCTGCCCCCCAATCCGTGCCTCCCGGCCGTCCTCCGCGGTGACGAGACGACGAGAGGCCCGCACCCTGCCGGGTGCGGGCCTCTCGCGAGCGGCTGCGACTCAGACGCCGAAGTACATCTCGTACTCGAACGGGTGCGGGCGCTGCGCGTACGGGAGGATCTCCTTCTCGTACTTGTAGTCGATCCAGGTGCGGATGAGGTCCTCGGTGAAGACGTTGCCCTTCGTGAGGAACTCGTGGTCGGCCTCGAGCGCGGCGAGGGCCTCCTGGAGCGACGACGGCACCTGCGGGATGCCCTTGGCTTCCTCGGGCGGGAGCTCGTAGAGGTCCTTGTCGACCGGCTCGTGCGGCTCGATGCGGTTCTGGATGCCGTCGAGCCCGGCCATCATCTGCGCGGCGAACGCGAGGTAGGGGTTCCCCGAGGCATCCGGTGCACGGAACTCGATGCGCTTCGCCTTCGGGTTCGTGCCCGTGATCGGGATGCGGATGGACGCCGACCGGTTGCCCGCCGAGTACACGAGGTTGACGGGGGCCTCGAAGCCCGGGATGAGCCGGTGGTACGAGTTGATCGTCGGGTTCGTGAAGGCCAGGACCGCCGGGGCGTGCTTGAGCAGCCCGCCGATGTACCAGCGGGCGATGTCCGACAGACCGCCGTAGCCGTTCTCGTCGTAGAACAGCGGCGAGCCGTCGCTCCACAGCGACTGGTGCGTGTGCATGCCCGAGCCGTTGTCGCCGAACAGCGGCTTCGGCATGAAGGTCGCGACCTTGCCCCATTGCTCCGCGGTGTTCTTGACGATGTACTTGAACTTCAGGATGTCGTCGGCCGCGTGCACCATCGTGTCGAAGCGGTAGTTGATCTCCTGCTGCCCGCCCGTGCCGACCTCGTGGTGGGCGCGCTCGAGCACGAGGCCCGAGTCGATGAGCTTGAGCGAGATGTCGTCACGCAGGTCGGCGGTCTTGTCGACCGGCGACACCGGGAAGTACCCGCCCTTGTACGCGGTCTTGTTCGCGAGGTTCCCGCCCTCTTCGCGACGACCGCTGTTCCAGGCGCCCTCTTCGCTGTCCACCTCGTAGAAGCTGCTGTTCTGCTTCACCTCGTAGCGGACGTCGTCGAAGATGTAGAACTCGGCCTCGGGAGCGAAGAACGCGGTGTCCGCGATGCCCGTGGACGCGAGGTACTTCTCCGCCTTCTTGGCGACCTGACGCGGGTCACGGGCGTAGATCTCGCCGTTCCGCGGGTTGTAGATGTCGAAGACCATGATCAGCGTCCGCTCGGCCCGGAACGGGTCGATGTAGGCCGTCGTCACGTCGGGGATGAGCTGCATGTCCGACTCGTGGATCGAGGCGAACCCGCGGATCGACGAACCGTCGAAGAGCTGCCCGACGGCGAAGAAGTCCTCGTCGACCGTGGAGGCGGGGATGTTGAAGTGCTGCTGGACACCGGGCAGATCCGTGAAGCGGATGTCGAGGAACTTGACATCCGTGTCCTTGATGAACGCGAGCACCTCGGAGGAATCACTGAACATGTGAGTCGTTCTCCAATGGTTGGTGATGGCGGGGGCCAGGAGGCTACCTCCGTCGAGGCTATTGACCCGGCATTTCCCCGACGTGACTGCACTGTTTCCGGCAGGTTACGTGGCGGTCGGCCCAGTACCCTGGGTGGTATGCCCGGTCCGACCAACTCAGCCCCCGCCGCCTCGTCGGACACCTGGCCCGGGAAGGACCTCGGGCTCCCGGCTGAAGGGTCCCGGAGCGTCGCTCGGCTCGGTCGTCGGATCGCTGCCCTCGCGATCGACGGTGTCCTGGCGGACCTGGTCGCCGTGGCGCTCCACGTCTACCCGTCCGGCCGCGACGTCGCCGAGGGCTGGTGGGTCCTCGGGATCTTCGCCGTGCTGCAGATCGTCTTCATCGCCGTGCTCAGCGGCAGCTTCGGTCACCTGTGCGTGGGGCTGCGGGTCGTACCTGTTCGACCCGGGTACATCGGCGTGGTTCGGCCGGTGGTCCGCACGGTCCTGCTGTGCATCGTGATCCCCGCGTTCATCTTCGACCGGGATCAGCGTGGGTTGCACGACCGGATCCCGGGCACCGTGCTCGTCCGCCGGTAGCCGAGCGCGCCCTCAGGGGACGAGGCGGACGCGCGAATTCCGCCCCCGCGAGCGGAGGGAGCCAACGTTTCGCCCCGGGAGCGGAGGGCGCCGACGTTTCGCGCCGGGAGCTGAGGGGCGCCGACGATTCGCCCCGCGAGCGAAGGGGGCCGACGACGAAGGCCCCGCAGTCGAGCGGGGCCTTCGTCGTGATCCGGGGTGCTCAGCGAGGTCGCCCGGCACGCATGCGCGTCGGGTCCATGCCCTTCGGGATCGCGGACGCGGGGTTCTGGGTCAGCGAGTCGAGCCGGTTCGCGACGGCGACGACCTCGTTGCGGTTGAGCGAACGCTTCAGACGGTTCATCCGCCGTGGCAGCCGGTGCAGCGTGACGGCGTCCTCGCCGTCGCCCACGGCGATCACGTGGAGCGCGACGTTCGGCACGATGCGGTGCACCTTGCGTCGCTCCTCCTCGACCAGGCGGGAGAGCGTCGCCGTCCGTCCCTCGGTGATGAGGACCACGCCGGGAGTCCCGACGGCGCGGTAGACCGCGGCCTGCGACCGGGCATGCACGGCGACGGGCATCTCGCTCGACCGCCAGTTGCGGCGGAGGGAGTTCGACAGGACGGCGCCGACCGCGCCGGGCTGGCCGTCGATCTGCGAGTACGCCGCCCGCTCGGCGAGACGCCCGAGCACGATGAGGAACAACAGGACGCCGAGCAGCACGCCCGCGACGATCCAGAGGATCTGGGCGAAGACGGTCTGGTTCGGCAGCAGGAACGCCAGCAGGACGCCCGCGAGCACGGGAACGCCGAACGCGAGGATGAACCACCCGAGCGACGTCGGGTCGGCGCGCCGCGTCATCTGGAAGACCTGGAACATCTGCTTGAGACGTCCGGGCTCCTTCGCCGTCGGCTCCGGGGTCGTGGTGCGTGCCATGCGTCCAGGATACGGCCTGCCCGGACACCGGCGATCCCGAGGTCGGCGCTGTGGGCGAACGAACCGTCCTGGTCCGTGTGGAGGGCGCGGGAGCCGTCGTCCACATGTGCCTGGCCGCCGGATCGTTCCCCTGGTGGATTCCGTGGCCGGCCGTGGCGGCGTGGGGACCGTGATGCTACGGGGCATGGACGGATGGTTGCGCGGAAGGAACGGGCGACGGAACGGCCGGATCGCGCCACCGCAGGTCCGGATCACCCGGAGACCCGACCGGCGTACCCCGCGCGTCGACCGTGGACGGGGCCACGGTACCGAAGCGGACGGGGGTACGGACGTCGCCGAGGCGGTCGTGCTGGACGACCAGGGGCGGCCCGGCTCCTGGATCCCGTGCGTCGACGTGGACGCGGCTGCTGGCTTCCTCGGATGGGTGGCAGCGAGAGGTGTTGACGGGGACCGCCACCTCGTCCGCGTCTCCGCGTTGGCGGCCGGTCCGGACGGCCTCCCGATGGCGTTCGTCCGTCAGGTGGAGGGTCTCCCGCTGCCGATCGCGCTCGACGTGCTCGGCGGACTCACGGTCGGTGTCGCGGTGACGCTCGGGCTGCCGCTCGTCCGCCTCGCCGTGCGCGCCGCCGTGTCGGGCAGCACGCCGGTCCTCCTGCCGTTCGGCCCGGTACGCCCGTCGGACGTGCTCGTGGACCGCTCGGGGGCGGTCGTCGTCGCCGAGCCGCCCCCCGGCGCATCCGGGGGTCCGCCGCACCTGCCCGGTTCCGGCACGGAGAGTGCCATGATGCGTTCCTCGGCGGCGGGACGTCGCCACCGCGCGCCTGCCGGTGTGGACGGCCTGCTCGTGGCGTGCCGCGTCGTGTGGGAGCGGGCGGACCCGCGTCTGCCCGAAGTCGACCGCGTGTTGCGCGCGCTCGACGAGGCGCGCGCCGACGTCGACGGCTGGACCGATCGCGTGCCCGCGGCGATGGTCGCCGCGGCGGTGCCTCGCCCGGTCCGATGGCCTCACGCGACGTTCCCGGGCACGGTCGCCACCGACAGGGCCTCGCCGGCTTCGGTGCATGGGGGAGCGACGCGGTGGGGCGCAGGGGGAGCGGTGCGTGCCAGCGCGGGCCACGGCGACGGCGCGTCCGCGTCGCTCCCGAGCCGCGTGGGCACGATCGTCGGCGCGTTGTCGGCCGGTCTACCGGTACCCGGGGGTCGGCGGCTCCCGCTCCGGGTGGCGATCGGCGTCCTCTTGGGCGTGGTCGGGCTCGTCACCGGGCTCGTGCTCACGGGCGGGCCGCGTGCGGCGACCGCGATGCCGGTGTCGCCCGGTGCGGGCACGACAGCGGCCCCGGTCCTCGTGCGAGGACCGGGGCCGCCGTGGTCGCGTCAGTACCCGAGGTGCGCCGTGAAGTCGCCCGCCTCGAGCCGGTTCTTCACCGCGACGAGGTACCGCGCGGCGTCGGCACCGTCGATGATCCGGTGGTCGTACGACAGCGCGAGGAACACGGTCGATCGGATGGCGATCGCGTCCTGACCGTCGACGGTGATCACCGCCGGCTTCTTGACGACGATGCCCGTGCCGAGGATCGCCGACTGGGGCAGGAACACGACCGGGGTGTCGAACAGCGCACCACGCGAACCGGTGTTCGTGAGCGTGAACGTGCCTCCGGAGAGCTCGTCGGGCTTGAGCTGGTTGTTGCGCGTCCGCGCGGCCAGGTCCGCGATGCTGCCGGCCAGTTCCGCCAGGCTCAGCTCCGCCGCGTCCCGGATGACCGGGGTCAGCAGCCCGCGCTCGGTGTCCACCGCGATCGACAGGTTCTCGGTCTCCGGGTACACGATCTCGTCGCCCTCCACCGTGGCGTTGAGCTTCGGGTGGGCCTTGAGGGCTTCGGCGGCGGCCAGGGCGAAGAACGGCATGAAGCTGAGCTTCGAGCCGGTCTTCTGCTGGAACTCGGCCTTGTGCGCGTCACGGAAGCGGGCGACGTTCGTCACGTCGACCTCCACCACGCTCGTGAGCTGGGCGGTGGACTGCATCGACTGCACGGCCCGCTCGGCGACGACCTTGCGCAGGCGCGTCATCTTCTCGCGGGTGCCGCGGAGCGGCGACACCTCGGCGACGAACGGTGTCCCGCTCGCAGCCGGAGCCCTGGTCGACGCGGTGGAGGCCGCCGCTGCGGCAGCGGCCTCGGCGGCCGCGAGGACGTCTTCCTTGCGGACACGCCCGCCGACACCGGAGCCGGTCACGGTGGCGAGGTCGACGCCCTTCTCGTTCGCGAGCTTGCGGACGAGCGGGGTGACGTATCCGGAGGTGCCCGACGTGGTCGGGTTCGGGACCGTGGCCGACGTCGCCGGGGACTGCGGCGCCGCCGCGGGGGCTGACGGCACGGCGGCCGGAGGAGCGGGGACCGGCGCCGGCGGCGCGGGCACGGCGGCGGGCGGCGCCGGCACGGCGGCCGGCGGAGCGGCGGGAGCGGCCTGCGCGGCCGGCATCGGCTGGACGGCGGGCGGCGCCGGCGGTGCCGGGACGGGCGCGGGAACCTCGTGGTCCTGCTCGTCCGTCGGGGCGGCGAACGGGGCCTCCTGGTCGGCGGCCTGCTCGTTCTCGGGCGCGACCGGCTCGTTCGACTCGACGGGCGCGGCATCCTGCGCGGGGGCGTCGTCGGACGCGCCCTGGTCGGAACCGTCACCGATGCGGACCAGCGGCGTCCCCACCTCGACGGTCTCGTCCTCGCCGACGAGGATCTCCTCGACCACACCCGCGACCGGTGACGGGATCTCCGTGTCGACCTTGTCGGTCGAGACCTCGAGCAGCGGCTCGTCGACCTCGACGCGGTCGCCCACGTTCTTCAGCCATCGGGTCACCGTGCCCTCGGTGACGCTCTCCCCGAGCGCCGGGAGGTTGACGGATTCGCTCATCAGGTGGACTCCTCTTCGAAGGCGTGGTGGTGTGGTGGTGCGGTGGTGCTCGACCGGGTCCGGCGGAGCGTCACAGTGCGTGGAGGGGCTTGCCCGCGAGGTGCAGGAACGCCTCGCCGAGCGCCTCGTTCTGGGTCGGGTGTGCGTGGACCAGCGGGGCGACGTCCTCGGGGTGGGCTTCCCAGTTCACCGCGAGCTGGGCCTCACCGATGAGTTCGCCGACGCGCGCACCGATCATGTGCACGCCGACGACCGGACCGTCGACCACGCGCACGACCTTGATGGAGCCGGACGTGCCGATGATGTGGCTGCGGCCGTTCCCGGCGAGGTTGTAGTCGTACGCGTCGATCTTGTCGGCGCCGTACTCCTGCTCCGCCTTCGCCTGGGACAGCCCGACCGAGGCGACCTCGGGGTCGCAGTAGGTGACCTTCGGGATGTTCTTGTCCTCGGTGATGACGGGGCTCAGCCCCGCGATCTCCTCGGCGACGAAGATGCCCTGCTGGAACCCGCGGTGCGCGAGCTGCAGGCCGGGGACGATGTCGCCGACGGCGAAGACGCCGGGGACGCTCGTGCGGAGCCGGTCGTCCGTGAGCACGTACCCACGGTCCATCCGGATGCCGGTTTCCTCGTAGCCGAGCCCGGCCGTGACGGGACCGCGGCCGACGGCGACGAGCAGCAGGTCGGCCTCGACGGTGGACCCGTTCTCGAGCGTCACGACGACGCCGTTCTCGTGCTGCTCGACGCCCTGGAACCGGACGCCGAGCGAGAACCCGATGCCGCGCTTGCGGAACGCCCGCTCGAGCTGCTTCGACATCGCCTCGTCCTCGTTCGGGACCAGGTGCGGCAGCGCCTCGATGATGGTGACGTCGGCGCCGAAGGACTTCCAGACGCTGGCGAACTCGACTCCGATGACACCGCCGCCGAGGATGGCCACCTTGTTCGGCACGTAGTCCATCTGCAGGGCGGTCTCGGAGGTGATGACCCGCCCGCCGATCTCGAGACCAGGCAGGCTGCGCGAGTAGGAACCGGTCGCGAGCACGACGTTCTTGCCGGTCACGGTGCGGTCGCCGACCTGCACGGTGGTGGGGGAGGTGAGTCGACCGGAGCCCTCGACCACGGTGATGCCGCGCGCCTTGATCAGCCCCTGCAGGCCCTTGTACTTCGAGGTGATGACGCCCTCGCGGTACTCGATCACCTTCGGGACGTCGATGCCGTGCAGCTGGGCCCTGACGCCGAAACGCTCGGCGTCACGGGCGCCGTCGGCGATCTCGGCCGCGTGGAGCAGTGCCTTGGTCGGGATGCATCCGCGGTGCAGGCAGGTCCCGCCGAGCTTGTCCTTCTCGACGAGCGCGACGCTCATCCCGAGCTCCGCGGCCCGGAGCGCCGCGGCGTACCCGCCGCTGCCGCCACCGAGGACCACGACGTCGTAAGTCTCTTCCGTCACCTGGTGCAACTCCCTCGTGCGAGAGGGCCGATCGGGCCCTCGTGGAACGCCGCGCCGCGGCGGCGCCCGGCGGTCGGTGCCCTGGTTCGGGTCCCGTGCCGTGTGTGAGCAGTCGGCGGATGACAAGCGCATCCGCCGGAACGACCCTACTCCTCGGACTGCAGCTGTTCTGCGAGGGCGACGAGTGTCCGGACCATGACGCCGGTCGGACCCTTGCCGAGCCAGCCGTACCCGCCACCCTTGTTCTCGGCGGGCCCGGCGATGTCGAGGTGGGCCCACGGGATCGTGCTGCCGTCCGGGCGGGTGCCGACGAACCGCTCGAGGAACCGGCCCGCGAGCAGCATCCCGGCGGCCGGTTGCCCCGGCGTGGCGTTCACCATGTCGGCGACCTCGCTCGCGAGCCGCGCGTCCAGCTCGTCGGGCAGGGGCATCGGCCAGACGAGCTCGGAGACGGATTCGGCCACCGCACGGACGCGGTCGACGAGGTCGTCCGATCCCATCAGCCCGGACGTGCGGTCACCGAGGGCGACGACCTGCGCACCCGTGAGCGTCGCGACGTCGACGATCGCGTCCGGGATCTCGAGCGACGCCGCGGCGAGGCCGTCCCCGAGGACGAGGCGCCCCTCGGCGTCGGTGTTCGTCACCTCGACGGTCTTGCCGTTCTTGAGCGTCAGGACGTCGCCGGGGCGCGTGGCGGACCCCGACGGCATGTTCTCGGCCAGGCACAGCCACGCCGTGACGCGGACGTGGAGCCCCAGGCGGGCGGCGGCGACCGTGGCGGCGAGCACGGTGGCGGCGCCGGTCATGTCGTCCTTCATGCCGTTCATGCTCGCGGCGGGCTTCAGCGAGAGACCCCCGGAGTCGAAGGTGATGCCCTTGCCCACGAGCGCGAGGTGCTTCGACGCTCCGTCGGGCGCGTACCGCACGACCACGAGCCGGGGCGGCCGGACGGAGCCGCGGCCGACCCCGAGGATCCCGCCGTAGCCCTGCTCCTCGAGCGCGGCGACGTCGAGCACCTCGACGTCGAGGGGGAGACCGCGCGCTGCGTCCTGGGCGGCCTCGGCGACGTCCTCGGGTGCCATGTCGGCGGCAGCGGTGTTGACGAGGTCACGGACGAGCGCCACCGCGTCGGCGACGATCGCCGGTCGGACCGTGGCCTCGGCCGGGGCGGCCGCGAGCACCGTGATCCGCTGGTCGCCGCGGACCGGTCCGGTGGTGCCGGTGCCGCGGTGCCGGGTGAACGTGTAGGTCCCGAGGGCCGCGCCCTCGAGCGCTGCGTCCACCAGGTCCTCGTGATCGGTCGGGAGGCCCATCGCGATCGAGACGACGTCGTGCAGCTGTCGGACGGCGCTGCCCGAAGCCGCACGGATCGACGCCGCGTCGACCCGGCTCCCCAGGCCGATGAGCGCCACGCTGCGCGCGGCGAGGCCGGGCGCCGGCAGCCGGACCAGCTGGTCCTTCGTGCCGCGGACGCCGAGCGCCGCGAGGTCGATCCCGAGGTCGACGACGGTGCCGTCGGCGGTGGGGGCGACGACGGCGGGCGAGCCGTCGGAGCCCGGGCGGACCCCGAGCACGAGGACGTCGGCGTCGACGCTGTCGGGGCGGTCGGAGGTGGTGTCGAGCGTGGGGCGGACCATACCCCCAACCCTACTGACGCGCTCGTGCCGGACCGTCGGAGCTGTTCGCTCTGGGCGTGCAGCGGCGGTCGGGGGTGTCCGACGGCCCCGCCTAGCATGGTCGGGATGAACCCCGAAGACCTGTACACGCTGACCGCGGCAGCGGCGGACGTCCCGCCCGGTCTGCATCTGGTCGCGGGCCTGACGGGGTTCGCCGACGCCGGCACGGCGGTCGGTCAGGTGACCGAGACGCTGCTCGCCGGTCCGGGGGCGGTGCTCGTCGCGGAGTTCGATCCGGACATCCTGCTCGACTACCGGGCGCGCCGCCCGGTGATCACGTTCGACCGCGACCACATCGCCGAGGTCACGCCGTCCCGTCTGACGCTGCACCTCGTGCACGACGAACTCGGTCGCCCGTTCCTCTTCCTCTCCGGGTACGAGCCGGACTTCCAGTGGAACCGGTTCGTCCGCGCGGTGGTCGACCTCGCCGAGGACCTGGCCGTCACCGACACGACGTGGATCCAGTCCATCCCCATGCCCGTCCCGCACACCCGTCCGATCGGGATCACGGTGAGCGGGACACGCGCGGACCTCGTCGAGTCGATGAGCATCTGGAAGCCGCAGACCCAGGCACCGGCGAACGTGCTGCACCTCGTCGAGCACCGCATGAGCGAACTCGACCGCCAGGTCACCGGTCTCGTGCTGCTCGTCCCGCACTACCTGTCCGACACCGAGTACCCCGACGCCGCCGTCGCCGCGCTCTCCGGCATCGCGGTGGCGACCGGCCTGATCTTCCCGACGGACCGCCTCCGCGAACTCGGGCGCGACTTCCACAACCGCGTCGACGAGCAGGTCGCGGGCAACGGCGAGCTCGAGCACCTCGTGCAGGCACTCGAGGAGCGGCACGACACGTACGTCGAGGGCAACCCGGTGTCGTCGCCGCTCACCGGTGCCGACGGTGAGGTCCCGACGGCGGACGCGATCGCGGCCGAGCTCGAGCGCTTCCTGGCGGACCGCCGCCCGGACGGCCCCGACGGGGTCGCGGGCGACGCCACGCTCGACTGAGCCGCACGACGTCGGCAGCCGGAGCCGCACGGTCCGGAGGGCGGCCGCTGGATACGCTGGCGGGGATGAACTCCCGCCGCTCGTGGACCGTCTGGTCCGTCGCCGTGCTCGCCTACGTGCTGGCCGTGCTGCAGCGGTCGTCGCTCGGTGTGTCGGGCGTCCAGGCGCAGGAGCGGTTCGCCGTGTCCGCGGCCGTGCTCTCGACGCTGGCGGTCGTGCAGATCGCGGTGTACGCGGGCCTCCAGATCCCGGTCGGGATCCTGCTCGACCGGGTCGGGCCACGTCGGCTCGTCGCCGCCGGCGCGGCGTTGCTCGCAGTCGGTCAGGCGGTGGTCGCGATGTCACCGACGATCGGTCTCGCGATCGGCGGTCGGGTGCTCGTCGGCGCCGGCGACGCCATGACGTTCATCTCGGTGATCCGGCTGTTGCCGATGTGGTTCACCGGGCCGATCCTCCCGCAGATCTCGCAGTGGACCGGCAACCTGGGGCAGCTCGGGCAGATCGCTTCGGCGTTCCCGTTCGCGGTCCTGCTCCACGCCTCCGGGTGGAGCGCCGCGTACGGCGTCGCGGCCGCGGTGAGCCTCGCCGGGTTCGTGCTGGTCGCCGCGTTCGTCCGCAACGGTCCGATCGCGGTGCGGACGGACGCCATCCCGTTGCCCGGCTCGCGGCGCGGCGCGTTCTCGACGTTCGGGCAGGCGCTCCGGCGTCCCGGGACCCAGCTCGGCTTCTGGTCGCACTACGTCACGCAGTCGTCGGGGACCGTGTTCAGCCTGTTGTGGGGCGTGCCGATGCTCGAGCGCGGGCTCGGGTACTCCGCGACCGTGGCGGCGGCGTTCCTCACGGTGATCGTGCTCGTCGGGTTCGTGGTCGGCCCGGTCCTCGGGGTGCTCTGCGCACGCTTCCCGTTCCGGCGGTCGAACCTGGTGCTGACGATCGTGGGCGTCATCTTCGCCGCGTGGACGGCCGTGCTGCTCTGGCCCGGCGCTCCGCCGACGTGGCTCGTCGTCGTGCTCGTGGTGGTCCTCGGCGTGGGTGGCCCCGGGTCCCTCATCGGCTTCGACTTCGCGCGGACCTTCAACCCCGTCGGGTCGCTCGGTTCGGCGAACGGCGTCGTCAACGTCGGCGGGTTCCTGGCCGCCTTCGTCATGATGTACTGCATCGGCGTCGTGCTCGACGCGGTCCACGACCACACGGGCGCGGCGGTCTTCGCGTGGTCGTCCTTCCGGGTCGCCCTGCTCGTGCAGTACGTCGTGGTGGGGTTCGGCGTGGTGATGCTCCTCGTCGCGCGGCACCGCACGCGAGCACGGATCCACGCCGAGGACGGAATACGCGTCGGCCCCCTCTGGGTTGCACTGGTGCGGCGTATGCGCGCCGGCCGTACGACGGACGGGCCGACCAGACCCTGACATCGCATCCCACCCGACCACGCATCGTGCGTTCGATCGAGCTCGAGCGGACGACACGCGTCGGGCGGCGGCGGGACGTGCAATAATGGCGTACGGACCCGTTCGGGTCCTGGTACGCCGATCAGCGGCGAGCTCCGGCTCGTGGTGATCGGGGCACGAGGACTTGACATGGGTCCTCATGCTGCCCGGAACGCAGGGTCCTGACGTCGGTCCGCCGACGGCGGGGGCAGGACAGCGAGGGGCCGTCACGACCCAGAACGTGACACGACGAGAGAGGTGATCGCATGGCTGCCCGGAGCACGACGATCGATGCGACGAAGGCCACGGCCGACGCCGAGACGGTGGAGACCGCGACCGACGAGAACGCGGCACCGGCCGCGCCGAAGAAGCGCGCCCCCGCCAAGAAGGCCGCGCCGAAGAAGACGACCGCCAAGACCGCGCGCGGCAAGGCGGCCGCCCCCGCCGACGACGAGCCGGACACCGACGAGGACGCGCCGGAGGACGCCGTCGACGTCGAGGCCGACGACACCGAGGTCGCGGCCGACTCCGAGGACAGCGACACCGAGGACGGCGAGGAGACCGAGTCCGAGGACAGGGCGACCCCCGCGCCCGAGGCGACCCCTCCGGCGGGCGCGCTCGTCATCTCGCAGGCCGACGACGACGAGGTCCCGGTCTACTCGACCACGATCACGGGCGCCACGGCGGACCCGGTCAAGGACTACCTGAAGCAGATCGGCAAGGTCCCGCTCCTGAACGCGGCCGAGGAGGTCGAGCTCGCGATGCGGATCGAGGCCGGCCTGTTCGCCGAGGACAAGCTCCAGCACGCGACGGGGCTGTCCAAGCAAGAGGAGCGTGAGCTCAAGTGGGTCGCCCGCGACGGTCAGCGCGCGAAGTCCCACCTGCTCGGTGCGAACCTCCGCCTCGTGGTGAGCCTCGCCAAGCGCTACACGGGTCGCGGCATGCAGTTCCTCGACCTCATCCAAGAGGGCAACCTCGGCCTCATCCGTGCCGTCGAGAAGTTCGACTACACGAAGGGCTTCAAGTTCTCGACCTACGCGACCTGGTGGATCCGGCAGGCGATCACCCGCGCCATGGCGGACCAGGCGCGGACCATCCGCATCCCGGTCCACATGGTCGAGGTCATCAACAAGCTCGCCCGCGTCCAGCGGCAGATGTTGCAGGACCTCGGACGTGAGCCCACGCCCGAGGAGCTCGCGCGTGAACTCGACATGACGCCGGAGAAGGTCGTCGAGGTCCAGAAGTACGGCCGCGAGCCGATCTCGCTGCACACCCCGCTCGGCGAGGACGGCGACAGCGAGTTCGGTGACCTCATCGAGGACACCGAGGCCGTCGTCCCGGCGGACGCAGTGGGCTTCACGATGCTGCAGAAGCAGCTCGAGAGCCTGCTCGACTCGCTGTCCGAGCGCGAGGCGGGCGTCATCCGCATGCGCTTCGGGCTCGGCGACGGCATGCCGAAGACCCTCGACCAGATCGGCGACACGTTCGGCGTCACCCGCGAGCGCATCCGCCAGATCGAGTCGAAGACGATGGCGAAGCTGCGCCACCCGTCGCGGTCGCAGTCCCTGCGCGACTACCTCGAGTAGGCCCCGCGTGCGTTTCGTCGTCCCGATCCTCATCGGGCGGATCCTCCGCGCCCTCGCTCGTGCGCGCGGCGGGGGATCCGCCTACCCCGGCTACATCCTCCTCAAGCTCGTTCCCGACTTCCTCCGGCACGTGTCGCGGCAGTTCCCGAACGGCATCGTGTTCGTCCTGGGTTCGAACGGCAAGTCGACGACGACCCACATGATCTCCGAGATCATGCGGGCGCACGGGCTCCGCGTGTTCACGAACCCGTCCGGGGCGAACCTGCCGCAGGGCATCGCGTCGGCGCTCCTCTCGGAGGTCGGGCTGACGGGACGCCTCAAGGCGGACATCGGCATCCTCGAGGTCGACGAGGCCTTCGCCGTGGAGCTGTCCGGCATCCTCTCGCCGTCGACGGTCACGATGCTCAACGTGCAGGTGGACCAGCTGTACCGGTTCTTCGAGACGGAGCGCGTCGCGACGATGATGCTCGACACCGCGGCGACGTCGTCGCGGAACGTCATCACGAACCACGACGACCAGTTCCTCGACGCCTACGAGGGCCGGGCCGGCCAGCGGGTCCTGCGCTTCGGCGCCGCGCCCGAGGTCGTCGCTGCGGCTCCGAACGGGCTGCAGAACGCGGACGACTTCGCCCGGGACGCGTCGGGCACGACCGCCGCGGACGCCGAGGTCGTCGAGTCCACGGGGGACGCAGCGGTGGTCCGCTTCGGTGGGGCCGACATCCCGGTGCGGCTGCCGGCCCGGGGGCTGCACTACGCGGTGGACGCCGCTGCTGCCACCGCGACCGCTTCGGCCGCCCTCGGCGAGCAGTTCCGCGCGGAAGCGGTGACCCGGGCCTTCACCGCGATGAAGCCGGCCTACGGGCGTGGTGAGCGCATCCCGATCGCGGGAGAGCACGCCGAGTTCACCATGTTCAAGAACGCCGCGAGCCTGCAGCTCAACCTCGACGCCCTGTCGACGCCGCCCGAGCAGGTGCTCATGGCGATCGACGAGGGCACGCCGGACATCTCCTGGATCTACGACATCGACTTCTCGCATCTCGACCACGTGGACGTCGTGTCGGGTGACAAGGCGTGGCAGATCGCCCTCGCCCTCGAGTTCGCCGGGGTGCGGATCGGCCGTGTGGAGCCCGATGTCGAGGCCGCGATCCGACTGATGTCCGGACTCGGGGCGACGACGTCCGGC
The DNA here is from genome assembly GCF_003234875.1 of Curtobacterium sp. MCBD17_028. Lineage (NCBI taxonomy): Bacteria > Bacillati > Actinomycetota > Actinomycetes > Micrococcales > Microbacteriaceae > Curtobacterium > Curtobacterium sp. MCBD17_028. Next base: position 109,618 of record NZ_QKTQ01000001.1, on the reverse strand, counting down.
ACGAAGCACTTCATCGTCAACTACGAGATCATGATGCTGGCCCGCAAGGCCCTCGGTCATCCCGACCTGGAGAGGACGGCATGACGGCCGATCGCCTCACGATCCTGCACCTCTACCCGCGGCAGATGGGCGTCTCGGGCGACCGGGGGAACGTGACCGCCCTCGTCGCCCGCGCGGACGCCGCCGGGATCCCGACCGAGGTCGTGCGCCACGACGTCGGGGACAGCCTCCCGACGGACGCCGACGTCGTCGTGGTCGGCAACGGCCCGCTCAGCGCGATGCGCTCGCTCGGCGGGGACCCCGCCCGACTCGCACCGTTCCTCCAGGACGCCGTCGCCGCCGGCGTGCCGCTCGTGGCGGTCGGTGGCGGCTACGACCTGGCGACCCGCGAGGTCGTCCCCACCGAGGGGACGCCGGTGACCGGCCTCGGGGTGTTCGACGCCCGCGCCGTGCGCGGCGCCGAGCGCCGGGTCAACTACTTCCTGCTCGACGTGCGTGGGACCCTGCCCGGCGGAGACCAACGCGTGGCGGGGTTCGAGGACCACGCGACCCGCATCGAGAACACCGATCCCACGGCGGTGTTCGCGGACGTCGTGTCGGGCGGCGGCAACCAGGACGGCACCGGCACCGAGGGCTCGGCGACCGCCGCGGCGTTCGGCACCCACACCCAGGGGCCGCTCCTGCCACTGAACCCGCACCTGACCGATGCGGTGTTGGCCGCCGCCACCGGTCGTCTGGGTCGCGAATACGCGCCGGATCCGACGCGCACCGCCGCCGTGGACCGCTACGCTCGCGAGGCCCGCGCGGTGATCACGCGCTACGTCGACAAGGCGTTCAAACGCATCGCCTGACGCGGTCGCGAGCGGCACACCGGCAGGGTACGCGAGAGGCCGGATCCCCGATGGGGATCCGGCCTCTGTTCGTCGGACCGACCGCGGCGATCGCCGTGGCGGGGCCGGGCGCTACTTGCTCTCGTAGAGGCGGCTGGTCTCGTCGTGCCACTCGAGGGCGGTCGCGGCGAGCTTGTCCTTGAACTCGGCACCGTGGTGGGCGCAGAAGAGGAGCTCGCCGCTCGCCATCGTGGCTCGGATGTAGGCCTGCGCGCCGCAGCTGTCGCAGCGGTCGGCCGCCGTGAGCTGGTTGCTGCCGAGGTCGTCGATGGAGAGGTCCTGCACGGTCTGGGACATGGTGTGCTCCTCGTTGATCGGAGGCGGTGCCGGGGTTGGTGCGTCCATTTCAGCACGCGCTCCCTGGGATCCCCGCATTGTGGTCGCGCTGTTTCGCTGACCGCGGATTCCGTCGACGGTCACCTGCGCGTCGCGGACACCGCCGGGAGGCCCGGTCGGCCGAGCGTCGTGCGCTCACGTCCGGGGTGGTGCGCCAGGAGCGTCACCGGTCGCGGGTAGCCTCGGCAGGTGAGTTCCGACTACAACGCCCGCCATCTCTCCGTGCTCGAAGGGCTCGAGGCGGTCCGCAAGCGTCCCGGGATGTACATCGGTTCGACGGACTCACGAGGGCTCATGCACTGCCTGTGGGAGATCATCGACAACTCCGTCGACGAGGCCCTCGCGGGCCACGGCGACGAGATCACCGTGCGGCTCCACGCGGACGGCAGCGTCGAGGTCGGGGACGTCGCGCGTGGCGTGCCCGTCGACGTCGAGCCGAAGACGGGGCTGACGGGCGTCGAGGTCGTGTTCACCAAGCTCCACGCGGGCGGCAAGTTCGGGTCCGGCTCGTACGCCGCGTCCGGCGGTCTGCACGGGGTCGGGGCATCCGTCGTGAACGCGCTGTCGGAACGCCTCGACGTCGAGGTCGACCGCGGCGGCAAGACGTACGCCATGTCGTTCCACCGCGGTGAGCCCGGCGTGTTCGACGACGCTGCGGGCATCGGCCCGGACGCACCGTTCACCCCGTTCACCTCGGGCAGCGAGCTCCGAGTGATCGGCAAGGTGAAGCGCGGCGTCACCGGCACGCGCGTCCGGTACTGGGCGGACCGGCAGATCTTCACCGCCGACGCGGTGTTCCAGCTCGGTGACCTGACGAACCGGGCGCGGCAGACCGCGTTCCTCGTGCCGGGTCTCGGCATCACCATCACCGACGAACGCCCGCACGCGATCGCCGCGGCGTCCCGGCTCGCCGAGGGGCAGGGCGCCGAGCGACTCGAGGGACCGGTCGTCGAGCGGTTCCGGTTCGACGGTGGCATCAGCGAGTTCGCCGAACACCTGGCTCCGGACACGGCCGTGACGGACACGTGGCGCGTCACGGGGACGGGTACCTTCACCGAGACCGTGCCGGTGCTCAACGACGCAGGGGCGATGGTCGCGACCGAGGTCGAGCGCACCTGCGAGGTCGACGTCGCGCTGCGCTGGGGGAGCGGCTACGAGACCGTGACCCGGAGCTTCGTCAACATCATCGCGACGCCGAAGGGCGGGACGCACCAGACGGGCTTCGAGAACGGTCTGATGAAGGCGATCCGCGCGCAGGTGGACGCGAACGCCCGCAGGCTCAAGGTGGGGCAGGACAAGCTCGACAAGGACGACGTGCTCGCCGGACTCACCGCGGTGCTGACGGTGCGGCTGCCCGAGCCACAGTTCGAGGGGCAGACGAAGGAGATCCTCGGCACGCCGGCGGTCCGGCAGATCGTCGCGAACGTCGTGGCCGCCCGGATGACCGAGATCCTGACGTCGACGCAGCGGACCGAGAAGGCACAGTCGCAGGCGCTGCTCGAGAAGGTCGTCTCGGAGATGAAGTCCCGGATCTCCGCTCGCGCGCACAAGGAGACCCAGCGCCGCAAGAACGCGCTCGAGAGCTCGTCCCTGCCCACGAAGCTCGCCGACTGCCGGTCGAACGACGTCGCCGCGAGCGAACTGTTCATCGTCGAGGGCGACTCCGCGCTCGGCACCGCCAAGCTCGCCCGGAACAGCGAGTACCAGGCGCTGCTTCCGATCCGCGGCAAGATCCTCAACGTGCAGAAGGCCTCGGTGAGCGACATGCTCTCGAACGCCGAGTGCGCGTCGATCATCCAGGTGGTCGGAGCCGGATCCGGACGCTCGTTCGAGCTCGACCAGGCCCGCTACGGCAAGGTCATCGTCATGAGCGACGCCGATGTCGACGGTGCGCACATCCGCACGCTGCTGCTGACGCTGTTCTTCCGGTACATGCGCCCGATGATCGAGGCCGGCCGGGTGTTCGCCGCCGTCCCGCCGTTGCACCGCGTCGTGGTGGTGAACCGGGGCAAGCCGAACGACACGCTGTACACGTACTCCGAGCAGGAGCTGCAGGGCGTGCTCCGGAAGCTCGAGAAGTCGGGCAAGAAGTACCAGGAGCCGATCCAGCGGTACAAGGGCCTCGGCGAGATGGACGCCGACCAGCTCGCCGAGACCACGATGGACCGGGCGCACCGGACCCTCCGGCGCGTCAACGTGTCGGACGCCGAGAACGCCGCCCGGGTGTTCGAGCTGCTCATGGGCAACGACGTGGCGCCACGCAAGGAGTTCATCCTGGCCGGCCAGGGGCTCGACCGGGACCGCATCGACGCCTGACGGGCGGCCCAGGCCCAGGCCCAGGCCGCTGCGCGGCGTCGCGTCCCGGCCGCTCCGCGGGGTCGCCCTCCGGCCCCGCTCCGCGGGGTCGCCTTCCGGCCCCGCTACGCGGGGTCGGACTCCGCCCCGATGGGGACGGCGGGGCTCGCACCGATCGTGGTCACGACGGCCTCGAGCGGTGACCCGGACCCGTCGCGCTTGGACAACCAGTCGGGCAGTGTCCGGGCCGCGCCGTCCGGACCGAGCGCGTGCGGTGGAGCGACACCGGCCCACGCGACGGCGAGGCCGTCCTCGCCCTTGAGGAACGCGTGCGCCCGGACCCCCATGGTGCCGCGCCCCTTGGCAGGGAACTCGGACAGAGCGGAGACCTTGGCGCGGCCGGGGTCCGTGCCGGCGAGCGTCGCGGACGACGTGGACACGGTCGCGACGACGACGTCGGCCGCTGGGTCGACGGTCGTGAAGGCGATGACCGTGGCACCCGCGGCGAGCTGGACGCCGACGACGCCGCCCGCGGGGAGCCCCTGCGGGCGGACCACGGCGGCGGGGAACCGCAGGAGCTGCGCGTTCGAGGTCACGAACACGACGTCGTCCTGTTCGGGTCCCTGTGTGGCGCCGATCACGGCGTCGCCGTCCTTGAGGGCGATCGCCACGACGTCGGGCTTGTCCGGCCACGCGTTCGGCACGACGCGCTTGACGACGCCCTGCCGTGTGCCGATCGCGAGCGCGTTCGGTGACTCGGGGTCGAGGAGCGCGACGACGGTCTCACCCGACGGCAGGCCCAGGTAGTCGCGGACACGCACGCCGGCGTCCAGGCGGACCGAGGCCGGCGGGACGGCGGGGACGTCGACGGGCGAGAACCGCACGACGCGGCCACGGTCCGTGAGTGCGCCGACGGAGGACCGCACCGTGGTGGCGACGGTGGACCGCACGGCGTCGTGCTTCGATCGCGCCGGGGTGCGCGCGACGCGGTCGGAGCCCTCCGTCTGGTCGACGCGCACGAGCCGTCCGGTGGTGGACAGGAGCACGCGGCACGGCGCGTCCACGATCTCGAGCTCGACGGCGGCCTTGCGTCCGCCGCGCACGGGCGCGTCGGCTTCGGTGAGCAGGGTGCGGCGCGGGGTCGCGAAGCGGTCCGCGACCTCGGTGAGTTCCGTGGCCACCTGGGTCCGGAGCCGGGCGTCGGAGCCGAGCAGTTCCTCCAGGGCGGCGATGTCGGTGAGCAGCTCGTCGCGTTCCCGCTCGAGCTCCAGGCGCGAGAACTTGGTGAGGCGCCGCAGGCGCAGCTCGAGGATGTACTCGGCCTGCACCTCGGACAGGTCGAAGACCTCTTGGAGCCGCGTGCGTGCGGCCTCGGAGTCGTCCGACGTCCGGATGACCTCGATGACCTCGTCGATGTCGAGGATCGCGATGAGCAGGCCCTCGATGAGGTGGAGGCGCTCGCGACGCCGCGCGAGGCGGTAGCGGGACCGGCGGGTCACGACGTCGAGGCGGTGTGCGACGTAGACCTCGAGGAGCTCCTTGAGCCCGAGCGTCTGCGGGGTGCCGTCGACGAGGGCGACGTTGTTGATGCCGAAGCCGTCCTCGAGCGGGGTGTGCTTGTACAGCTGCTCGAGCACGGCGGACGGGTTGAACCCGGTCTTGATCCCGATGACGAGCCGGAGTCCGTGGTTCCGGTCGGTCAGGTCGGTGACGTCCGAGATCCCCGAGAGCTTCTTGGACTGGACGCCGTCCTTGATCTTCTCGATCACCCGTTCGGGACCGACGAGGTACGGCAGCTCGGTGACGACGAGCCCGGTCTTGCGCGGGGTGATGCTCTCGACGCTCACCTTGGCGCGCGTGCGGAAGGAGCCGCGGCCGGTGGCGTAGGCGTCCCGGACCCCGGCGAGGCCGACGATCGTGCCGCCCGACGGCAGGTCGGGGCCGGGCACGAACTCCATGAGCTCGTCGAGGGTCGCGTCGGGGTGACGGAGCAGGTGCTTCGCGGCCTTGACGACCTCGCCGAGGTTGTGCGGCGCCATGTTCGTGGCCATGCCGACCGCGATCCCGGACGCGCCGTTCACGAGCAGGTTCGGGAACGCCGCGGGCAGCACCTCGGGCTGCATGAGCTGGTTGTCGTAGTTCGGGACGAAGTCGACGACGTCCTCACCGAGGCCGTCGGTCATCGCCATCGACGGCTCGGCGAGTCGTGCCTCGGTGTAGCGGGCGGCGGCGGGTCCGTCGTCGAGCGAGCCGAAGTTGCCGTGGCCGTCGACGAGCGGGACGCGCATCGTGAAGTCCTGTGCCATCCGCACGAGGGCGTCGTAGATCGCGCCGTCGCCGTGCGGGTGCAGCTTGCCCATGACCTCGCCGGTCACGCGCGCGCACTTGACGTGTCCGCGGTCCGGGCGGAGGCCCATCTCCGACATCTGGTACAGGATCCGGCGTTGGACGGGCTTCAGGCCGTCACGGGCGTCGGGCAGCGCGCGGGAGTAGATGACCGAGTACGCGTACTCGAGGAACGAGCCCTGCATCTCCTCGGAGACGTCGACGTCCTCGATGCGCTCACCGTCGGGGAGGCCGACTGCGTCCGTGCGTGCCATGGGCCCTCTCTGTCGCGGCGCTGTCTGGTTGACTGGGCCGGATGACTCCGATGGTACCGACGGCGACGCAGGACACCGCGAACCTCGCCGACGTGGTGCCGGCCTGCCTGACCGCACTCGGCCACCCTGGACCGGCGCTCGCGGGGCTCGGTCGGGAGGCCCGGATCCGGCTCCGTCCCGCCCGGTCCGCGATCGTCGTGCTCGTCGACGGACTCGGTGCGAACGCCGTGCGGGCGCGCGCCGGTCACGCGCGGTTCCTCGCCGCCGAGAAGCGCCGCCTGCGGAGCGGGTTCCCCACGACGACCGCCGCCGCGCTGACGACGCTCAGCACGGGTGCGACGCCCGGGACGCACGGCGTCGTCGGGTACAGCGGGTTCGACCCGGGCTCGGGCCGCGTGGTCAACCTGCTCAGCGGCTGGGACACCGGGGTCCCCGCGGGGTGGTTGCTCGTCCCGACGCTGTTCGAGCGGGCCGTGGCCGACGGGCTCGTGGTGCGGTCGGTCGGGCCGGCGCGATACCGGACGTCGGGGTTCACCGCGAACGTCCTGGCGGGCGCGGACTACGTCGACGCCGACACCATCCCCGCCCGGGTGGACGCCGCGCTCGAGGCGGTCGCCGACGGGCCGGCCACGCTCGTCTACCTGTACGTGCCGGAGCTCGACTCGATCGCCCACAAGCGCGGCTGGCAGTCGGACCGGTGGACGAGTGCGCTCGAGGCCCTCGACGCCGAACTGGCCCGGCTCGCGGCGGCGCTCCCGGCCGATGTCGGCCTCGTCGTCACCGCGGACCACGGCGTGCTCGACGTCCCCGACGAGGCGAACGTCGCCATCGCTCCCGACCTGCTCGAACCGGTCGTCGGGTTCGCGGGGGATCCGCGCTGCCGACAGCTCACCCTGGCGCCGGGGACCGACGTCGACGCCACCGTGCGCGCGTGGCGGGAGCGCGTCGGCAAGCGCGCGTGGGTGGCGAGCCGCGACGAGGCGATCGCCGCCGGGTGGTTCGGGGCGGTCACCGACCCGGTCCGGGCGCGACTCGGCGACGTCGTGGTCGCCGCTCGCGGTCAGTGGGCGTTCAACGACGACCGCGAGGCCGGCGAACACCCCCGGCGGATGCTCGGCCAGCACGGATCGATGTCGGACGACGAGACCTACGTCCCGCTGCTCCTCGCGGGGGCGTTCGCCACCTGAGGTCGGGGTGCCGGATCAGGCCAGGTCGTCGTCCGGCCGCGTGCCGAACACGATCTCGTCCCAGCTCGGCATCGCCCGTCGGCTCCGCTTCTTCCGGTCCGGTCGGCCTCCGTCGGGCTGCTCCGCGGTGGAGCCCGACTCGTCCGCCCGGGGCGCGGACGACGGGCGGCCGCCGTCGCCCACCGGGTCGTCGACCCCGTCGGCGTCGCCGACCTCGCCGGGAGCGAGGGTGTCGAGCGGGATGTCCACGACGGTCACCGACCGGCGCTGCCGGTCGTCCCCGCGGCGGTCGTCCGAGTGGTCGCCGAACGTGGCGGCCTCGCGCTCACCGCGCCGGCGCCGCAGCGCCTCGAGCAGGTCGGCGGTCTCGTTCCCCGGGCCCCGTTCCTCGACGGCCGGCGCGCCGATGCGCGGCAGCGGTGCGCGGAGTGGCGGACGGTCGGCGGCCTCCCGGTCCGGTGCCGGACGCTGGTCGGTCTCGACCCGGAACGCGCCGGAGTCGAACCGGGTGGACGCGCTGTCCTCGGGCTCCGGATCGACGGCGCGGAGCCGAGGGGTGAGGCCCTCGTCGTCGTCCTCGCGCGACAGGCGGTGCGCGTCGCCGTTGTCGGGCGTCAGCGTCGAGGTCTTCGGGTCGAAGCGCCACTGCGCGTCGTGCTCGACCTCGTCCGCGATGTAGTGGACCTGCACCTGCCAGCCGTGCTCGACGTCCTTCCGGCTGGACCAGCGGACGTCGGTGGCGTCGCCGGCCTCGAGCCGCGCGGTGATGGCGTCGCCGAAGACCTCGGGTGCTCCCGCTTCGCCCGTGACGGAGACGCGTCGGGCGGCGTCGAGCACGAACGACCGCTCGGCCATCACCGGCCCCTCGAACCGACGGACGTCCTCGACCGCGACGCCCATGAGCTCGGCGACCTGCTCGCTGCTCAGCCCGGCGCGGATGCGCGCCTGGATCTCCTTGGGCGGGATCCGGCGGTGCGGCTCGCCCTCGGCGGGGCTCGCTTGGCGGACCTGGCCGGACAGCGAGGGGGTGACCGCGAGCCGGTACTCGCTCCCGGAGTCGGTCGCGAGGAGGATCGCGCCCGGTTCCACACCGATGACTCTCACGTCTTGCATCTGTCCGCCTTCCCGTGCATGCGTACAGTCCGGAAGTGTGCCACCCGCCCGACCCCGCGACCGGGACGTCGTGGGCGTGCCGCGCGGAAACGTCGTCGGCCTCGTGTCCGTGGCCGGCCGCTGACGCCGGTACCGAGATGGCGTGCCGACGGGCTGGAAGCGGGAATGCGCAGCCGGCACGACGGGTTGCACCGCCTGCTGGAGCACCGGATCGCACGGTTTGCGAATCATCGGTACTTGATGCAAACTGTCGCCGCCGATCCCGGCGACGACCCCTCTCAACGAGAACGGATGGGCATGGCCACCGACTACGACGCCCCTCGGAAGACCGACGACGACTCCGAGTCGATCGAGGCACTGAAGGAGCGCGTCCCCGACAAGATGTCGGGTGTCGTGGACGTCGACGACGCCGACAACCCCGGCAGCTTCGAACTCGCCGGACAGGACCTCTCCGACGTCGACCTCGACGTCGTGGTGCTGCCGCCGCAGGTGGACGAGTTCACCTGCGTCGAGTGCTTCCTCGTGAAGCACCGCTCGCAGCTCGACCACGAGACGAAGCTCGGTCCCGTCTGCATGGAGTGCGCCTCGGCGTAGTCCACACCCCGCACGTCGAACGGCGCCGGATCCCGATCGGGGTCCGGCGCCGTTCGTCGTCCTCCCGACCGGCGCCGTTCGTCGTCCTCCCGACCGGTCAGCGTCCGAGGGCCGCGACGACCTGGTCGGGGTGCCGCACGGACACCAACCAGTACGGGGTCGGGTCCTGCGCGTCGGCGACCTCGACCTTGACCACGCCGTGGACGTAGCCACGGAAGAGCGTCCAGGCGCGCGCGTCCAACGTCGGCCCGCGCTCGCGGGTCGCCGCGCTGCCGTCGTACCCCTGCACGGCGCCGACAGCGCTCCGCGGCAGGTGCGCGCGGCCCGCCCGGAACTCGTCCTCGGTCACCTCGACGATCGGTGCGAGCAGCCAGAGCATGACGAGGACCGCGAGCTCCATGCCGATCGCGACGACGACGCCGACGGTGGTGTTGATGGGCAGGAACACGAGCAGGCTGGCGGGGATCACCAGCGCGGTCGCGAGGTAGAGGGTCGGGGGAGCCCAGAGTCGTTCGCGGTACACGGTCACCCCCCTATTCGACCACGCCGTGTGCACTACCCTCGTCACGTGACCGAGCCCCTCGACGTGCCATGGACCGGGGCGGACGCCCCTCGGTTCGCCCACCCGGGAGACGCCGGAGCCGACCTCGTCTCCACCGAGGCGGTGGTGCTCGCCCCCGGTGAGCGTCGACTCGTCGGCACCGGCGTACGGATCGCCCTGCCCGACGGGTACGCCGGGTTCGTGGTGCCGCGGAGCGGTCTGGCCGCCAAGCACGGGATCACGATCGTCAACGCGCCCGGCACGATCGACGCCGGGTACCGCGGGGAGCTCAAGGTCGCCCTGCTCAACACGGACCAGCGCGAGTCGTACTCGGTGGCGGTGGGGGACCGCATCGCCCAGCTCGTCGTGATGCCCGTGCCCGCCGTGCGGTTCGTCGCCGTCGACGAGCTCCCGGACAGCGTACGCGGACACGGCGGATTCGGGTCGTCCGGGTACGGTACGGCGGTGGACGTGAGCGTGGCGGCCGCCCCCACGACGGAGGGCGCGGCGGACGGCACGCGACCCGGAACGGACGACCAGGAAGGAGCCGGCGCATGAGGATCGGCAGGGGCAAGAAGGGCACCGAGCCCGCCGAGGAGGTCGAGCTCGCCTCGACCACGCCCGAGGTGGACATCGCGGACGAGGCCGACGAGGCGCTCGACGAGGTCGTGACGGTCGAGCCGACGGCGAAGTCGGCTCCTGCTGACCGCGAGGAGAACGGGCCGCTCGACGAGACCGAGGCGAATCCCGTGCGTCCGTACGTCGACCTCGGCGGGGTGAAGATCCTGCCGCGTGAGGGCCTCCACCTCCGCCTCGAGGTCGAGGAGGGCTCGCAGCGGGTCGTCGCGGTCGGTCTCGACTTCGAGGAGTCGACGCTCCAGGTGCAGCCGTTCGCCGCGCCCCGGACGACGGGGCTCTGGCACGAGATCCGCGCGCAGATCGCCGAGCAGATCGGTCGGCAGGGTGGCGTGGCGACCGAGGTGGACGGGCCGCTCGGCCCGGAGCTCCGCGCGGACGTCCCGGTGGTCGGCGAGGACGGCGTCACCGACGGGCTGCGGACCGCGCGCTTCGTCGGGGTCGACGGGCCCCGCTGGTTCCTCCGCGGTGTGATCGCCGGCAAGGCGGCGGAGGACCCCGAGGCCGCGACCGAGATCGAGGACCTGTTCCGGAGCGTGGTCGTCGTCCGTGGGACGAGTCCCATGCCGCCCCGCGACCTCATCCCGCTCCACATGCCGAAGACGATGCCGACCGCGACGATCTGATGACGTCGGACCCGAGCGCCCCGCTCCCCGAGGACCACGCCACAGACCACGCCGACGCGCTGTCGTTGTCGGCGCAGCTGCGTGACGCGGTCGCGCGGGCCGGCATCGCGCGGGTCGCTCCGGGCGAGGCGCCATCGGGCCGGGCGCTCGTCGCGGCGGTCGGCGGGGTGCGCGGACTGGCCGAGTCGATCCTCCCGGGGTTCGCGTTCCTGATCGTGTTCGCCGTCACGCACCAGCTCGTGCCGAGTGTCGTGGTCCCCGTGCTCGTCGGGCTCGTGTTCGTCGGGCTGCGGCTCGTGCAGCGTCAGCCGCTCGTCACCGCGCTCTCCGGGATCCTCGGCGTCGCGATCTCCGCCGGCCTGTCGCTGTTCACCGGGCGCGCCGAGAGCAACTTCGTGCCGGGCATCGTCGTGAACGCGGTGTCCCTGGCCGTGTTGCTCGCCACCCTCGTGGCCCGACGGCCGCTCATCGGGATCGTCGTGGGGCTCCTGCTGCCGGAGGGCGACCACTGGCGCAGCGACCCCGTCAAGCGCCGTGTGCTCACCGTGGCGACCTGGCTCTGGGCGGGGCTGTTCGCGGTGCGGCTCGCGATCGAGGTCCCGCTCTACCTCGCCGCGCAGGTGGAGCTCCTGGCCGGCATCAAGCTCGTCACCGGGGTACCGCTCTACGCGGCGATGCTCTGGGTGACGTGGCTGCTCGTCCGCTCCGTGTTCGGGCAGGTCGCCGACGGCGGCACCGGGGACGTCGACGCCGCCGGAGGCCCCGACCGCGTGTAGCATCTGTCTCGACATCGAGACATCTCGGGCCCGCGACGGAGCGGGCCCGACCAGCAAGGGAGGCGGCACGATGGCTGCGTTGAACAGCTTCGGTTCGAAGGACGTCCTCACGGTCGGGGGTGTCGACCACGCGTTCCACCGCATCGACACCGTGCCCGGACACGAGCGACTCCCGTACAGCCTGAAGGTCCTGCTCGAGAACCTGCTCCGCACCGAGGACGGCGCGAACGTCACCGAGGCGCAGATCCGCGCGCTCGGCTCCTGGGTGCCGACCGCGGAGCCCGACACCGAGATCCAGTTCACGCCCGCGCGCGTCGTGATGCAGGACTTCACCGGCGTGCCGTGCATCGTCGACCTGGCCACCATGCGTGAGGCGATGGCGGAGATCGGCGGGGACCCGACGAAGATCAACCCCCTCGCACCGGCCGAGCTCGTCATCGACCACTCGGTGATCGCCGACCTCTTCGGACGTGCTGACGCGCTGAAGGTCAACACGGACATCGAGTACGAGCGGAACGGCGAGCGGTACCAGTTCCTCCGCTGGGGCCAGACCGCGTTCGAGGACTTCAAGGTCGTCCCGCCGGGCACCGGCATCGTCCACCAGGTGAACATCGAGTACCTCGCCCGTGTCACCTACACGCGCGAGATCGACGGCGAGCTGACGGCCTACCCGGACACCCTCGTCGGCACCGACTCGCACACCACGATGGTGAACGGGCTCGGCGTCCTCGGGTGGGGCGTCGGCGGCATCGAGGCCGAGGCGGCGATGCTCGGTCAGCCGGTGTCGATGCTCATCCCGAAGGTCGTCGGGTTCAAGCTGTCCGGTGCGATCCCGGCCGGCGTCACCGCGACCGATGTCGTCCTGACGATCACCCAGATGCTCCGGAAGCACGGCGTGGTCGGCAAGTTCGTCGAGTTCTACGGCGAGGGCGTCGCCCAGGTGCCGCTCGCGAACCGCGCGACGATCGGCAACATGAGCCCGGAGTTCGGGTCGACCGCCGCGATCTTCCCGGTCGACGACGTCACGCTCGAGTACCTGCGCCTCACCGGGCGCGAGGAGTCGCAGATCGCCCTCGTCGAGGCCTACTCCAAGGCGCAGGGCCTCTGGCACGACCCCTCGGTGGAGCCGGCGTACTCCGAGTACCTCGAGCTCGACCTCTCGACGGTCGTGCCGTCGATCTCCGGACCGAAGCGGCCCCAGGACCGCATCGAGCTCTCGGTCGCCAAGGACCAGTTCGAGGTCGACCTGGCGAACTACGCCACGACGACGCCGTCGGAAGAGGACAAGGCCGTCGCCGACTCGTTCCCCGCGTCGGACCCGGTGGCCGCCGCGCCCGGCGACGAGCACGCCGTCCAGGACGACGCGGACGCCCAGCCGTCGGAGGTCCCGCTCCACGCCGCCAGCGCGCCGAACACGGCGTCGAAGCCGGTCCGGGTGGCGCTCGACGGCGGCGACGCGTTCACGATCGACCACGGCGCGGTCGCCATCGCCGCGATCACGTCGTGCACGAACACGTCGAACCCGTCGGTCATGCTCGCGGCCGGGCTCCTCGCCCGGAACGCCGCGAAGAAGGGCCTGAAGTCGAAGCCGTGGGTCAAGACCACGCTCGCGCCCGGGTCGAAGGTCGTCACGGACTACTACGAGAAGGCCGGGCTCACCGGGTACCTCGAGGACCTCGGGTTCTACACGGTCGGCTACGGCTGCACCACGTGCATCGGCAACTCCGGCCCGCTGCCCGACGAGATCTCGCAGGCGGTGCAGGACAACGACCTCGCGGTGACCGCGGTGCTCTCCGGCAACCGGAACTTCGAGGGGCGCATCAACCCCGACGTCAAGATGAACTACCTGGCGTCCCCGCCCCTCGTGATCGCGTACGCGCTGGCCGGGTCCATGCACTTCGACTTCGACGCGGACGCGCTCGGCACCGACCAGTCGGGGGAGCCGGTGTACCTCAAGGACATCTGGCCCGACGCGGCCGAGGTGCAGGAGGTCATCGACCACTCCATCGACACCGGGATGTTCACGCACGAGTACGCCTCGGTGTTCGAGGGCGACGACCGCTGGAAGTCCCTGCCGACGCCGACCGGTGACACGTTCGAGTGGGACGCCGAGTCGACCTACGTCCGGAAGCCCCCGTACTTCGAGGGCCTGACGATCGAGACCACCCCGGTGTCGGACATCAGCGGCGCCCGGGTGCTCGCGAAGCTCGGCGACTCCGTCACGACCGACCACATCTCGCCCGCCGGGTCCATCAAGGCGGACAGCCCCGCCGGGCACTACCTGGCCGAGCACGGGGTGGACCGGAAGGACTTCAACTCGTACGGGTCGCGCCGCGGCAACCACGAGGTGATGATCCGCGGGACGTTCGCGAACATCCGGCTCAAGAACCTGTTGCTCGACGGCGTCGAGGGTGGGTACACGCGGGACTTCACGACCCCGGAGGGTGAGCAGGCCTTCATCTACGACGCGTCGCAGCACTACCAGGCGCAGGGTGTCCCGCTCGTGATCCTCGGCGGCAAGGAGTACGGATCCGGGTCCTCCCGCGACTGGGCGGCGAAGGGCACGAACCTGCTCGGCGTCCGTGCGGTGATCGCGGAGAGCTTCGAGCGCATCCACCGCTCGAACCTCATCGGCATGGGTGTCGTGCCGCTGCAGTTCCCGGCGGGCGAGACCGCGGACTCGCTCGGACTCGACGGCACCGAGGTCGTGTCGATCTCGGGGCTCGAGCAGCTCAACGACGGGACGACCCCGCGCACCGTGCACGTCACCGCGACGCCGAGTGAGCACTCGCCCGCGGGTGCCCAGCCCGTCGAGTTCGACGCGGTGGTGCGCATCGACACCCCCGGCGAGGCCGACTACTACCGCAACGGCGGCATCCTGCAGTACGTGCTCCGCTCGCTCGTCTAGGTGACCGGTGGACGGACGGGAGGGAGGGTGCCACTGGCACCGTCCCTCCCGTCCGTCCAGGTCACCATCTGCGCGACGAGCCCCGCGCCGCCCGCAACCAGACCGTTCTGCGGTGGCGCGAATACACTGAGCGTTCGCCCACGAAAGGAGCGTCCGTGAGCCTGTTGTCCGGCATCCGGTCGCCACGCGACCTCAAGCGTCTGTCCGACACCCAGATGGTCGAGCTCGCAGCGGAGATCCGCACGTTCCTCGTGGCCGAGGTGGCGAAGACGGGCGGGCACCTCGGGCCGAACCTCGGCGTGGTGGAACTCACCCTCGCCATGCACCGGGTGTTCGACTCGCCGCACGACCCCATGGTGTTCGACACCGGGCACCAGTCGTACGTCCACAAGCTCATCACGGGGCGGCAGGACTTCAGCGGCCTGCGGACACAGGGCGGTCTCGCCGGGTACCCGCAGCGATCCGAGTCCGAGCACGACATCGTCGAGTCCTCGCACGCGTCGTCGTCGCTGTCGTGGGCGGACGGCATCTCGCGGGGGTTCCAGCTCACCGGGCAGAGTGATCGCACCGTCGTGGCCGTGGTCGGTGACGGCGCGCTCACCGGCGGCATGACGTGGGAGGCCCTCAACAACATCTCGGACGACAACGACCGCCGTCTCGTCATCGTCGTCAACGACAACGGCCGCTCCTACGCGCCGACGATCGGCGGCATGGCGCGGTTCCTCAACCAGGTGCGGACGCGGCGTGAGTACCGCGAGATGTACGAGCGCACCCAACGCTTCGCGAGCCACTTCGGGCATCCCGGACGCGCCGTGTACCGGGGACTCCGGGGCGGCATGCACGGGTTCCTGTCGCGGTTCACGAACAACGAGGCGCTGTACTCGAACCTCGACATCAAGTACATCGGACCGGTCGACGGCCACGACGAGCGCGCGCTCGAAGCCGCGTTCCGGCAGGCGAAGGACTACGGGACGCCGGTCATCGTGCATGCGATCACCGAGAAGGGGCACGGCTTCGAGCCCGCGCTCCGTGACGTCGCCGACCAGTTCCACGCCGTCGGGCACATCGACCCCGAGACGGGCGAGTCGCTCGAGAGCGCGAGCGCCGGACCCGCCTGGACGGACGTGTTCGCGGAGGCACTCGCGCAGGCCGGCGACGACGACGAGCGCATCGTCGCGATCACCGCGGCGATGCTCCGGCCGACGGGACTGCACCGGTTCCAGGAGCGGCACCCGGAGCGCGTGTACGACGTGGGGATCGCCGAGCAGCACGCCGTCACCACGGCAGCGGGGCTCGCGTTCGGCGGACTGCACCCGGTCGTGGCGCTCTACGCGACGTTCGTGAACCGCGCGTTCGACCAGGTCCTCATGGACGTCGCCCTGCACCGCGCCGGCGTGACCTTCGTGCTCGACCGCGCCGGCGTCACCGGTCCGGACGGGCCGAGCCACCACGGCATGTGGGACCTCGCGATCCTGCAGGTCGTCCCGGGCATCCGCATCGCTGCGCCCCGTGACGCCAGCACCCTCCGCGAGGAGTTCCGCGAGGCCGTCGCCGTCGACGACGCCCCGACCGTCGTGCGGTTCCCGAAGGGCGCGGTCGGGCCGGACATCCCCGCGGTGCACCGCCTCGCGGACGGCGTGGACGTGCTCCGGTCGGCCTCGGACTCGTCGGACGCCGAGGACGTCCTCATCGTCGCGGTCGGGGCGATGGCACCGATCGCGCTCGACGTCGCCGCGCTCCTCGAAGCGCAGGGCATCGGCGCCACGGTGGTCGACCCGCGATGGGTCGTGCCCATCGCGACCTCGCTCGTCGACCTCGCGCGCGACCACCGGCTCGTCATCACGCTCGAGGACGGCGTCCGCGTCGGGGGCATCGGGACGCGACTGCGGCAGGACCTCCGCGCGGCGGGGGTCGACACCGCGGTGAACGAGCTCGGGCTGCCCGACGCGTTCATCGACCACGCGTCGCGGTCCCAGATCCTCGAGCAGGTCGGACTGTCGGCACAGGCGATCGCGCGCGACGTGGTCGACCAGGTCGTGGGCACGAAGCTGCCGAAGGCGAAGCCCGCCCCCGCTCGCGCGTCGTCGGGCTCGGCGCAGCGCTGACGGCGGCGGGGTCCCCGACCGCCGTCGCACCGCCGGGTGCCGGTCGCACGGGGGCATCCCGGTGTCCGAACGGGGTACCCCGGTGCGACGCGGCCGGAGCGGCGCTCAGCGGGAGGCCGGACCCACGATCCGCGGGTCGTGGAACGTGCCGCCGAACACCCGCTCGGACGCGCCGACCCGGTCGAGGTACGGGCTGATGCCGCCCGAGTGGAACGGGTACCCGGCGCCGAGGATCAGCCCGAGGTCGATGTCCTCGACGGCGGAGACGACGCCCTCGTCGAGCATGCGGTGGAGCTCGTCCGCGAGGCCGTCCTCGAAGCGTCGCTGGATCTCGGCCGCGGACGACGGCGTCGCGTCCTTCTTCGCGGGCGCGACGAGTTCCACCGCCGCCCGGTCGTACCCGGTCACGGCGCCCTTCTTGTCGCGCGTCGTGATGGCACCGTGCTCGGCGAGCCGCCGGAGCCCGTCGCCCGGCCAGTAGCGGTCGGGGAACGCCTGGTGGTGGGAGTCGAGCACGTGGGCGCCGACGGGCAGACCGACGAGTTCGAGCAGCTCGAACGGCGACATCGGGAGGCCGAGCGGTGCGGCGCCCTCGGCCACGACCTCGAACGGGGTGCCCTGCTCGACGCCGCGCATCGCCTCGCCGAGGACCCGGGCGAGCACACGGTTCACGACGAAGCCGGGGGCGTCCGCCGTGATGATCGCGGTCTTCTTCAGCGTCCGCGCGACGGCGAGTGCGGTCGAGACGGCCTCGTCCGACGTCCGCGGTGCGCGGACAACCTCGACGAGCGGCATGACCGCGACGGGGTTGAAGAAGTGGAAGCCGACGAGGCGGTCCGGGTGCTCGAGCGCGTCGGCCATGGCCTCGACCGAGAGCGACGACGTGTTCGTGGCGAGGATCGCGTCCGGGGCGACGATCTGCTCGACCCGGCGGAGGACGTCCTGTTTGACGCCGAGTTCCTCGAACACGGCCTCGATGACCCAGTCCGCGTCAGCGAACGGCTCGAGGGACACCGTGCCGGAGACGAGGCCCACGATCCGGTTGGCGTCGTCGGGCGAGATCCGTCCCTTGCCGAGCAGCGCGTCGACCTCGCTGCGGATCCGGGCCACCCCGGCATCGACGCGGCCCTGGTCGAGGTCGGTGATGACCACGGGCACACCGAGACGGCGGGCGAACAACAGCGCGAACTGCGACGCCATGAGTCCGGCACCGAGCACGCCGACCTTCGTGATCGTCCGCGGAGCGGCCTCGGGTGCGCCGACCGGATGCTTGGCGCGCTTCTGCACGAGGTCGAACGCGTACATCGACGCGGCGAACTGGTCGCCGCTGATGAGGTCCGCGAGGGCGTCGTCCTCGGCCGCGAACCGGTCGTCGAGGCTGCCGGAACGGGCGGCGGCGACGAGGTCGAGAGCGACCCGGGGCGAGCGCGGCACGGTGCCGATCCGGCCCGTGACCTGCCCTCGGGCGACCTTGACGACCGTGCCCCAGGTGGCCTTGGCGAGGGTACCCGGCTCGTTCGGGCGCTGCACCGTCACCCGACCGGACAGCACGCCGTCGGCCCAGCGCAGCGCATCGGTGAGGAACATCGCCGAGGGCACGAGCGCATCGCCGATGCCGAGTTCGACGGCGGTGGGCCCGTCCATGAGCCGGTTGTTCTTCAGCGGGTTCTCCACGATGACGCGGAGCGCGCGCTCGGGCCCGATGAGCCGCGGGAGCAGCGTCGCGCCGCCCCAGCCGGGGATGATCCCGAGGAACACCTCGGGCAGCCCGATGCCCTGCGCCGCGGACGAGAACACGCGGTAGGTGCAGTGCAGCGCGACCTCGAGTCCGCCGCCGAGGGCCATCCCGTTGACGAAGGCGAACGACGGCACGCCGAGGTCGCCGAGCCGCCGGAGGGTGTCGTGTCCGAGCCGGGCGAGCGCGTGCGCGGTCTCGCGGTCCGGCACGCGGGAGGCCTGGGAGAGGTCGGCGCCGGCGGCGAGGCAGTACTGCTTGCCCGTGATGGCCGCGGCGCGGATCGTGCCGGCGGCGGCGTCCGCGCGCACCTGGTCGAGCGCCTCGCCGAGCGCCCGGAGCGACCGCGGGCCGAGCGTGTTGGGGCGTTTGTGGTCCTTGCCGTTGTCGAGCGTGATGAGCGCCAGACGGCCTCCGGAGGGCAGCGCCACGTGCTTGACGTGGGCGTTCGTGACGACCTCGTCGGCCGCGAGCGCCTCGAGTCGGTCGAGCACGGCCTGGTCCGGTGCCGCGGTGGCGTTCGTGCCGGTCGTGGTCATGTCAGGCCGCCTTCCGTGCCGCGCTGCGCGAGAAGCCCGGGTTCTCCCAGACCACCGTGCCGCCCTGCCCGAGTCCGATGCACATCGTCGTGATCCCGTACCGGACCTCGGGGTGCTCGGCGAACTGGGCGGCGAGCTGGGTCATGAGCCGGACACCGCTCGACGCGAGGGGGTGGCCGACCGCGATGGCCCCGCCCCACGGGTTCACCTTCTCGCTGTCCTCCGGGATGCCGTAGTTGTCGAGGAACGCCAGGACCTGCACGGCGAACGCCTCGTTGATCTCGAACAGCCCGATGTCGTCGATCGACAGCCCGGCCTTCCGGAGCGCCTTGTCCGTCGCCGGGACGGGTCCGACGCCCATGACCTCGGGGTCGACGCCGGCGAACGCGAACGACACCATGCGCATCTTCGTCGGGAGTCCGTGCTGCTTCGCGCCGTCCTCCGAGGCGAGGAGGCTCATCGTGGCGCCGTCGTTGAGGCCGGCGGCGTTGCCGGCGGTGACCCGTCCGTGGGGCCGGAACGGTGTCCCCAGCGCGGCCAGGGCCTCCAGGGTGGTGCCGGGCCGCGGCGGTTCGTCGCGGTCGACGACGTCCCAGCCCGATCCGGTCGCGACCGCGACGGGGACGAGGTCCGGCTGGAGCTTCCCGGCCTCCCACGCCGCCTGGTACCGCTGCTGGGAGCGGACGGCGTAGGCGTCGGTGCGGTCCTTCGTGATCGCGGGGAACCGGTCGTGCAGTCGTTCCGCGGTGTTGCCCATGACGAGTGCGTCGCCCGCGACCATGCGCTCGGCGAGGAACCGGGGGTTCGGGTCCACCCCGAAACCCATCGGGTGCCGACCCATGTGCTCGACCCCGCCGGCGATCGCGACGTCGGCGGCGCCGAACGCGATCGCCCCGGCCAGGGTCGTCACGCTCGTCATCGCGCCGGCGCACATCCGGTCGATCGCGTAGCCGGGAACCGACTTCGGGAGGCCCGCGAGCATGCCGACCGTGCGGCCGAGCGTCAGTCCCTGGTCGCCCTGCTGCGTCGTCGCGGCGACCGCGACGTCGTCCACGGCGGCGCCGTCCAGCGACGGGTTCCGGTCGAGCAGGCCACGCATCGCGTGCGTCGCGAGGTCGTCCGCCCGGGTGTTCCAGAACACGCCCTTCTCGCCGGCGCGTCCGAACGGGGTCCGGACACCGTCCACGAAGACGACGTCTGATGCCTTGGTCACATGAGCCTCCTGATCTTCCTCGATCATCGCCGACGCTATGCCGGGCGCGACCCCGGAGCGAGTCGGTTGGCCGGTTCCTACGAGGCGGACTCGCCGCCCGGCTCGTCGGCCTGTCCGGCTGCCACAAACGCGGCGGCGATGCGGTCCGCGGTCTCCTCGATCTGCCACGGGCGGGCGTCGAGCGCGGCCAGGGCGTCGGCGACGGTCTCGGGGGTCACGGGCGAGGGGGGCTCCCACGCGAGCGTCCGGAGGGTGTCCGGAGTGAGCAGGTTCTCGACCGGGAGCGCGAGCTCCTCGGCGCGCGCCACGACCGCCGGTCGCGCCGCCTTGTACCGGCGATCGGCCGCGGGATTGCGGTCCGACCACGCACGCGGCGGCGGGAGGGACGGCTCACCCGTTCCACGCACCGACGGGAGGTCCGTGGTCGCCCGGCCCTCCTCGACGGCGGCCCACCACCGGTCGAGTTCGCTGCGGCTCGCGCGCCCGGAGAACGTCTTGACGGCACCCAGCTCGCGCTTCGACGACGGGTTCGCGGCCGCGGCGGCGATGATCGCCGAGTCCGGGATCGTGCGCCCGGGCGCGACGTCCGCCGCCTGGGCGTAGGCGTCACGCGCCTGCCAGAGCGCCCGTGCGATCGCGAGGGACCGCTGTCCGCGGAGCGTGTGCAGCCCCGAGAGCCGGCGCCAGGGCTCCGCGCGCGCGGGCTTCGGCACGCGCGTCAGGACCGCCGCGAACTCCTGTTCGGCGATGTGGGCCTTGCCGGACCGTTCGAGGCGCTCGGCCATCTCGTCGCGGAGGTCGACGAGGAGCTCGACGTCGAGGGCCGCGTACACGAGCCACGCCTGGGGGAGCGGACGTGTGGACCAGTCGGCGGCGGAGTGCTCCTTGGCGAGGTGGATCCCGAGGAGCTCCTCGACGACCGCGCCGAGGCCGACGCGGCTGAGTCCCGCGAGCCGCGCTCCGAGCTCGGTGTCGAAGATGCGCCGCGGCACGAGCCCGACCTCGCGGAGGCACGGCAGGTCCTGGCTCGCGGCGTGGAACACCCACTCCTCGTCCCCGATGACCGCTTGGAGCGCGGCGAACGCGTCGGCGTCCTCGGCCCGGATCGCGATCGGATCGAGCAGGAACACCCCGGCACCGCGGCGGTAGACCTGGATCAGGTAGGCGCGCTGGGAGTACCGGTAGCCGCTCGCGCGCTCGGCGTCGACCGCGACCGGACCGTGACCGGCGGCGATGTGCGCGACGGCCTGCCGGTACGCCGCGAGGTCCTCGATGACGCGGACGGTCGCGTGGGAGTCCTCGACGCCGGGGTCCGTTCCGTCGGGCGTCGTGCGCTGGTCAGTCACGGGCGAGCCGCCTCGGGGCGAGGAGGGTGACGCCGTCCGACGACGGTGGGAGTCCGGCGAGCATCGCGACGATGTCCTCCCAGGCCCGCACGTGCGCCGTGAGGTCGTCATCGGTCGGGCTCCACGAGGCACGGAGCTCGAGCTGGGCGCCGTCGCCCTGGGCGCTCAGCTCGCCGTAGCCGCGCGAGATGATCTTGGTCGCCGTGCCGGAGGCGTGGTCGTACGCGGCACCGTGCGCCGCGAGGGCGTCGACGAGCCAGCTCCACGTGACGTCGGCGACGAACTCGTCCACCCCGATCTCGGGCTCGAGGGGCGCCTGGGCGAACGTGACGACGCGGAACGGGCCGTACCAGCCCTCGGGCTCCGCCGGGTCGTACATGGCGATGAACCGACCGGTGCCGAGGTCGGAGTCGACCCCGTGGGCGATCCCCGAGACGTCGGCGGCCAGCGCGAGGGAGTGCGGCGCCACCCGGCTCGGCGACGGGATCTCGGTCACGGTCGTCTCCGACCGGGTCGAGCCCTGGGCCACGAACGTCCGCAGGCGCGCGAACGCCTCGGGTTCCGCGGTCGGTGCAGGGGTATCGGACACCTCTGCAGACTAGGCTCCGGAGCCGGGACCGGGAGGGGCGGCACGCCGTCCGTCGGTCTGCTCGGCAGGGAGGACGCGTGCGATGAGCGGAACGGCGTCGTCGGCGCGCCTCGCGAGGAGTGTCCTCACGGTCGGTCGCGGCGCCGGCACGGTCACCCTCGGACGCACCGTGACCTACGCGGCGACGGCCGCCCGGACCTGCCGCTGCACCCGGCCGAGCATGCCGACCATGCCGCGGATCCGCAGCGGGCTCACGGCCTCGCTGAGTCCGAGCGTCAGCGGGTAGTCCGCCGGCACCGCCAGGACCTCGTCCGAGGTCAGTCCGCTGAGTCCCTGCGCGAGGATCGACGCGAAGCCGCGGGTGGTCGGGGCCTCGCGCGGAGCCGTGGCGTGCATCGTGACCACGCCGTCGTCGACCGTGACGAAGATGAACACGGGGGACTGGCACTCCTCGACGCGCTCGAGCAGATCCGGGTGCTCGGCGTACTCCTGCGGCAGCGCCGGGAGTTCGTCCGAGAACTCGAGCAGCAGCTGCAGGCGGTCCTGGAGCCCCAGCGCGAGGAAGTCGTCGCGGATCGTGGCGAGCGACGCGGGCAGCGTGTCGGTCATCGGGTCCGTCCCGCCGGGATGTCGCCCGGCTCGGTGCCCGTCGCGATCGGCACGCGCACCGCGCTGCCCCACTCGGTCCACGAGCCGTCGTAGTTCTTGACGTCCTGGATCCCGAGCAGGTGCGTGAGCACGAACCAGGTGTGGCTCGACCGCTCGCCGATGCGGCAGTAGGCGATCACGGCGTCGTCGTCGCCGATGCCCGCACCGTCGCGGTACACGGCGTCCAGCTCGGCTCGAGGACGGAACGTGCCGTCCGGCGCCGCCGCGGTCGCCCACGGGATGTTCGTGGCGGTCGGGATGTGGCCGGCGCGCAGCGCGCCCTCCTCCGGGTAGTCCGGCGCCGTGGTGCGCTCACCCGAGTACTCGGCGGGGCTCCGGACGTCGATCAGGGGCTCGCCGAGGTGCGCGAGGACGTCCTCCTTGAAGGCGCGGACGGCGCTGTCCCGCCGCTCGACCACGGGGTACTCGACCGGCGTCACCTCGGTCCGGTCCGTCGTCATGGGGCGGCCCTCGGCCACCCACTTCGCCCGCCCGCCGTCGAGCAGACGGACGTCCTCGTGCCCGAAGAGGGTGAAGACCCACAACGCGTACGCGGCCCACCAGTTGTTCTTGTCACCGTGGATGACGACCGTCGTGTCGCGCGCGATCCCCTTGCCGCCGACCAGGCGCGCGAACGCCTCGCCGTCGATGTAGTCGCGCTGCACCGGGTCGTTCAGGTCGGTGTGCCAGTCGATCTTGACGCTGCCGGGGATGTGGCCGGTCTCGTACAGGAGCACGTCCTCGTCGGACTCGACGACGACGAGGTCGTGCTGACCGGGTTCCGCGGCCGTCAGCCGTTCGGCGAGCCACGCGGTCGACACGAGTCGCTCGGGGTGGGCGTACGCGGCGAACTGCTCGGACGGGTCGACCGGGGCGGTCATGGGTACCTCCTGGGCCCCTCGGGGCCGGTTCGGATCGTGCGGGTGGACATCGGACGCGGATAGCATCGACGGGCGGCGCCCGGACAACGCTACGCGTCCGCACCGTCCGTGGTCGATCAACGTGACGACGGGTGACGCTGTTCCCGATCCCTCGACGGAAGGTCCGACCAGCATGCCGAACGACGCCGTCGGGACCCTGCCGCGTCTGGCGGACCGGGACCCCGTCGTCACGCCGGAGCAGATGGCCGCGGCGCTCGTCCCGCCGCCGCAGTTCGCCGACGCGTCGTTCGCCTCGTACCGACCCGACCCCGACTTCCCGTCGCAGGCCGAGGTCTGCGATGCCGTCGAGCGGTTCGTCGCCGACCGGCCCGTGTCCGCCCGCCGCGGACTGTTCGGCCGTCGGCGTCCCGCACCCGAGCCGACGACGTCGGGCGTGTACCTCGACGGCGGCTTCGGTGTCGGCAAGACCCACCTGCTGGCGGCGGCGTACCACGCGGAGACCGGCCGCCGGACGTTCGGGACGTTCATCGAGTACACGGCACTCGTCGGTGCGCTCGGGTTCCAGGGCACCGTGGACCTGCTCACGGGCACGGCGCTCGTGTGCATCGACGAGTTCGAGCTCGACGACCCGGGCGACACCATGATGATGACCCGGCTGATCCGGGAACTCGCCCAGCGCGGTACCCGCATCGCGGCGACGTCGAACACCCCGCCCGGGGCCCTGGGCGAGGGCCGGTTCGCGGCGCAGGACTTCCTCCGGGAGATCCAGGCGATGGCGGACCGGTTCACCACGCTCCGCATCGACGGGCTCGACTTCCGCCGCCGCTCCACCGACGAGACCGCCGCGACCGTCGACGACGTCGCCGCGGTCCTCCGCGCCCTGCCGGGAGGCCAGGCGCGCGTCACCGAGGACCGGTTCGCCGACCTCGTCGCGCACCTCGGGACGGTGCACCCCTCGCGGTACGTCGCGATGGTCGAGGGGCTCGACGCGGCCGGCCTCGTCGACGTCGTGCCGTTCACCGACCAGACCGACGCGCTCCGGTGGGTCGCGCTCGTGGACCGCCTGTACGACGCCCAGGTGCGGCTCGTGGCGTCCGGCACTCCGCTCGACCAGGTGTTCCCGGAGTCCATGCTCTCGGGTGGGTACCGCAAGAAGTACCTCCGTGCCGCGTCGCGCGTGGTCGCGCTGACGCGCGCCTGAACGCCGCTCCGGCGCGTCGGCTGCGCGTCGGCACCTGTTCGGGGGAGGTCCTCGGCTGCTGTCGAGCGCCGCGCCAGCCTGCCGAAACACAACGTTCACACGGCGGCGCGTCGTGTTACATCCGTGAAACACGCCGTGCTCCGGAGTGAAACCTCTCGTCGCCACACTGGTCCCACCCGAGGCGGGCCCGTCAGACGCGGACAGCGCCGCCGACGCGGTCCACAGCAACAGAGAGGTGAACAGATGCTCAACCAAGGTCAAACGGCCTTCATCTTGATCATGGCGGCGCTGGTGTTGTTCATGACGCCGGGCCTCGCGTTCTTCTACGGCGGCCTGGTCAAGGCGAAGAGCGTCATCAGCATGATGATGATGTCCTTCGGCGCGATCGGTCTCGTGAGCGTCCTGTGGGTGCTGTACGGCTACGCGATCTCGTTCGCGAACACCGGCCCCGGCACCCACGTCGTCGGCAAGGTCGGGTTCTTCAGCATCGACCTCAACCAGCTCGGTCTCGGCCAGGCGTTCGAGCAGTCGCAGGCATCGACGCTCCACGCCACGTACCCCGACCTCGCGTTCGTCGGGTTCCAGGCCACGTTCGCGATCATCACGGTCGCGCTCATCTCCGGCGCCATCGCCGACCGCGCCAAGTTCGGCGCCTGGATGATCTTCTCCGGCATCTGGGTGACCCTCGTCTACTTCCCGGTCGCCAGCTGGGTGTTCAACCTCAAGTCCGGCATGTTCGCCACGTGGGGTGTCATCGACTTCGCGGGTGGCACGGCGGTCCACATCGACGCCGGTGCCGCGGGCCTCGCCCTCGCGATCGTGCTCGGCCGCCGCGTCGGGTTCGCCAAGGGCGCCCACAAGCCGCACAACCCCCCGTTCGTCCTGCTCGGCGCCGGCATCCTCTGGTTCGGCTGGTTCGGGTTCAACGCCGGGTCCGAGGGCGCCGCGGACGGCATCGCCTCGCTCGCGTGGATCAACACGCTCGCCGCACCCGCCGCCGCCGTGCTCGGCTGGCTCATGATCGAGAAGATCCGCGACGGCAAGGCCACCTCGGTCGGCGCGGCGTCGGGCGCCGTCACCGGTCTCGTCGCGATCACGCCCGCCTGTGCCGCGCTGACGCCCGGCTGGGGCGTCGTCCTCGGGTTCGTCTCGGGCATCATCTGCTGCTTCGCGATCGACTGGAAGTACCGCCTCGGCTTCGACGACTCGCTCGACGTCGTCGGCGTCCACCTGGTCGGCGGCATCGTCGGCACGCTGTGGCTCGGGTTCTTCGCGAACACCACCGGGCTCATCTACTCCGGCTCGTTCGTGCAGCTCGGCAAGCAGGCCACCGCGGCCGGCGTCGTGCTCGTCTACTCGTTCGTCCTCGCCTTCGTGATCGGCTGGATCGTCGAGAAGACCATCGGGTTCCGCGTCCGCGCCGAGGACGAGGTCGCCGGCATCGACACCGCCGTCCACGGCGAGGAGGGCTACGTGCTCTACGAGGAGGCCGACCGCACCCCGGTCTCCGTCCGCTGACCCACGCGACACGCACGACGCCCCCGGCTCCGCGCCGGGGGCGTCGTCGTGTCCGGTGGCAGACTGACGCGGTGACCACGACGACACCGCCCACGCTCGCCAACTTCCGTGAGGTCGGCGGACCCGGGTTCCAGGCGGGGCGGACCCGCACCGTCTACCGCTCGAACACCGAGGACGTGCCGGCCACCGCCTACCCCGTCGTGCTCGAGACGGTCGTGGACCTGCGCCGCGGCGACGAGGTCGCCGCGCTCGCGCACCCGCTCCGCGCGGCCGCGGGCTACCGGAACGTGCCGCTGTTCGACCCCGCGGCCGGTGAGGAGTCGGCCCCGGACGCCCTCGAGCTCCGCGACCAGTACGTGGACTGGCTCGTGCGGCACCGAGCGACGATGCTCCTCGTGTTCCGCGCCCTGGCCGAGACCGAGGGCGACGTGCTGGTCTGTTGCTCCGCGGGCAAGGACCGCACCGGCGTCGTCAGCGCGTTGCTCGCCCGGCTCTGGGGTGCGGACCTCGACCGCATCGGCGCGGACTACGCCGCGACCGGGGCGGCGCTGGCGGGCCGTTTCGCCCGCGAACGCGCCGAGGCTGCCGACGCCGAGCACTTCGACCGGAACGCCCGATCGGAGGCCGCCACGGCCGTCGCGGTCGTCGAGCACGTGGAGGAGCGGTTCCTGTCCGTCCGCGGCTACCTGCGCTGGCTCGGGCTGAGCGACCGCGAGGTCGACCGGCTCTGACCTCGGGTCCCGGCCACCGGCCCCCGGCCCGGGAACCGCGAGATCGCGGACGATGCCGCCCTGTCGTGTGTCAGAGCGGCATCTCGTGCGACCTCGATCGTCCCGGGTCCCGGGGTCAGGGCATCACGGCAGGTCGGCGCCGTCCGCGCGGTCGCCGCCCGGTGCCTCCTGGTCGTCCTGCTGGGTGCCCGAGGACGCGTCGCCGGCCGCATCGGCCGCGCCGACCATCGCGTCGCCGCCGCGCGCGTCGTCACCGAGTGCGGCCAGGGCGCTCTGCTCCTGCTCGCCCCGGTCCTCCCGGTCGAGGCCGGACGAGCCGTCCTCGGCGCGACCCATCTGCTCCGGGTGCTGGTCCATGTGCCGGTCGCCCGACTCGGATGCCTCGTGCTGCAGGCTCGCACCCACGCTCGCGGCACCCTCGTTCATCCCGCCGTGGTCGTTCACCATGTCGTCGTCCTCTCCGAGTTCCCGGCCACCGGATGGGTGACCGGCGCGTCCGTCGTCACCAGGCGTAATCCTCCGGGGACGTCTTGTGCCCCGGGAAGATCTCGTCGAGGCGGTCGAGCGCCGCCTGGTCGAGGTGGATGTCCACGGATGCCACCGCCGACTCGAGCTGCTGCATCGTCCGCGGGCCGGTGATCGGCGCGGTCACGCCCGGCTGGTGGAGCAGCCACGCGAGCGCGAGCTCGCCCGGCGCGTGGCCGATCTCCTTCGCGAACGCCTCGTACTGCTCGATCGCGGGTCGGTTCGCCTCGAGGGCCTCCTTCGCGCGACCCTCGAGCCGGCGGGAGCCCTCCTCGGTCTTCTCGATGACGCCACCGAGCAGACCGCCCTGGAGCGGCGACCACGGGATCATGCCGAGGCCGTACGCGCGCGCGGCGGGCAGGGTCTCGCGCTCGACGTCGCGGACGAGCAGGTTGTAGATCGACTGCTCACTGACGAGGCCGACGAAGTTCCGGCGCGCGGCGGCCTCCTGCGCCTGGGCGATGTGCCACCCGGCGAAGTTGCTCGACCCGGCGTACAGGACCTTGCCCTGCTGGACGGCGACCTCCATCGCCTGCCAGATCTCCTCCCAGGGCGTCTCCCGGTCGATGTGGTGGAACTGGTACAGGTCGACGTGGTCCGTCTGCAGCCGGCGGAGCGAGTCGTCGAGCTGACGACGGATCGCCAGGGCCGAGAGCTTCGACTCGTTCGGCCAGTCGCCCATGTCGCCGTACAGCTTGGTCGCGATGACCGTGCGTTCGCGGCGGCCGCCGCCCTGCGCGAACCAGCGGCCGACGATCTGCTCGGTGACGCCCTCGCCCTTCTGCCAGCCGTACACGTTGGCGGTGTCGAAGAAGTTGACGCCGAGGTCGTGGGCGCGGTCCATGATCGCGAACGAGTCCTCCTCGCTCGTCTGTGGTCCGAAGTTCATGGTGCCGAGCACGGCGCGGGAGACGGACAGGCCGGTGCGTCCGAGGTGTGTGTATTCCATGCCTCCGGGTCTACGCCTCCCGCTGAGCGCGGGTCCAGGAGCAGCGGACCAGCCTGGGTGCCGTGCGTCCGCCACGCATCGCCAACGGACGCCGACGGAGCAACGACAGGAGAGGACCACATGAGCGACCAGCAGCAGCCCCCGCAGCAGCAGGACACCCCCGGCAGTGAAGCCGAGCTCGGCCCCAAGGCGGACCACGGCGAGCAGTCGTACAAGGGCTCGGGCAAGATGACCGGCAAGCGTGCCGTCATCACGGGCGGCGACAGCGGCATCGGCAAGGCCGTGGCCATCGCGTTCGCCCGCGAGGGCGCCGACGTGCTCATCAGCTACCTCCCGGACGAGGAGGAGGACGCCCAGGACACGAAGCACTGGATCGAGGACGCCGGCCGGAAGGCCGTCCTGTTCCCCGGTGACCTGTCCGACCCGGCGTACTGCCGCTCCGTGATCGCGACGGCGGTCGAGGAGTTCGGCGGGCTCGACGTACTCGTCAACAACGCCGCGTTCCAGATGACGCACGAGACGCTCGAGGAGATCCCCGACGAGGAGTGGGACCACACCATCGCCACGAACCTCAGCGCCTACTTCCACCTCGCGAAGGCCGCCCTGCCGCACATGGAGGCGGGCGCGTCGATCATCGGCACGAGCTCGGTCAACTCGGACAACCCCGTGCCGACGCTCCTGCCCTACGACGTGACGAAGGCCGGCATCGCGAACTTCTCGGCTGCGCTCGCGCAGCTCGTCGGGTCGCGCGGCATCCGCGTGAACAGCGTCGCGCCAGGGCCGATCTGGACGCCGCTCATCCCGTCGACGATGCCCGAGGAGCAGGTCGAGTCGTTCGGGTCGCAGGCGCCGCTCGGTCGCGCCGGCCAGCCCGCGGAACTCGCCCCGGTGTACGTGCTCCTGGCCAGTGACGACGGCAGCTACGTCTCCGGTGCCCGCATCGCCGTCACCGGCGGCACGCCGATCCTCTGATCCGCGGCCACGGGACGGACGGGAGGCGCGACACCGGACCGGTGCCGCGCCTCCCGTCCGACACCCGGCCGTGTGGGGTACGACTGGACCAGCGAGAGGAGACACCATGCCCGCGAAGGACGAGATCCCGAGCACCCTGCAGCGCTCGGATGAGCACGCGCAGGAGATCTACGCGAAGACGCTCGACTCGGCGAACGAGACCTACGGCCCCGGGGAGCGCGCCCACCGGACCGCGTTCGCCGCCGTCAAGCACGAGTACGAGAAGATCGGCGACCACTGGGAGCGCAAGGCGGAGAACGGTCCGTCCGACTCCGGTGCAGCCGGGAGTCGTGACGACGGTGAGACCCAGCAGGGCGTCGACGCGAACGCGTCCAAGCAGCACCTCATGGACGTGGCGAAGCGGCTCGACGTCAGCGGGCGATCGTCGATGACCAAGGACGAACTCGTCGACGCGATCAAGAAGGCCAACGCGAAGGCGACGCGCGACGCCCGCTCGTGAACGTGCACGAGGGCCCCAAGACGGGGTCGGGTTCGTTGTCGTGCGCACTGCACGGTCGCCCGGCGCGCGTCGACTAGCGTCGATCCGGTGAACGACGCGAACACGCCCGGCAGCCGCATCATCGGCCTCGGGCACCACCAGCCCGCCCGGATCATGACGAACGACGACCTCGCGGCGATCGTCGACACGAACGACGAGTGGATCCGGACCCGAACCGGGATCCGCACGCGGCACATCGCGTCCGAGACCGACACCGTCACGAGCATGGCGATCGAGGCCGGCCGTGCCGCCATCGCCGACGCGGGCATCGACCCCGCCGAGATCGACCAGGTGTTCGTCGCGTCGACCTCCGCCACCGACCGCGCGCCGTACACGGCCGGACGCGTCGCCGTCGCGCTCGGACTCACTGCCGGCCCGGCGCCCATCGACATCAACACCGCGTGCTCCGGCTTCGAGTACGCGCTCGCCCTCGCCGACCAGTCCATCCGGCTCGGCAGCGCCACGACCTCGCTCGTGATCGCGTCCGAGAAGATCTCCGGCCTCGTCGACTGGACCGACCGGTCGACGTGCGTCCTCATCGGCGACGCAGCCGGCGCCGCCGTCGTCCAACGCAGCGACACCGCCGAGATCGGCCCGGTGTCCTGGGGGAGCGTCCCGCACCTGCTCGAGGCCGTGCTCGTCGACGGGGACCCGCAACGGTTCTCGCAGGAAGGCCGCTCGATCTACCGCTGGGCGATCACCGAGGCGGAGGGGCACGCGCGCCGCGTCGTCGAGAAGGCCGGGATGACGATGGACGAGATCCAGGTGCTCGCGTTCCACCAGGCGAACCTCCGGATCATCGAGCCGCTCGCCAAGGCGCTCGGGGGCGACACGAAGTTCGTGATCACCGACGTGCAGGAGTCCGGGAACACCTCGGCCGCGAGCGTGCCGCTCGGGTTGTCGAAGGCGTGGGCGGCCGGGGAACTGCCCGAGGGCGTGCCCGCGCTGCTGTTCGGGTTCGGCGGGGGCTTCGCGCACGCCGGACAGGTCGTCCGGACGCCGGTCCGGCGGGGCTGAGTCCACCGTCGGCGCGGCCGTGACGCGCCCGGCCCGCTCGCTACGACGCGGGCGTGTCCGTGCCCGTGTCCGGGTCGGCCCAGAGGTCGTCCGTGTCGGCCGGACGACGCCAGGGCAGGGCGCGCTGCCGGCGCCGCGAGGTCCCGGCCTCGACGCCCGGGGCGACGTCGCGCCCGCGTCGAGCCCGCTCGGGGCGCGGCGACACCGGGAGCGGGAAGTGTGCCGGCGGCGGGCCAAACGCCGTCCGCGAGCCGTCGATCACCTTGCGGCCGAGCGCGTGGTTCCCGACGCCGCCGATGACCGCACCGATCCCGAACGGCACCGCGCGGCCGAGCACGCTCGCCCCCTGCCGCGCCAGGAAGCGCTTGACGAACGAGTCACGGAGCCGCCCGCCGATGCCGCTGACGACCGAGCGGGGCAGGCTCGACGTGACGAGTTCGCCCCAGAACGCCGTCCGCGTCGGGCCACCCCCGGCCTGGGCCGCGAGCTGCTTGACGAGCGAGGTTCCGGGCGCGCCGAGGATCATCGCCATCACGAGCGTCCGCGCTCGTTCGGGGTCGGTCACCGCGATGCCGTGCACCTCGGTGACCGACTGGGCGAACAGGGCGCTCGCCTCGAGGAACGCCGCCGTCTCCGCGCCCGTGAGGCCGAGGCTCGTCGCGAACCCGACCCCGGGGATCACCGCGCTCGCTCCGACCGCGGCGCCGCCCGTCGACACCGCGGTGAGGTACTGGCGCTCGAGGATCGCGATGACCTCGGCCGGTGTGGCGTCCGGGCGGCGCCGACGGATCCGGTCGACGTGTGCGACCACCACCGGGCGTTGCACGCTGAGCACGCGGTCGAGCGTCGCCGACCAGCGAGTGGACGCCAGGCCGCTCGGGCCGGGTACGTCGGTCTGCGCCTCGACCGAGGTGTTGTCGGTCGGGACCGTGACGGGAAGGGGGACGATGGCGTTTCGATCGCCCGGGGTGCCTCGTTTGGCCATTCGTGCACCCTACGCTCGGCGGTTTCGCGGGTGCCGGGGCCGGTGCGTTCCGCCCGCCCTGCCTGCGCGCTTCTTCCGCTTCAGACTGCGCGTCGGGGCGGCGATGGGGCGTCGGGGTAAGCCCGCGCGAGGGAGCGTCGGCAGCTCGGCCCGCGGGCGGCGTCGGCGTCGTGGACGCGTGCTGGCGGCGTGGACGCCGGTCGTGCGCTCCGGGGATCCGTGAACGGGGCCCGCACCGACCGTGCGCGCCCGGAGGTTGCCGGTCCGGCGGGAACGAGGTGGGCCTCCCGGTCGGTGGCGGCACCGGCGGCCGTCGGCGGCGCGACCAGAGCGGGCGTGACGAGTCGACGGCATGCAGCGATGCTCGTGGAGCTCCGGGCGCGCCCACGCACCGGGAGCACTGGACTGGGGACGGGCCTCCTGGTGGATCACCTGGGGAGGAGTGTCGTCACCGTCGGAAGCGGTCGTGGTGCGTCACCTGGTGACGGTCCCGCTGTCGTCCGTCATCGACGATGTCGTCGCATGCGCGGGAACCAGATGCACGCGTCTTCGGCGACGTCGTGCGTGTCGGACGACCGCTGACCTGTCGGGAAACCAGCGGGAGCGGCGGGGCGGCGTCAGCGGCGCGCGAGCACCGCTCGGAGGGGGTGGTCCTGCCCCTCGAGGATGAGCTGCGCGCCGATGCCGGTCCGGGCGTTGACGATGACCGGCGCGAGCAGGTTCACCGTCGTGCCGCTCTCGGCGGGGTTCGCGACGACGAGGAGCATCGCCTCGCGCGCGTCGCGGAGGTCGAGGAGCGCGGTCTGCTCCTCGGTGATGACGGGCGCGTAGTCGGGCAGGTGCACGGCGGCGTCGAGGACGAACAGGCGTGGGTCATCGGTGCCGGCAGCGGTGGTGCCGTGCCCGGCGAGGGCGAAGAGCCCCTCGGCACCGGTGACCTCTTGCAGGGTGAACGACGTGAGGGGTTCGAGACCGAACGGTGGAACGGTGAACGTCAGCGGGATGTTCATGAGAGGTAGTCCATCAGGGTCGGCTGCAGCGTCTTCGCGGTGACGGCGAGGGCTGCCTGGTAGTTGGTCTGCTGGAGCTGCAGGTCGAGGATCGCCTTGGCGACGTCCTTGTCCTCGATCTGGGAGCGCTGTCCCTCGAGGTCGGTGGACTGGGACGCGAGCGTCGACTGCGCGGCGATGACCGAGGAGTGTCGGGTGCCGACGTCGCCCTGGACGCCCCGGACGGTGGCGATGCGGCTGTCGACCTGACTGATCCGCGCGCTGACGTCGGCACCGGACTGCAGGTCGCTGCTGATGTCGTCGATGAGGCTGAACACCGAGTCACTCCCGGTCCCGAAGACGGCGCTGCCGTCGGTGTCGACGCGCACGGTCGTCCCCGACGCGATCCGGCGCTGCACGCCGACGTCGGTGCCGTCGGTCGACCCGTTGTAGGTGAAGTCGCTGCCGTACGCGGCGGACGCGTCCGTGTTGCCGGCGAAGACGGCCCGACCGCCGTACTGCGTGTTGGCGTCCTGGAGCAGGTCCTGCTTGAGTCCCTGGAGCTCGGTGACGATCGCGTTCCGGTCGGTGTCGTTCATGGTGCCGCTGTTGGATCCCTGCACGGTGAGGTCCCGGACCTTGTTCATGACCGAGTACACGCTCGCGAGCGCGGAGTCGGTCGTGGCCAGCCACCCGGCGCCGTCGTCGGCGTTGCGGGAGTACTGCGCGTTCTGGGCCTGGGCGCTCCGCACGGTGATCGACTTGCCGGTACCGCTGGGGTCGTCCGACGGGACGGTGATGTTCTTCAGGCTCGACGCCTGGTCCTGCAGCTGCGCGAGCCGCGCGGCACCGGTCTGGAGACGCTGTTGCGCCGCCGCCATGGACATCTGGGTCGTGACACGAGTGAGCATGACGATCAGCTGATCCCGACGACGCCGACGTGGTTGATGAGGGTGTCGAGCATCTGGTCGACCGCGGTGAGCACGCGCGCGGCCCCCTGGTAGGCGTGCTGGTAGGTGAGCAGGTTCACGTTCTCCTCGTCGAGGTCGACGCCGGCCCCGGACTGCTGCTGCGTCTTGGCGCTCGTCGCGGCGAGTCCGGTGAGGGTGGTCTGGGTCGCGGCCGTCCTCGACGTCGTGCCGATGCCGGTGACGACATCCGACCAGGTCCGGTCGGGGGCGTCCGCGGCGGAGCCGATCTGGCCGATGGTGTCCGCGATGCTGCCGCTGTACGAGCCGTCCGCGGTCCGGACGGCGATGCCGGCGGCGTCGGTCGGGACGACGGTGAGGCCCTGCGCGGCCGGGACACCGGCCGCGATCGCGAAGAAGTCCGTGCCGGTGGCACCCGCGGGGGTGTACCCGGTCTCGTACACGGCGTTCACCTGCGTGGCGAGCGCGGTCGCGACACGGTCGTACCCCGCGGAGGCCTCGGCGAGGGCGCCCCCGGTGCCGTCGGCGTTCGCGGGCGCGAGGACGCTGAGCGTGCCGGCGATGCTGCCGCCGTCCAGTGTGACGGCCGAGCCGGACCCGCCGACCCACGACAGGGTCACCGGGGAGGCGGCGGCGCCGCGCAGCGTGTCGGAGCCGGTGACGGCCACGGCGTGGGCGGACGTGCCGTCGACGATGGCGTTCCCGCCCATGACCACGTCGACCGTGCCGTCGCCGTTGTCCCGCACCGTGGCGCCGGACAGGGACGCCATCTGTTCGGTGAGCACGTCGCGTTGGTCCATCAACTCGTTCGTCGAGCCGCCCCCTGCGGCGGTGGTGCGGATGCGGTCGTTGAGCGCCGCGACCTGGGTCGCCGCGGTGTTGAGCTGCCCGACCGCGTCGCCGACGTCGGACCGCGCGGAGGCCCACTGCGCGTCGATCGCCTGGGATCCGGTCCGCAGCGTGCTCGCCACCTGCGTGGCCGAGCTGAGCACGACGCCGCCGGACGCCGTGTCCCCGGGGTTGTTCTGGAGGTCCGACCAGGCCGACCACATCGTGTCCAGCTGGCTGGACAGTCCGTTCGCCCCGGGTTCGTTCAACGACGTCTCGAGGTCGGACAGTGCGGACGAGCGAGCCGACGCGTACCCGGAGGCGGACGCGGAAGCACGGACCTGCGTGTCGAGCGTCATGGTCGCGAGTCGGGCGATGCCGTCGACGGAGACGCCCTGGCCGGCGGTCGCGACCGTACCGGTGAGGAGCCCGGTCGCGGCGACCGGCGGGATGGACGTCTGCGTGATCCGCTGCCGGGTGTACCCGGTCGTCCCCGCGTTCGCGATGTTCTGACCCACGACGTCGAGTCCGGCACGGGCGGCGGAGAGCCCGGAGTAGGCGGTTGCGAGCGATCCGAAGGTGCTGACCATGACTACAGGCTCCCGTCGAAGAAGTGCGCTCCGGCGGCGCCGGCGTCGGCGGAACCGCGGCCGTCGTACGTCGCGACCTCGCCGACCGCACCGGCCAGCGTCTCCTGCGTGGCGCGCGCCGCCGCTCGGAGGAACCGCTCGTTCTCGTCCCGCAGCGCGGCGACCTGCGCGGTCAGCTCGATCATCGCGCGGAGGTGCGCAGCGAGGATCTCGCCCCACGGCCCCTCCGGCGCGGCGGCCGACACGATCTCGCGGAGGGGTGCGTCGATCGGCGCGCCGAGCTGCTCGGCGACGGCGGCGCTCTCGACGCTGCGCTCGAGGCCGACGGCGCGCAGCCGCTCGAGGACCTGTTCGACCTCACGGCTCGCGTGGTCGACCCACCGCGAGCGTCCGGCGGTCAGGAGCAGCTGCTCCTCCTCGAGCTTGAAGGTGAGGAGCTCGAGGAGCTCGCGTTCCCGCCACAGCACGGCGGACAGTTCGTTCATGCCCAAGGTCTCCTCCCGGTGATCGGCTCGCTGCGTCGACGGGGACTATCGGTCCGCGCGGACGCCGTCGTTAGGAGTCACGGCAAGAGCGAGCTGGGCGTGCGCTAGCCGAACCCTCAGGGAGGCACCAGTGGCAGTGCGCCTCCACTTCGGGGGGACGCGGTCCGACTTGTCCCCCGAAATGACGACACCTGCCACCCAGGAAACCCCCGGACTGGGGCCGGTGGAGGTCTCCTGTCCCCCTCAGCTCGTCGATAGGTTCATGACTGCACCGCGGGCGACCGCACCGATCATCGAGGGGGAGACACCGGATGGACCGCACGGCACGCAACGCACTCGTGGTGGAGAACCTCCCGCTGGTGGGGTACCTCGTCGCCGAGGTCTGCGCCCGTGCGACCCACCTGTCGCGCGACGACATGGCCTCCGTCGGTGCCCTGGCGCTCGTCACCGCCGCAGACGCGTACGACCCCTCGCTCGGGGTGCCGTTCGGCGCGTACGCCCGCACGCGCATCACCGGGGCGTTCGCCGACGACATGCGCGCCGGCGACTGGGCCAGCCGTGGGACGCGCAAGCGCATCAAGGAGACCCTCGCCGTGCAGGACACCCTGACGGCGCAGCTCGGACGCGCGGTGTCGGTCCAGGAGCTCGCGGACGCCATGGGGGTCGACCGCCAGTCCGCGGCGGACGCCCTCGCCGACGCGGGCCGGACGGTCACCACGATCGACGAGACCGTGCACGACTCGCTCGTGGCCGAGGTCCCGCTGCCCGGTGACGACCTCCTCGCCACCGAGCGCACCCGCTACCTCCGCGCCGCCGTCGCCGCTCTGCCGGAGCGCATGCGGTTCATCGTCGAGGCCGTGTACTTCGGCGACCGCACCGTCACCGAGGTCGCCGAGGAGCTCGGGATCACCCACTCGGCGGTGTCGCAGCAGCGGTCCGAGGCGATGCGCCTGCTCCACGACGGCCTGACCGCCCACTACGGCGACAGCGACGACGTCGTCGTCGAGCCGCGCTCCCGCACGACGGCCGCGCGACGCAGCGCCTACCTCGCACGGGTCGCCTCGAACGCGGCGGTCGGCATGGCCCGCGCCGTGATCGAACCCCTCGCCGGAACTGCCGCCGCGGCGAGCTGAGAACGTCGGGAGCACGGCACCGCGGAAATC
This sequence comes from Curtobacterium sp. MCBD17_028, assembly GCF_003234875.1. NCBI lineage: Bacteria > Bacillati > Actinomycetota > Actinomycetes > Micrococcales > Microbacteriaceae > Curtobacterium > Curtobacterium sp. MCBD17_028. Next base: position 72,640 of record NZ_QKTQ01000001.1, on the reverse strand, counting down.
GGTCCGCACCGTCTCCTAACGGCTCCGGCCGCACGGCCGAGAGTCCTCGATGCCAGCCCATGGACGGGCCGGCGCACCACACCCACGTTTCACGGAGGAAATCACCATGGGTATGTCCATCAACACCAACCTCTCGGCACTCGACACGTACCGGAACCTCAACGCGACCCAGAACGACCTGTCGAACTCGCTCGAGAAGCTCTCGAGCGGTCTGCGGATCAACAAGGCCGCCGACGACGCCGCCGGTCTGTCGATCTCCGAGGGCCTGAAGTCGCAGGTCGGTGGCCTCACGGTCGCGGCCCGCAACGCCCAGGACGGCATCTCCGTCGTGCAGACCGCTGAAGGTGGCCTCACCGAGGTCCACTCGATCCTCCAGCGCATGCGTGACCTCGCCGTGCAGGCCGGCAACGACTCGAACAACGCCGACTCGCGCACCGCGATCACGACCGAGGTCTCGTCGCTCCAGTCGGAGCTCAGCCGCATCGCCTCGTCCACGAACTTCAACGGCACGTCGCTGCTCAACAGCAACAGCACGCTGAAGTTCCAGGTCGGCGCGAACGGTGACGCCAACAGCCAGATCTCGGTCGACCTGTCCGGCGCCAACGTGAACAAGGTCGTCGACGCGCTCGGCGCGACGCAGTCCGACGGCACCGCGTTCACGATCGCCGCGGGCACGAACCTCGACACCGCGTTCAAGGGCGCGACGCTCTCGTTCGAGTCCGGAGCCGGTTCGACCTCGGACCTGTCGATCACGACCGGCGCCCTGCAGGGCTCCGGCACGGGCGGCTCGTTCACCTCGATCGACGACGTCGTGTCGGCGCTGAACGGCGACGCCACGTTCTCGAAGAACTTCACCGCCACCGCGGTGAAGGACGCGAACGGCGCGACCACGGGCTTCAACGTCCGTGCGGACGACGGCAGCGCCGTCAGCACGACCAGCCCGCTCACCGCGGACGCCACCGCCACGACGCCGACCCTGGTCGGTGCCGCCGGTTCGTCCACGACGGGCCTGCAGTTCGACACCGCGGACCACGCCCAGGCGGCGATCCGTGCCATCGACGCGCAGATCACGGCCGTGTCGACCGCCCGCTCGAACCTCGGTGCCGTCCAGAACCGCTTCGATCACGCCATCAACGTGACGAACGTGGCGAAGGAGAACCTCACCGCGGCGCAGTCGCGGATCACCGACGTCGACATGGCGGAGGAGATGGTCAACTACACGCGCGACAACATCCTGAGCCAGGCCGGCACGGCGATGCTCGCGCAGGCGAACCAGAGCACGCAGGGCGTCCTCTCGCTGCTCAAGTAACACCCCTGGCGGCCGCCGCCGTACGGATCCGTTCGGGTGATCCGTGCGGCGGCGTCGCTGCCGTCGAACGACCGGAAGGAGCCCCACGGTGTCCACCACCTCCGCCTTGACGACCACCTCGACGTCGGCATCGGGCACGCTCGGCATCGACGGCCTCGCCAGTGGCCTCGACACCACGAGCATCATCAACTCGCTCATGTCGATCGAGCAGCTGCCGCAGTCGCTGCTCCAGGACAAGGTCACGTCGACGAGCGCGTTCATCTCGTCGCTGCAGACGATCAACGGACTGTTCGCGACGATGGCGACGAAGGCCACGGCCGCCGCCACGAGCACCTCCCTCAACCTCCTCACCGCGTCGAGCTCGTCCTCCGCGGTCACCGCGAGCGTGTCGAGCACCGCGGCCGCCGGCAGCGTCAGCTTCACGGTCGGGAGCACCGCCGCCACGCAGGTCGGTGTCACCGCCGCGATGACGACGTGGTCGAGCAGCGCGCCGACGCTCACACTCGTCTCCGCGAGCGGTGCGAAGACCGAGATCAGCCCCGCCTCCGGCTCGCTCGACGACGTCGTCAGCGCGATCAACAAGGCGGGCGCCGGTGTCACCGCGACGAAGGTCGCCGCGGGCACGACGGCCGACGGCACGAAGCAGTACCGGCTCCAGCTCACCGCCACGGCCTCGGGGTCGGCGGGCGCGTTCAGCCTCTACCGCGGCTCGGGCAGCGACGTCGACACGGGGACCGCGACGAACGTCCTCACCGAGTCCGGCGCCGCGGTGGTGCAGCAGGCGTCCGACGCCTCGGTCACGCTGTGGGCGGGGACCGCGGCCGCGCAGACGATCACGAGCTCGACGAACACGTTCACCGACCTCGTGCCCGGACTCACCGTGAACGTGTCGGCGGTGTCCGCGTCGCCGGTCACGATCAACGTCGCCCAGGACACGACGAAGGCCACCGCCGTCGCGTCCGGTCTCGTCGACGCGCTCAACGCGATCACGAGCTACTACTCCTCGAACACGAGCGTGTCGACGACGACGAGCGCCACCGACGGCTCGCAGTCCACGACCGCGGGCGTGCTCCTCGGCGACGCGACGACGCGGGACGCCGTGCAGCAGATCACGAGCGCGATGTCGACCCCGGTGAACGGGCAGTCCCCGTCCTCGATCGGCATCGAGATCACGAAGGACGGCGACTTCACCTTCGACTCGGACGCGTTCCAGGCCGCGCTCGCGACGGACCCCGCCGGCACGCAGAAGATCCTCTCGGGCCTGGCGCAGAACGTCGCGAACGTCGCGAACGGCGCGTCCGACAAGTACAGCGGTTCGATCACGACCGCGATCACGGGGCAGCAGTCCGTGGTCACGGACCTCAACCAGCAGATCAGCGACTGGGACACGCGGCTCGCGGACCGCCGTGCGACGTTGCAGGAGGAGTACACGAACCTCGAGACGAACCTGTCCACCCTGAAGTCGCAGTCGACCTGGCTCACGAGCCAGATCTCGTCGCTGCCCTCGTACTCGTCGTCGAGCAAGTGACCCGATGAACGCCTTCGACCTCGCCTCCGCCGCCGCGTTCCGTCGCGCCGCCGCCGAGGGCACCGCCGCTGACGACCGTCGCCGCGCGCAGTACGCGACCCAGTCGGTGCTGTCCGCGACCCCGGCCCAGCTCGTCACGATGCTCTACGACCGGCTGCTCCTCGACCTGCACCGCGCCGAGCAGGCGCAGACCACCGCCGACTGGTCGACCGCTCGGGAGCAGCTCATGCACGCGCAGGCGATCGTGGGGGAGCTGTCCACGTCGCTCCGCATCGACGTGTGGGACGGCGGGGAGGGGCTGCTCGCCATCTACAACTACGCGTCGACCGCGCTGATCACCGCGAACGTGCACCACGACGTCGACGCGACACGGCAGTGCATCCGTCTGCTCGAGCCGCTCCGTGCCGCGTGGCACGACGCCGCAGCGGCGTTGCCCGCGTCGGCGACGGCGACCGGGACCGGGGGAGCACTCGGTGTCGCCTGAGTGGTCGACGCTCGGCGAGCAGTCCGGTCAGGATCGCGGCGACGCAGTGACCGTGGACGCGCACTCGGCGTGGGACCGCGTCCTCACCGACCTCGAGGTCGCGGTCGCCCGCGCCGACGCCGTCGGCGTCGCGGTCCCGGCGTGGACCCCGCCAACCGGGCTGGGACGGATCCCGCGCGAGCTCGTGGGTCGGGCCTCCCGGCTGCTCGCAGCGCAGCGGGACGCCGTCGCGCGCGTCGACGCGGCCAGGAGGGACGTCGCCGCGCACCTGGGCGCGCTGCGGTCCGTCGCGTCGTCGCGGGCGCCGGAACCGGCTCGGTACCTCGACGTCACGGGCTGACCGACCCCCGTTCGGGGCGACCGCTTACGTGGGCCGGGCGGTGCGCCGATAGCCCCTCTCGAGCACGGATCGCTCGTCCTCGGCCACGGATCGGCCTCCGCCACCGGCGACCCCGCACGGTCGCCGTCCTCGTGGAACGGCTGGTCATGCTCGACTCCGTGTCGACCTCGGCGCTGCAGAGCGCGCTCGACGGTCTCTCGCTCCGGCAGAAGGTGATCGCGAACAACATCGCGAACATCAACACGCCGAACTACCACGCCGAGAAGGTGCAGTTCGAGGACGCGCTCGCCCAGTCCGTCGCGGACGGGAACGGCAGCACGACGCCGACCATCGCGCGGAGCCTCGAGCCGACGAACACGAACGGCAACAACGTCGACCTCGACGAGGAGACGCTGTCGAACGTCGACACGACCCTGCGGTACCAGTTCGCGTCACAGGCGATGAACGCGGAGCTCACGGCGGTCCGCGCGGCGATGCGGACCGACTCGTGACCACCTTCGACGCGATCGGCATCGCGAGCACCGGCCTCACGGTGCACCGGAAGTGGCTCGACGCGATCTCGGACAACATCGCGAACGTCAACACGGTCAAGTCCATGGACGACTCGGCGTTCCAGGCCCGGTACGTCGAGGTCCAGGAAGGCGACGGCGTCTCCGGCGCCTACGTCAAGGGCGCCGCGTTCGGCAGCGCCGCCGGCCGCGTGACCTACGACCCGGACAACCCGCTCGCGAACAAGGAGGGGTACGTCCGGATGCCGGACATCGACCTCGGGACGCAGATGGCGGACCTCATCATGGCCCAGCGCGGCTACCAGGCGAACGCCGCCGTGGTCGACCGTGCCAAGACCGCCTACGAGGCGGCACTCCAGATCGGGAAGAACTGATGCCCATCGACGCCGTCAACGGGGTCACCACGAACGCGCTCTCCGGCGTGTTCGGCACCTCGCAGGCCACCACGCCCGCCACCACCGCCGAGCCCACGACCGGCACCGACGGGTCGTTCGCCACGAGTCTCGGCAACGCGGTGGACGGCCTCCAGTCGCTCGAGAGCCAATCGAACACGCTCGCCGTCAAGGCCGTGACCGGGAACCTCGACGACATCCACGACGCGACCATCGCCGCCACCCGCGCGCAGGTGACGCTCGAACTCGTCTCCGCCGTGCGGAACAAGGGCGTCGACGCCTTCAACGAGATCATGAGGATGCAGGCCTGATGCCGCTCGCACTCCGCAACGCGTTCGCGCGGCTCGGCGCGACCCTCAAGGGCTTCAGTGTGGCGCAGCGCACCATCGCGGTCATCGGGATCGCGGCCGTCGTGCTCGGCGCGATCGCCCTGACGAGCTGGCTCTCGAAGCCCTCGTACGCGCCGCTGTTCACCGGCCTCGCCGCCACCGACGCCAGCTCGATCACCGACCAGCTGACGACGGACAACGTGCCGTACCAGCTCACCGACGGCGGGGCGACGATCCTCGTGCCCCAGGGCGACGTGTACCAGGAACGCCTCAAGGCGGCCTCGAACGGGCTGCCGTCGTCGAACGAGGGTGGGTACGCACTGCTCGACAAGATGGGCGTCACGGCGTCGGAGTTCCAGCAGAACGTCACGTACAAGCGCGCGATCGAGGGCGAGCTCGCCAAGACGATCAGCGCCATGGACGGCGTGCAGACGGCGTCCGTGCAGCTCGCGATCCCCGAGAAGAGCGTGTTCGTCTCGGAGACCAAGGACCCGACCGCGTCGGTGTTCGTCGAGCCGAAGGCGGGCCAGACGCTGAGCACCGAGCAGGTCCAGGCGATCGTCCACCTGACGAGTGCCGCCGTCGAGGGCATGCAGCCGACCGACGTCTCGGTCGTCGACGCGAAGGGCGACGTGCTCTCGGCCGTCGGCACCGGCACCACCGGCGGGTCCGACGACCAGGCGAGCGACTACGACACGCGCGTCGGCCAGCAGGTCCAGGCACTGCTCGACAAGGTGGTCGGCGCCGGCAACTCCTCGGTCGTCGTCGCGGCGACCATGGACCCGAACTCCGGGACGCGCACCACCGAGTCGTTCGCCCAGCCCACGAGCGGCCCCGTCGCGCTCAACGAGTCCAGCTCGACCGAGAGCTACGACGGCTCCGGCGCCGACGGATCGGGAGCGACCGGTGTCCTCGGCCCGGACAACATCGCCGTGCCGAGCGGCAGTTCGACGAGCGGCACGAGCGGATCGAGTGGGTCCAGCGGCTCGGGCAACGGTTACACGAACGAGTCGTCGACCAAGGACAACGCCGTCGACAAGACGACCGAGACCACCACGATCCCGGCCGGTGCGCTCAACCGGCAGACGATCTCGGTCGCGCTCAACAGCAAGGCCGCCAAGGGCGTCAACCTGCAGAGCATCGACGACCTCGTGGCCAACGCCGCCGGTGTCGACCAGACCCGCGGCGACCAGGTGAAGGTCGCGGTCGTCGACTTCAACAACGACGCGGCCAAGCAGGCCGCCGCCGCGCTCAAGGCCGCCGACGCCCAGGCCGCCGCGACCGCGATGTGGTCCACCATCCGCACCGCGGCCATCGTGGGCGGTGTCGTGCTCGCGATCGTCGCCGTGCTCGTCATGATGGCCCGCCGGGGTCGGCGCGCCGAACGCGAGGACGTCGACCTCGGCGAGCTCGACGCGTTCTCCGACGCGTACGAGCTGCCGATCGCGCTCGACGGTGCCGACCCGCGTGCGTCGCTCGCCGCGGCGGACGCACCGACCATCGCGCTGCCGACGCTCGGTGAGGCGCCCACCGGAGACGCCCCGACCGAGGTGCTCTCGAGCGAGGACGTCACGGCGGAGCGCCGGCGGGCGGACATCGCCGCCCTCGCCGAGCGTGATCCCGAGAAGACCGCCGACCTGCTCCGCGGGCTGCTCGACGACAGGACCTCCGTGTGAGCACCCCGCTGACGACCCCGAGCAGCGGGGCCCCGACGGCCGGGACGCAACAGCTCACCGGCGCGCAGAAGGTCGCGGTCATCCTCATGCAGATGGACACGGCCAGCGCCGCGAAGGTCATGAAGCAGTTCTCGGAGCTCGAAGCCGAGGAGATCACGGCCGAGATCGTCCGGATGCGCCGCGTCGACCAGACGGTGGCGGACCGCGCGATCGCCGAGTTCCACCGCATCAGCACGACCGGCCGGGTCACCCGCCGCGGGGGCAAGGACGCCGCGCTCGGACTGCTCGAGGCGTCGTTCGGCTCCGAGCGGGCCGCGGGTGTCATGGAACGCCTGGCGTCCACGATGGCCGGGGCGTCGTTCGAGTTCCTCGACGAGGCCGAGCCCGGGCAGGTCGTCACGCTGCTCGACGGCGAGTTGCCGCAGACGATCGCGCTCGTGCTCGCGCACCTCAGCGCCGGGCAGGCGTCCGCGGTGCTCGCCGGCATCGACGAGGCCGCGCGGACCGACGTCGCGCAGGCGTTCGCGACCATGGGCACGGCGACCCCGGAGGCCGTCGGGATCGTGGCCGCCACGCTCCGCGGTCGCGCCGGCGCCGTCGTCGCTCCCCGCGAGAGCGTCGAGGTCGTCGGCGGCATCGCGCCCCTGGTCGAGATCATCAACCGGTCGGACGTGTCGACCGAACGGGCCCTGCTCGACAGCCTCGAGTCGCGCGACCCGGAGCTCGCCGAGGACATCCGGTCGCGCATGCTCACGTTCGCCGACATCGTCAAGCTCGAGGCGCGGGACATCCAGCAGGTGCTCCGCGGCATCGACTCGAAGGTGCTCGCGACGGCGATGAAGGGCGCGCAGCAGGCGGTCGTCGAGACCATCCGCGCGAACGTGTCCGAGCGCAACCGTGACCTGCTCGACGACGAGGTGCAGTCGATGGGGCCGGTCCGCATGTCGCAGGTCGAGGAAGCACGTGCCGAGGTGGTCCGTTCGATCCGCGAGCTCGAGGCCCAGGGCGTCATCACGGTGCACCGCGCCGAGGAGGACGACTTCGTTGAGTGACGTCGACACGAGCGCTGCCACGTTCACCCGGATCGCCTACCCCTCGATCGCGGCCCCGGCCGAGGAGCGTCGGAAGGCGCAGGCCGACGTGCGCGGTCACGCCGCGGGCTACGCGGCGGGCCTGCGCGCCGCCGAGGCCGAGGCGTCGGTGCGGCGGGCTGAGCTCGAGGCCGAGCACGTGGCCCGCACCGCAGCGCTCGAGGCGCGGACGGCCGCCGCCGTGGCCGCGCTCGAGACCGCGACGCGCGCGCTCGTGGCACGCGTGGTCCCGGTGCTGCACGAGGCCGAGGAGACCGTGGTCACCACCGCCGTCGAGCTCGCCGAAGCCGTCGTCGGACACGAGATCCGGGCCTCCCGGGCGGTGCCCAGCGACGGCCGGGAGGCGCAGCACCCGTCCGGCGCGCTCGCGACCGTCCGACGCGTGCTCGCGTCCCTCGACACCGACGTCGCGCTGGCGGTGCGCCTCAGCCCGGCGGACGCCGCCGCCGTCGCCGGGGCCGCTCTGCCGGTCCCCGTCGTCGCGGACCCGGCGTTGCGCGACGGCGACGCCGTGGTCGACCTGCCCTCCGGGATCCTCGACGCGCGCATCACCACGGCGTTCGCCCGCGTGCGTGCCGCGCTCGACCTCGCGCCGGACGACGGGACCGCCTCGTGAGCGTGGGAACGCCGCCGCGGATCCGTCCGGCGGCCCTCGACCGCGCCGTCGCGGCGGCACGTCCGCAGCGGGTCGGCGTCGTCACGAGCGCCGTCGGACTCGGACTCACGATCGCGGGGCTCGACTGCGCGATCGGCGAGGTCGTCGCCGTCGGCCGGGACGGCGAACCACCGGTCGCCGTCGAGGTCGTGGCCACCGACGCGAGCGGCATCCGCTGCATGCCGCTCGGCCGACTCACCGGCGTGACCGCGGGCACCCCGGCACGGCCGACCGGGCGTCCCGTGCTCGTGCCCACCGGTACCGGTCTGTTCGGGCGTGTGCTCGACGGGCTCGGGCGGCCGATCGACGGTGCCGGGCCGCTCGACGCCGACGACCTGGTTCCCCTCGACCACGACACGCCCTCCGCCATGCACCGCGCACGGATCGCGACCCCGCTCCAGCTCGGTGTCCGCGTGCTCGACACCCTCACCACCGTCGGCCGAGGGCAGCGCCTGGGGCTGTTCGCCGGCTCGGGTGTCGGAAAGTCGTCCCTGCTGTCGATGATCGCGCGGGGGAGCGACGCGGCCGTGAGCGTCATCGCCCTCGTCGGTGAACGCGGTCGCGAGGTCCGGGAGTTCCTCGAGGACGACCTCGGGCCAGCCGGGCTCGCGCGTTCGGTCGTCGTCGTCGCCACGTCCGACGAGCCGGCGCTCATGCGGCTCCGGGCGGCGTTCCTGGCGACCCGCATCGCCGAGTCGTTCCGCGACGCCGGACAGGACGTCGTCCTCATGATGGACTCGCTCACCCGCGTCGCGATGGCGCAGCGGGAGATCGGCCTGTCCGTGGGCGAGCCGCCCGCGACCCGCGGGTACCCGCCGTCGACCTTCTCGCTCCTCGCAGGCCTGCTCGAGCGTGCCGGAACGGACCGCGTCGGCAGCGTCACCGGCCTGTACACGGTGCTCGTCGACGGCGACGACCACAACGAGCCGATCGCCGACGCGGCGCGGAGCATCCTCGACGGGCACGTCGTGCTCGACCGGCGCCTGGCGGTCACGGGACACTTCCCGTCCGTCGACCCCCTCGGGTCGGTGTCCCGCGTCGCCGGCAAGGTGACGCCGGCGGACCGCCGCGCCCTCGCCACCACGCTCCGATCGGTCATGGCCGCGCGGAAGGCCGCGCAGGACCTGCTCGACGTCGGGGCGTACCAGCGGGGGAGCAACCCCCTCGTCGACGCCGCGGTGGACCACCAGGGCGCGATCGACGCGTTCCTCCGGCAGGGCATGGACGAGCGCGCCGAGGCCGAGGACTCCTGGCGACGGCTCGCCGCCCTCGTCGCGCGGTTCGGGGGCGTCTGATGCCCCGCCGCTTCGCCCTGGCCGGACTGCTCCGCCTCCGGCACGCGCAACAGGACCAGGCCGCCGCCGAGCTGGCTGCCGCCAACGAGCGGCTCCGCGACGCCGCCGACGCACGGATGGCCGCCCGCCGCACGCTCGACGACCCGCAGGCCGAGGTCACCGACGCCGCGGTGCTCAGCGCGGTCGCCGCCGCCCGCGCCGCGACCCGCGGGATGCTCGAGGAGCTCGCGGGGGTCGAGGCCACCCGCCGTGCCGCCGCCGACCGGGCCCGCAGCGCCCACCACGACGCACGCCGTGCCGCGATCGGACTCGAGAAGCTCGAGCAACGGCACGCCGAGCGCGTCGCCGAGGAGGACCTGCGCGCCGAACAGCTCGTCCTCGACGAGATCGCCGCCCGCACGGCACGACCCACGCCGCCGGAGACCGAGCGTCCCGCGGCCCCGACCGACCCCACCGGAGGTGCCCGATGACCGTCGACGCGGTGTTCGCCCGGATCCAGGAGATCCAGTCCCAGATCGCCACCCTGCGCGGCGGTGTCGACGCGAGCGCGACCGCCACGAGTTCCACCGATGCCTCGACCGCGTTCGCGGACGCCCTGAGCGCCGCGAGCGACCCGACGACGGCGACCGGCGCCAGTGCCACCGCTGCTCCGGCCACCACCGACGCTGCCGCGCCGACGTCGACGGATGCCGAGGCCGGCACGCTGGCGACGGGGTCCGGGGCCACGGGAACCGAGGTCGTGGCGGACGCGGAGAAATACCTCGGCGTGCCGTACGTGTTCGGTGGCACCACCCGGTCCGGTATGGACTGCTCGGGACTCGTCCAGACGGTGTTCAAGGACCTCGGCGTCCACATGCCCCGCGTCGTGCCGGACCAGGCGAAGATGGGCGTCGCCGTGCCCTCGCTGGCCCAGGCGCAGCCCGGGGACCTCATCATCCCGAAGGGCGAGGGCCACGTCGTCATCTACGTCGGCAACGGGAAGGTGCTCCACGCGCCGCACCCCGGCAAGGACGTCCGCATCGTCGACAACTGGCTGAAGGACAGCGACATCGCGACGATCCGACGCATCGTGCCGTCGACCGCCACGTCCTCGCCCCCGGCCGCGGCCGCCTCCGCCTCCGCCTCCGACGCCTCCGCGTTGGCGTCCGCCCGGTCCCTCCTGGCGTCGCTGTCGTCCGCGACGGGAGCGGGCTCGAGCGCGTCGTCGCTCGACGCGCTGGCGTCGCTCGGGGGGCTGTCCTCACTCGGCGGCCTGTCCTCACTGTCCTCGCTGTCCTCGCTGTCCTCGCTCGGGGGCCTGTCGTCGCTCTCGTCGCTCGGCGGCACCGCGGGGACCTCGTCGGCCGACCTCCAGACAGCGGCGCTCATGTCGCTGCTCGGCGGCGGGAGCATCGCATGACCGTGCTCGCCACGCCCGCGGCACCGCCGCCCGCGGCGCCACGGTCCGGTACGGGACGTCCGACCTCGCCCACCGGCTCCGGGGACTTCGACGCGACCCTGGCCTCCGTCGCCACCGACAGCGATCGGGACGGCCGGTCCGACGACCGGCTGGACCAGGAGGCCGGCGTCCGACCCGATCACCGGCCCGCTCCGTCGACCGGGAGGCCCGGGAGCAGCCACGACGACCCCGCCGCACGACCACGGGGTCACCACGACGGCGCCGACCGCCAGGCGGAACGAGCCCGGTCGGCATCGACGCCCGCGAACGGGACGGACGCGGGCGACCAGTCCGGCGCCGACGTCGGGGACGGGCTCGTGGACGTCGCCGGTGCCGCGGCGCTCGCGAGCCTGGCTGCTGCCGTCACCGGGGCGTCCTCGACGACCGCCGGTGCGCCTTCTGCCGTGGCCGACACCGGAGCCGCGTCCGGCTCGGCCGGCGCCGTCCCGACGGGCGCGGGTGCTGCGCTCGACGTCCCCGGTGCCACGACCGCCACGGCCACCACCGTCGCCGGGGGCGCCGTGCCCACGGGCGTCGGTCTCGGCGCGGACCCGACCACCGGCCGCCGCGCGGCGCTCGGGTCCGGTGCCTCCGGCCCGACATCCGCCGTGCCGGCGACGCTCACCCCGATGGGGGGACTGCCCGGGCTCGCCGCCGCCCCGGTGCCCGACTCCGTTCCGGGGAACACCGCGGCCGACGCGACGTCCGACCCGAGCACGACCGCAGGCGTCCCCGGCACGCTCGCCGGAGGCACCACGGCCCCGGGCGGCGCCTCAGTCACGTCGACGTCGCCGGTCGGAGTCGACACCGTCGGCCGCAGCCGGCTCGGCCGGAGTGCCACCGGCACCGGCGCCGGCGCCGACGCCTCCCGATCCGGCTCCGTCGAGACCAGGACCTCCGAAGCCACCACCGACGGGGTCGGCATCGCCGGGCGCGCCACCGACGCCTCGAGCACCGGAGCGAGCGTCACCGGACCCGCCACGACCGGCACCGCGACGAGCGGCACCGCGACGAGCGGCGCCGCGACGAGCGGACCCCTGCCGAGCGCGGCGGCGGCCAGCGGGGCGATCACCGTCCCGCCGTCGACGGCGACCGAGCGACCCGCGGTCCGCATGGCGTCCGCGGACGCCGCACCGTCCCTCCCGACCCGCACCGCGGGACCGGCTCCGGCCGGTCCGGCGCGCACGACGACCGGACCCGCGGCCGTCGACCAGCGTGCGCCGGACGCGGCCCCGTCCCTCCCGTTCGCCGTACCCGCGGTGGCCCCGGGAGCCGGACCGGCCGGTCCCGCGGTGTCGGCGACCGCCGCGGCGCCGTCGCCGACCCCCGCGCCGTTGGCGCAGCAGCTCGCGCGACCGCTGTTCACGCTCGCGGCAGCGCCACACGGCGAGCACGTCGTGACCGTCACGGTGAGCCCGGAGACGCTCGGATCGGTGACCGTCCGCGCGCACGTGTCCGCCGACGGGATGCGCGTCGAGCTGTTCGCCGCGTCGGACGCGGGCCGGGACGCGGTGCGGTCGATCATGCCCGAGCTCCGACGTGACCTCGGGCAGACCGGGGTGGCGACGACACTCGACCTCTCCGGGCAGAACCAGCCGTCGGACACGGGCGGCGGCGACCGGCGACCCTCGACCGCCCCGACGCCCGCGTCGGGCGGTCCGCTCGGGCCCACCGGCGCCACGGCGGCGTCCGCTGACGCTGCTGCGGCCCCCGGACGGACGGCCACTCCGACCACCGGGCTCGACGTCCTCGCCTGACGGCGCTGACGAGACCCGAACGACGACCGATAGTCACCGAGAACGAACGAAGGACCGCACATGGCACTCGACGGCATCACCGGCACCGTGGACACGGCCGCCCAGGCATCAGCGCTCGCGGCGAACCCGACGACGACCTCGTCGACGATGGACTCGCAGATGTTCCTCAAGCTGCTCGTCACGCAGCTGCAGAACCAGGACCCGTCGAGCCCGATGGACACGAACGCCATGATCAGCCAGCAGACGCAGATGGCGATGATGGAGCAGATGACGAACCAGACGTCGACCGCGAACGAGAACTTCTCGCTCCAGATGCGGATCGCCGCCGCCAACCTCGTCGGCAAGCAGGTCTCCTACACCGACGCGACGACCGGCACCGACGTGACCGGCACCGCCACCGCCGTCTCGTACGCCGGGAGCGTCCCGCAGGTGACCGTCAACGGGAAGGAGGTCGCTCTGGACAGCGTCTCCGGCGTCACGACCACGACCAGCAGCGGGTCCTGAGGGCCCCGCACCTCCCCGGGCCCTGCCCGCACGACCACCCCGGCCAGGACGGCCGGTCGGACCACCACCGCACAGCACGGACGCGCCGCGGAGACCACCACTTCCGTCACCGACGGCGAGCCAGCCGGCCCGTCGCCCTCCGAAAGGACGCACCATGCTCCGCTCGCTGTACTCCGGGATCTCCGGACTCCGCTCCCACCAGGAGATGCTCGACGTCACGGGCAACAACATCGCCAACGTCAACACGGCCGGCTTCAAGTCGTCGACGACCGTGTTCCAGGACACCCTGTCGCAGATGACCCAGGGTGCGGGCTCCCCGCAGTCCGGCCTCGGCGGCACGAACCCGGCCCAGATCGGCCTCGGCGTGCAGGTCGCCGGCGTCTCGACGAACTTCGCGCAGGGCTCGGCCGAGGCGACCGGCAAGGCCACCGACCTCATGATCTCCGGCGACGGGTTCTTCGTCACGCGTCAGGGGAACGACACCGTCTACACGCGGGCCGGCTCGTTCGACTTCGACGCCCAGGGCCGCCTGACCACCCCGGACGGCAAGATCGTCCAGGGCTACTCGGCCACCAACGGCGTCGTCGACGACGGCGGCCAACTGACCGACATCACCCTGCCGCTCACCGCTGCCGCGCCGGCGGCCGCCACGACCTCGGCGACGGTCGACGGCAACCTGCCGTCCGACACCGCCGTCGGGCAGACGATCACCCGCGACAGCGACGTGTACGACGCGTACGGCACCAAGCACACCATGTCGCTCGCCTACACGAAGACCGCGGCAGGCTGGAACGTCACCGGCACCGACGGCGAGGGCAATGCCGCCTCCGGCACGATCACGTTCGGCGCGGACGGCAAGATCACGAGCGGCGGCACGCTGAAGGTCGGTGGCATCACCGCCGACATGACGCAGCTCACGGGGTTCGCGACGCTCTCGACCGCCTCCATCAGCAGCCAGAACGGCCACGAGGCCGGGACACTGAAGGGCTTCTCCATCTCGCAGGACGGCACCCTCGTCGGACAGTTCTCGAACGGGTCCACGCTGGCCGTCGGTCGGATCGCCCTGGCGTCGTTCGCCAACCCGGGCGGCCTCGAGAAGGTCGGCGCGTCGGGCTACCGCGCGTCGGCGAACTCCGGCGCTCCGCAGGTCGGCATTCCCGGCTCGGGCGCGCTCGGTTCCCTCGCGTCGGGCACCCTCGAGATGTCGAACGTCGACCTGTCGCAGGAGTTCACGAACCTCATCGTCGCGCAGCGTGGGTTCCAGGCGAACGCCCGCATCATCACGACGTCCGACTCCGTGCTCGAGGAGCTGACGAACCTCAAGCGCTGACGCGCACGCCGCGCGGCCGGGAGGCCCGGCGGACGTCCGGTTCACCGGTCACGTCCGCCGGGCCTCCCGGCATGTGCGCGGTCACCGGCGCGCCGCTGCCCCTCGGGTGCTGGGAATTCGAAGCACCTACGATGGACGGATGCCCGCCGACGAAGCCCGACCCCTGCTCGACCCTGTCGAACTCGACGCGTACTTCGCGCTCATCGAGGTGAGCAGTCTGCTGCGCCACACGGTCGAGCAGCAGCTGCGTGAGGCCGGCGACCTCAGCTACGTGCAGTTCCAGCTCCTCGCCACGCTGGGCGACGCCCCGGACGGCAGCCGCCGGATGACCGAGCTCGCGGACGGCGTCGTCTACAGCCGGAGCGGCCTCACCTACCAGGTGGGCCTGCTCGAGCGGGCCGGCCTCGTCTCGCGGAGCACGTCCGCCGAGGACGAGCGCGGCGTCACCGTGACGGTCACCGACGCGGGTCGCGCCGTGCTCGCCCGCGTGTTCCCGGGCCACGTCGCGGTCCTCCGCGAGCTGTTCCTCGAGCCGCTCGGCCACGACGACATCGTGGCGCTGTCCCGCGTCCTCGCCCGCGTCCGCGACCACATGCGCACCATCCCGCCCCGTTCCGCCAGGCCGCGGCGCACCCGTGCCGCACGGCGCGACACGCCGAGCGGCGACTGACCGGAACGGATCGTGAACCCGATCGCCCGGTCCGTGCAATACCTGGTGTGAGCACCGACAGCGACATCATCCGGCGGACCCTGGAACGGCCCGCCGAGTTCGCGCAGCTGTACGACCGGCACGCCCCGGCGATCCACCGGTTCGCAGCGCGCCGCGCCGGACCCGACGTGGCCGAGGACCTGGTGTCCGAGACCTTCACCGTCGCGTTCGAGCGCCGGACCGCGTACGACCTCGACCGCGCGGACGCCCTGCCCTGGCTGTACGGCATCGTCACGACGCTGCTGAAACGGCACCGTCGGATCGAGGCGCGGCTCTGGGCGAGCGCACGGGCCGACCCGACCGCGCTCGTCACCGAGCACGACCACGAGGCGCTCGAGGCCGAACTCGCGGTCCGCCGACTGCGCTCCGCGATCCAGCGGATGCCCGCCCGCGACCGCGACGTGCTGCTGCTCTACGCCTGGGCCGACCTCGACTACGAGGGCGTCGCCCTGGCGCTGGACGTTCCCGTCGGGACCGTCCGCTCACGACTCAACCGAGCACGCCGCACGCTGCGTGCCGCTGCAGGCCGCGACGCGGCACAGGAGGTGGAACATGGACGAGTTGACACTGCTCCGGTCCGTTCGTGACGACGTGGAACCGGTCCAGCCGGAGACGTTGGCACGCGGCCGGGAGGCCCTGCTCGCGCACATCGAGCGGGGCACGCCCACACGGGGTCCGGTCCGACGTGGATCCGGTCGGCGCGGCCGCCGTGTCGGGTGGATCGGCGCCGGTTCCGTCGTCGCCGCGGGCGTCGCGGCGGCCCTCGTCGTCGGCAACGTCATCGGCGTGACGGGCACCGGACCGCACGGGAGCGCCGCGCCGGCAGCGGCGGAGGTCCTCACCCACGCCGCCGCCTCGACGACCGCCACGACGGACCCGGTCGTGCACCCCGGTCAGTACCTCGAGGTCGCGACGCGGGCCGTCTACGCATCCGGGTTCGAGGACGACCACGGCTCCGGCACCTACCTGTCGTCCCAGGACGGCCAGTTGTACGTCCCCGCCGACACGGCCGGTGACTGGGTCTGGGTCCGCGAACCGGAGCGGGTGGTGCAGACGTTCGGGCCCGACTCCGAGCGCGCCGCGCGCGTGTCCGACAAGGCGAAGGGGGAGTACCTGCGCGCAGCCGGTGGTGGGTTCTACGGGAGCCCGGCCGTGGTGTCGCCGTCGGACCTCGCGGCCCTTCCACGGGACCCCGCCGCGCTGCTCCGGCACGCCTACGACGCCACGAAGGGCCAGGACGACCCGGACCTCGCCGCGTTCGGGTGGATCGCCGACACGCTCCGCAGTGGACTCGCACCGGCGGACCTCCGCGCAGCCCTGTACAAGGCGGCCGCGGGCATCCCCGGGGTCGTCCTGACCGACCGCCAGGCCAACCTCGAGGGGCGGACCGGCGTCGCGATCGGCTACGCACAGGGCAACGGCGACCAGCAGGAGCTCATCATCGATCCGTCCACGGGCCTGCTCATCGGCGAACGCGAGGTCGTCACGGGCGGGGCAGCTGCCTCCTGGAAGGTGCCCGACGGCACCCCCATCGGCTGGACCGCGGTGACCACGAGCGTCGTCGACGCCGCACCGGCCGGGAGCGCCCGGTGAGCGCCGCACCGCAGGTCGAGACCGTCGGCGTGGACACCGTGCCGCTCCTGGTGATCCCGACGCCGAGGACCCGCTGGGTCGACGTCACCTGGGCACTCGAGCGCGAGGCCGCGAACGGACGATGACGGCCCGTGCCGGGGAGCGGCACCGCCCGACCACCGGGCGTACGCTCCCCGGCATGACCGCCGCCGACCCCGCGATGCCGACCCTCGTCGCCACCGTCCTCGACTCGCCGCGCCCCCTGGAGCTCGCCCGCTTCTCCGGCGCCCTGACGGGTTGGACGGTGTTCGAGGACGACGACAGCTGGGCCCGGGTCCGTCCTGACGACGGCCCGGGCCTCTCGGTGCAGCTCGAGCCCGAGTACGTCCCGCCGACCTGGCCCGGCCGAGCGGACGCCCCCGGCATGCAGCTCCACCTCGACTTCCTGGTCGAGGACCTGCCGGCCGCGGTCGCGCGGGCCGAGGGGCTCGGTGCACGGCAAGCCGCGTGGCAGCCGACCGAGGACGTCCGGGTGATGCTCGACCCCGACGGCCACCCGTTCTGCCTGTTCCTGCCGGGGGCTTGAGCGTTCCCGTCACCGTCGGACCGGCTCCGTCCCTCCGGACCGTGCGGCTCGGCGGATGGCATCCACCACGTCGAGGTTCGCGACGATGTCGTCGCCGCGTCCGTACGTCGCGCTCGGATCGGCGGGACCGGCACCGACACGACGGACGAAGGCGTCGAGCTGGTGGTCGAAGCTCGTGCCGCCGGCGACCGTCGTCATCGTCGGAGCGCCGTGCCGGGGGATGACACGGAGGCTGTTTCCGTGGTGCGGCACGATCGGTCCCGTCACCGTGACCTCGGCCTCCGCGAGTTGGAGCGTGAGGGACACCGGATCGTCCTGGTCGAACGAGCAGTGGATGCTGGCGGTGGTGCCCGTGGAGAAGCGCAGCGTCGCGATCGTGTCCGAGTCCGCGCCGCTCGGGTTCCGCCGCTGACGGGCGGTCACCTCGCTCGGCTCCGCGTCGAACAGGAGTCGCGACCAGTGCACGGCGTACACGCCGTTGTGGAGGAGGGCACCGCCTCCGAGCGCGGCGACGTGCAGGATCGACTGCGGATCGTACGGGCGGGTGCCGTTGACCGACGAGCTGATCGACGAGAGCGGCCCGTGCCGGCCGTCGCCGACCAGCGCCCGGAGTGCGTCGAAGAGCGGGTGGAAGCGGTAGTGGAAGCCCTCCATGACGAGCCGCCCCGAGTCCGCCGCGACGGCGACGATCGCGCGACCCTCGGCGCCGCTCACACCGATCGGTTTCTCGCACAACACGTGTTTGCCCGCGCGGAGCGCCGCGATCGTCCACGGTGCGTGTTCGGCCGCGGCGTTCGCGATGTACACCGCGTCGACGTCGGCGTCGGCGAGGACGTCCTCGTAGTGCTCCGACGCGCGCGGGATGTCCCACGTCCGCGCGTACTCCGCGGCTGCCCCGGGGCGACGCGCCGCGACCCGCGCGACGCGCACGCCCGGACGACGTGCGGCAGGCTCGAGCAACCCGGATGGACCGATCGTCGACGCCCCGATCATCCCGAACGTCAATGGCATGCTCGCTCCCTCGTGGCTCATCTCGGTGTTCGTGTTCGCTCCGCGCGACGCGCGGACGCTCACCAGGTGTCGGGACGCGCTCCCAGCGGGACGGGCTCCGGTCGCTCGACGCGCGACGCGATCTCGAGGACGCGGTGCTGGGCGGCGGCACGGGTGATCGACTCCATCACGTCGAGCACGTGGAACGCGAGCGCGCCGGAGGCCCGGTGCGGCCGGCCGGTGGCGATCGCGTGGGCCATGTCCGCGAGGCCGTGACCGCGGCCCGCGTCGGCGTACCCGCCGGCGACCGGGAGCTCCCGCCACGCGTCGCTCCCGGCGACGAACACCGACACGGGGTCCGAGAAGCGGTTGGGGTCGGGCACACCAAGCGTGCCCGCGGTGCCGTACACCTCGAACAGGGGTGCGCGGGTCGCCCAGACCTCGAACGACATCGTGACGGTCGAGACGCTGCCGTCGACGTGCTCGAGGATCGCGACGACGTGGGTGTCGACCGACACGTCGATGCCCGTCCCGGCCGCCGGGCCCGTACCGATCGTGCGCCGGCGGTCCGATCGCGTCGCACTCGCGCTCACCCGGGCGACGGGGCCGAGGAAGGTCACGAGGCTCGACAGGGAGTAGGGACCCATGTCGAGAAGCGGACCCCCGCCCGGCTGGTAGTAGAACCCCGGCGCGGGGTGCCACAGCTCGTGCCCGGGCGCGCTCCACGCGACGGCGGCACCGACGGGTGTGCCGATGAGCCCGTCGTCGATCGCGGCCCGTGCGGTCTGGATGCCGGTACCGAGCACGGTGTCCGGGGCGCTGCCCACCCGGACGCCCGCGCGCGCGGCGGCCTCGAGCACCGGGGCGGCCTCGGCGGTCGAGAGCGCGAGCGGCTTCTCGCCGTACACGTGCTTGCCGGCCGCGACGGCGCGTGTGGCCACGGACGCGTGCGCGGCGGGGATCGTCAGGTTGAGCACCACGTCGACGTCGGGCGAGGTCAGGAGGTCGTCGACCGCGAGTGCCTGCACGCCCGCAGCGGCGGCGACGGCAGCGGCACGGTCCTCCAGGACGTCCGCGACGGCGGTGAGCCGGAGTCCGGGCAGGGACGGCAGGTCGGCGAGGTACTGGGCGCTGATGGTGCCCACGCCGACCAGGCCGACGCGTATCGGGGCGGTCATCGCGCGGCCTCCCCGTGGAACTCGACGTGCGGGGTCGCACCGTCGAACGACACCCGCGTCGCGCCGATCCGCCACGTGTGCCCGTCGTCCGCGTTCGCCTGGAAGAACAGGACCCCGGCGTCGGGGCCGTCGGCGAGGAACCCGGGATGTCCGGACTCGCTGTGGTTCCAGGCGCCGACCGGACCCGCCGGGATCAGCGGCTCGTCGGCACCCCGCGTCCACGTCCGCGCGTCCGTGCTCGTCGCCCAGCCGATCTGCTGCGGGCAGTTGTTGTACGCGCCGGCGTAGAACATCGTGAACGTCGTGCCGTCCCAGCGCAGCGCCGGCGCTTCGATGCACTCCTGCTCCCACGGCAGTTCCGGTGCCAGCGCCGGACCGTCGACCGACAGCTGCTCCCAGTCCGCCCTGCCGAACGCGCTGTCGAGGGGCGCGCGAGCGGTGCCGAGCATCTGGATCCGCATCTCCGGGTCGCGCGTGACCCAGGCGAGCACGAGGTGCTCGTCGGTCGCCACGAGGTCGGCGTCGATCGCACGTCCGCACGTCCAGTCGCCCGACGGCGCGAAGACCGGGTTCTCGGGGTTCGGCGTGAAGGCGATGCCGTCGTCGCTCACGGCGTGGCAGATCGCGTCCTCGCGACCACGGCCGTAGGTCTGGAAGAACAGGTGCACGCGTCCGTCGAGCACGACCGCACCGGGGGCGGCGGCGCCCGTCGCGTCGTAGTCGCCGAACGGCGGCAGGACGGCGACGGTGCGCCAGGACACGAGGTCGTCGCTCTCGGCCACGGCGACCGACCAGCCCTCGGCGACGTCGTCGGACCCGGACGGCAAGGAGCAGTAGAGCAGGTAGCGGCCGCCGAACCGGATCACCGACGGGTCCTTCGCGTACGGGCGGCCCCGCCGCGAGGTGTCACCCCACGGTGCGCCCACCAGTCGAGGGGTGCCGGGGAGGTCGATGGACCCGAGTGCGTCGTCAGCGGTCATGCCCCGAGCCTGCTCCCGATCCGCTCGTCATGCCGCGACGAGCAGGTACCCGGCGAGCACGAACCCGCACACCGCGATGGCGACACGGAGGACGGTCTGCGGGACACGCCGTGCGACGCTCGGACCGATCAGCCCGCCGACGAGCGCGCCGAGGCCGAGGGGCCACGCCGCCGCCCACGTGACCGTCCCGGAGAGGGCGAACAGCACGGCGGGCACGATGTCACCAGCGAGGAGCAACACGTTCTTCAGCGCGTTCGCACGGTGCAGGACGGGTTCGCCGTCGAGCAGCAGCACGGCGATCATGAGGACGCCGGAGCCCGCCCCGAAGTACCCGTTGTAGAGCGAGACGCCGGCGACGCTCGCCGCGGCGACCGGGCGCGCCATCGTCGTCGCCGTCCGTCGGCGGTCGATCCACGGTTGCGCGAGCAGCAGGGCGGACCCCGCGGCGACGAGGAACGGGACGATGCGGTCGAACACGTGCGACGGCGTCGCGAGCAGCAGGGCCGCGCCCGCGGTCGACACGACGACCGTGACCGGCAGCCACCGCCGGACGGTCGGCGCGTGCCCGACCAGGTCGCCCCGCGCGCGGAGGGCCGATCCCGCCCCGCTGCCGAGCAGGGCCACGGAGTTCGTCACGTTCGCGGCGAGGGGCGGGATGCCCACGGCGAGCAGGGCCGGGTACGCCACGAGCGACGTGATGCCGCCCGCGGTGCCGATGACGCCCGCGGCGACGCCGGCCACGAACAGGAACACCGCGGTCGTCACCGTTGGATCCTGGCACGTCGCGGAGCCCGGCCGACGGGTCCGCGCCGTGGCTCGGCGGGTTCCCGCTGCCGGTCGTCAGGCGGTCGCGGTCCTCGGCCGGGAGGCCCGGTGCGGGGTTCCGGACGGGTCCGGCTCCTCGAGGTGGATCGTCCCGGAGCGGTTGCGTCCCTGCGTCTCGAGCACCGCGCTCCGCACCACGGCGCCGAGATCGCCCGTCCGCGCGTACTCGGCGCGCTGCCGCTGGGCACCCGTGCCGTGCGCGAGGACCTCGGCGATGCCCCGCTCGACGAACTGCTCGTCACCGTTCGCGCGGAGCGCCGGGCCGAGGCGCTCGAGGAGCATGCCGATGACCGTGCGCGCCTCCGCCGCACGTCCCGTGACCGGGTCGACGAGTTCGCCCTCCAGTCCCTCGAGTGCCGCCCGCCAGTTCGCGAGTCGAACCGCGCACGCGGGAGCGTCGGGAGCGGGCACCCCGTTGCGCCAGTCCGCGGCGGCGGTGTCGACCATCGCCCGCACGATGCCCGCGGTCATCGCCGTCACCGCCGGGTCCAGGGGCACGTCGGCGACGCGCACCTCCACCGTGGGGAACGCCCGCGACAGGCGAGCGTCGAGGTAGAGCATGCCGGCATCGAGCAGGGCACCGGTGCCGAGCATCGCCTGCTCGACGGCGTTGTACCGGGCGACGGATCCGAACCGCTCCATCGGCCCGGCGGAGGGCCACCGCGTCCACTCGATGCTCCGGTAGCTCGCATGCCCGGTGTCCTCGCCGTCGTGGAACGGGGAGTTCGCGGTGAGGGCGATGAGGACCGGTGTCCAGGTGCGGATCCGGTCCAGCACGGCGACGCCCTCGTCCTCGGACTCGATGCCGACGTGCACGTGCAGCCCGCAGGACAGGCTCCGGCGGGGCAGCGCTCCGTAGCGGTCGAGCATCGTCCGGTACCGCGGTGTGTCCCGGGCGTGCGGTCGCGTCGGGAGCGGCGCGCTCGCGAGTGCGGCGACCCGGGCACCCTCGAGCGCCGCGATCGCGTCGACCGTGCCGCGGTTCGCCAGCACCTCCTGCTCGAGCGCGGACAGCCGGTTGTGGACCGACGACACGGTCTCCAGCATCTCGAGCTGCATCTCGCCCGTCAGGGATCCGTCGGCACGTGACCCCTGCAGCCGGGTCCGCCAGCCGAGGACCTCGTCGGCGAGGGGCACCGGCTCGCCGGTCTCGCCGTCGACCAACAGCAGTTCTTCCTCCACACCCATCGTTCGCATGGGACAACTGTGTGCGGATGCGGCCGGGAGGATTCACGGGGTTGTCAGGAGCAGCACACGGCGGTACGCGGGCGCGCGGAACGTGCGCGCGGACTCGCGAGCGCACCCGCGGTTCGCGCACCGCCGGTCCGGGCGGGACCACCTGGATCGACGCTCGGGTGTCACCGGGTTCGGTGGACGCGGTCGGCCTGCGGAACCCTCGCACCGGCGTGGAGGCACGAGCATGTGTGGTGTGGCAGGCGAGGTCACGTTCGACGGAGAACGGGCCGACACGGACGTCGTCCGCCGCATGGCGGCGACGATGCGCGACCGGGGCCCGGACGGCGAGGGAAGCTGGTCGTGCGGGTGGGCGGCGCTCGGGCACCGACGGCTCAGCGTCATCGACCTCTCGGACGCTGGGGGCCAGCCGATGCAGTCGGCCGACGCCCGGGTGACGATCGTGTTCAACGGCTGCGTGTACAACCACCGGGAGCTCCGCCACGAGCTCGAACCGGGCCGCCCCTTCGGCACCACGAGCGACACCGAGGTGGTGCTCGCCGCGTACGAACGCTGGGGCGCACGGTTCGTCGACCACCTCGTCGGGATGTTCGCGGTCGTGGTCGTCGACGAACGGCGGCGGGAGGTCGTCCTGGCTCGTGACCGCCTCGGCGTGAAGCCCCTCTACCTGGCGACCGTCGGCGGTCGGCTGCGGTTCGCGTCGACGCTGCCGGCACTCCTGGCGGGTGGGGGCGTCGACACGGAGCTCGACCCGGTCGGGCTCCATCACTACCTGAGCTGGCACTCGATCGTTCCGGGGTCGCGCACCGTGCTGCGGGGGGTCCGGAAGCTCCCGCCGGCCACCGTGCGGGTCATCGACGAGCGCGGCGGGACACAGGACCGCGAGTACTGGGCGCCGACGTACGAACGCGACGCGGGACGGGCGTGCTGGACGGCCCGCGACTGGGAGGACGCCGTCGAGGACGCCCTCCGCACCGCGGTCCGACGCCGCCTGGTGGCCGACGTCCCGGTCGGCGTGCTGCTGTCCGGCGGACTCGACTCGAGCCTCCTCGTCGCCCTGCTCGCCGAGGAGTCCGCCGACCCCGTCGGCACGTACAGCATCGGGTTCGAGGACGCCGCGGGGGAGTCCGGGGACGAGTTCCGGTGGTCCGACGTCGTCGCGGAGCGGTTCGGCACCGAGCACACCCGCATCCTGGTCCCGACGACCGATCTGCCGACGGCGGTGGACGAGGCCGTCGACGCCATGACCGAGCCCATGGCCACCCAGGACGTCGCGGCGTTCTTCCTGCTGTCACGGGCGGTCTCGGAGGACCGGAAGGTCGTGCAGTCCGGGCAGGGTGCCCACGAGGTGTTCGCCGGCTACCGATACCACCGGCGTGCTGGTCGGGTGTCGCGGGACGGGGCGCTCGACGCCTTCGCGGGCGCCTTCTCCGAGAGTGCCTCCGGCGTTCGCGCGCTCGTGGAACCCGGCCGGCTGCCGGCCGGTGACGTGAGCCGTGACACCATCGCCGCGCACCTCGCGGCCCCGGGTGCCGAGACCGCGCTCGACGCCGTCCTCCGGCTCGACACGCACCTGCTCATGCCCGACGACCCGGTCAAGCGCGTCGACAGCATGACGATGGCCTCCGGTCTGGAGGCTCGGGTCCCGTTCCTGGACCAGGACCTCGTCACCCTCGCGGCGGCGTGCCCGCCCGCGCTGAAGATCGCCGACGACGGCAAGGGCCTGCTCAAGGCACTCGGTCGGCGGCTCCTGCCGCAGGAGGTCGTCGACCGGCCGAAGGGGTACTTCCCGGTCCCCGCGCTCCGGCACCTCGACGGCGCGTTGGCCGGGGTCGCGCGCGACGCCCTGCTCGCGCCGGAGGCCCGGCAGCGCGGG
Organism: Curtobacterium sp. MCBD17_028; assembly: GCF_003234875.1. Lineage (NCBI taxonomy): Bacteria > Bacillati > Actinomycetota > Actinomycetes > Micrococcales > Microbacteriaceae > Curtobacterium > Curtobacterium sp. MCBD17_028. The sequence goes on along the minus strand of NZ_QKTQ01000001.1, from coordinate 48,093 downwards.
CTGCTGCGCCAGGACGTCGTGCAGGCCGTCATCGACCGGCCTGACGCGTTCCGCACGCGCGTCGGCGGTGCACTCTGCTGGCAGCTCGCGGTGCTCGAGCTGTGGTTGCAGCGGCACGGGATCCGGTGAGCGCCCGCCGAACCGGCCCGGTCCACCCCCGGGCACGAGACCGCCGACGGCGCGGGGCACCGGGCTAACGGCGGCGACGCCACGGCCGATAGTCGTGCCTGTACCGCTCAGGACGAGCGGGACACCCGCCCCACGGACGGCGGCGGGAGCACACGACCTAGGACGGGCCATGATCGTCGTCACGCGACTCAACGACAGCAGATTCGCTGTCAACCCGGATCTCGTGGAACGCATCCAGGAGAGCCCGGACACCACCCTCATCATGGTGGACGGCGCGAAGTACATCGTGCAGGAGTCGATGGCCGAGGTCATCGACATGATCGCCGCCTACCGCGCCCGGATCATCGCGATCGCCTCCGGCGTGGCCGACGACACGGCCTCGAGCGTGAACACGACGGGCCCGCAGCCGGTCCTCGCGCCGGTGTCCGACATCGCCGCACCGCGCACGTCCGAGGGGCGGCGCTGACATGGACCTCGCGACGATCATCGGCGTCCTGCTCGCGTTCGGGGCGCTCTTCGGCATGGTCTCGATGGAGCACGTCGAGATCTCCGGACTCATCATCCCCGCCCCGATGGTGCTCGTGTTCGGCGCGACGCTCGCGTGTGGCCTCGCCGGAACCACGCTCAAGGACGCCATCGCGAACCTCAAGGCGATCCCGACCGCGTTCACCGGCAAGGTCGTGCCCCCGGCATCGGTGATCGAGGACGTCGTCGGTCTGGCTGAGACGGCGCGGACGAACGGCCTGCTGTCGCTCGAGCAGGAGGCCGACAAGCACGACGACCCGTTCCTCAAGAAGGCGCTCCAGAACATCGCGGACGGCACCGACGGCGAGGAGCTCCGGATCCTCCTCGAGGACGAGATCGAGTCGAACGCGTCGACCCTGCGGAACGCGAGCAAGTTCTTCATGGGACTCGGCGGCTACGCCCCGACGGTCGGCATCATCGGCACCGTCGTCAGCCTGACCCACGTGCTCGCGAACCTGTCGAAGCCGGACGAGCTCGGGCCGCTCATCGCGTCGGCGTTCGTGGCGACGCTCTGGGGCCTGCTCAGTGCGAACTTCCTGTGGCTGCCGATCGGCGGCAAGCTCAAGAAGCTCGCCGACCTCGAGGTGGCTCGACAGACGCTGCTCATGGAGGGCCTCCTGGCCGTGCAGGCGGGCAGTCAGCCGCGCCTGCTCGGCGAGCGGCTCCGCGCCATGGTGCCGCCGTCGGCCCGCGGTGACGCGGCTCCGGCCAAGGGCGCCAAGGGCAAGGGCAAGGGCGCCGCCGACGACGAAGCGCTGGCGGCCTGACGTGGCTGGCAGAGGGCGAGGGCGCCGCGGTCACGGCGGCGGCGGACACGACGACGACGACCACCCGGACGAGCGCTGGATGGCGTCGTACATGGACATGATCACCGTGCTCATGTGCATGTTCCTGGTCCTGTTCGCGATGTCGCAGGTCGACCAGCAGAAGTTCATCGCGCTCAAGGACTCGCTCGCGACCGGCTTCGGCCAGGTGCAGAAGCAGAAGGTCGACACGGCGTCCGGCACGGTCGTCAAGCCCGACGAGGTGACGAAGAAGGACGGCAAGGGCTACGCGCTGTCGAAGTCCGACGCGGAGCACTCGAGTGCGGCGAGCGGCACGGCGAACAGCAACGCGGACGGCACGAGCGCCGACCCGAGCGCGGTCGCGGTCCCCGCGGCGGCCCCGACGCCGAACACCGCCGTGGCGAAGGCGAGCAAGGCGGACGTCGAGGCAGCGAAGAAGGAGCTCGACGACCTGAAGGCGATCGAGGCCGCGATCAAGAAGAACCTGACGGCCGAGGGCAAGACCGCGAACGTGCAGTTCGACCTCGACGCCCGCGGGCTGACGGTCCGGCTGGTCGGGAGCGAGACGTACTTCGCCACCAACAGCGCGGACCTGTCGGACGAGGCCCGGGCGGTCATGGACGCGATCGCCCCGGTCCTCAAGAGCAGCGGCCACGACATCAGCGTCGAGGGGCACGCCGACCAGCGGAACTCGACCGCGCCCTACGCCACGAACTGGGAGCTGTCCGCGGCCCGCGCGACCGGCGTGCTCCGGGATCTCGTCGAGCGCGGAGGCATGCCGGCCGACCACGTGCAGAGCGTCGGGTTCGGGTCGAGCCGGCCGCTGTCCAAGGGGTCGACCGACGCCGACCTCGCGCTGAACCGTCGCGTCGACATCGTCGTGCTGTCGAACCAGGACCAGGACGTGAGCGCGCTCATGCCGGCCATCGCGGCTGCGCAGGACGCGGCGCATCGGGGCGAGCCGGCGGGGACCACGGCGCCGACGACCGCGGAGGGCGATGAGTAGCGGCGACGGGACCCCCGCCCAGTCCGGGGGTCAGCGCTAACGACGGATCACCGCGGGACCGATAGTGCCCGTCGTGACCGACCTCCTCGCCCAGCGCGCCGTGGCGTCCCCGCGCGACGACCACGGTGGGGACCAGCGTGCGCACGACGACGCCCAGGTCGAGGTGGTGGACTTCCGTCGACCGACGACCCTCGCCCGTGAGCAGTCCCGCGTGCTCGAGCTCGCGTTCGAGACGTTCGCGCGGCAGTGGGGCACCCAGTTGACCGCGAAGGTCCGGGTGCTCTCCCAGGTCACCTGCGAGCAGGTGCAGGTGCTGACGTACGACGAGTACGCCGCGTCGCTGCCGCCGCTCACCGCGATGGTGCTGCTGACGATCGAGGACGTGAGCGCCAAGGGCGTCCTGCAGTTCCCGCTCACCTCGGTGCTCACGTGGGTCAGTCACATGCTCGGAGCGGCCCGACCGCTGCCGGCCCCCGAGCGCACCTTCACCCCGATCGAGCAGGCGCTCGTGCGCAAACTCGTCGAGGACGCGCTCGACGACCTCCGCTACTCGCTCGGCACGCTCCTCGTGCAGCCGATCGGGGTCGGCTCGTTCCAGTGGAACAGCCAGTTCGCGCAGGCGGCCACGAAGAGCGACCTCATGCTCGTCGCGTCGTTCGACATCCGCGTGGGGGAGCGCATCGCGCCGGCCACCCTGGCGATCCCGCTCGAGGTCGTCCTGCCGCAGCTCGGCGAGTCGAACCCGACGGTGACGACGGCCGATCCGCGCGAACTCCTCGACGCGCAGATCGCGAACGTGCCGGTCGGGGTCTCGCTGCAGCTCGCCCCGGCGGTCGTGCGTCCGGCCGTCGTCCTCGGCCTCGCGGTCGGCGACGTCGTGCCGCTCCCGCACCCGCAGCACCGTCCGCTGACCCTGACGGTCGACGGCGAGCCGATCGGCACGGCGGCCGTCGGCGCGAACGGCTCACGTCTCGCCGGCGTCGTCGTCGCCACCACGCCCGCCGCCGCCGGCGCCCACGCACGCACTCCGAACACCGAAAGGGCGTCATGACCGCCACCATCACCCTGCAGACCTCGGTCGCCGAGGCGCTCGTCGGTCAGCTCCCGACCCCCACGCCCCTGCGCGCCACGCCGCTCACGCCGGGAGCGGCGAGCGGTGCCGCCGGGCAGGCGGGCGGTGCGGTCGTCGCGTCGTTCGTCGGTGCCCTGTCGGCGGACCTCGCGCTCGTGCTCCTCGACCTCGACGGCATGACGGCCGCCGGCGGCGTCGACGCGCCGCTCGTCTCGGTGACGGACGTCGTCCGGCCGGCGCTCGAGGCGGCGGGCGGCATGCTCGGCGTGGGCGTGCTCGGCGAGGCCGTGCGCGCGTCCGCCGCGTCGCTCCTGATCGACCCCCAGACCACCGTGTTCGAGCTGAGCGCCGCGGGCGTCCCGGCGGGGTGGTTCGCCATCCGCATCCGCGAGGACGCACCCGCGGCCGCGGCCGTCGCCTCGTCGATCAGCGGCAACCTCGGCCGGATCAACAACGTCGAGATGGCGCTCACCGTCGAGATCGGTCGCACCCGCATGGCCGTCCGTGACGTCCTGGGCCTCGAGCCCGGGGCCGTCGTGGAACTCGACCGATCCGCCGGCGCACCGGCCGACGTGCTGCTCAACGGCCGCCTCATCGCGCACGGCGAGGTGGTCGTCGTCGACCAGGACTACGCCGTCCGCATCACGAAGATCCTCGACGTCGCCGAGGGGATCTGACCCTCCGTGGACACCCTCGTCGTCGCCCTGCGGGTCGCGCTCTCCCTCGGCGTCGTGCTGGCCCTGCTCTGGTTCGTGCAGCGCCGCGTCGCGAAGAGCACGACCGGCTCGTCGCGTGGTCGCGGACGACGCTCGGCGGCGGTCCAGGTCGTCGCGCGCCAGGGGATCGGTGGCAAGGCCAGCGTCGTCGTCGTCGACGTCGAGGGTGAGCGGCTCGTCCTCGGTGTGACCGAGCAGCAGGTGGCCGTGCTCGCCTCCGGGACCGCGGCCGCGGGGTCGGACGCGGGGTCCGACGCGATCGACCCGTTCCGGGCGGTCCTGGCGGCACAGGCTGCACCGTCCCTCCCGGCCGCCGCGCAGGCGCTCACCGAGGAGCCGGAGAGCGCCGCACCCGTCCTCCGGGCCCGCCCCCGCAACCGCCGCGCCGCGCACATCGCCGTGCCCACGCAGCAGCAGCTCCAGGGCTCGATCCTGTCGGCGGACACGTGGCGGCAGGCCGCCGCGGCCGTCCGCGCGAGGCGCGCCGGATGACGCTCGTCCCCGGCGGACGCACCCCGCTGCGTCCGCTCGTCCTCGCGCCCGGCGTCGGCCGGGAGGCCCGGAGCAGCCGAGCCCGCGCGGTCCGGGTCGCACGCATCGCCGTCCTGGTCTTCCTCGGTCTCGCAGCGGTCGTCGGCTTCCTCATGCTCACCGCTGGCGGCGCGCACGCGGCCGGCGTGGTCGGGCCGACCGCACCCGCGGCCCCCACCGCGCCCGCGACCCCGTCGACGAACGGCGGCCTCGACGTGTCCGTGAACGGGCCGGACGGCACCCCCTCGTCGGCGGTCGTCACCCTCGTCGGCATCACGCTGCTCAGCGTCGCACCCGCGTTGCTGCTCATGATGACGTCGTTCACGAAGATCTTCGTCGTGCTGTCGATGACCCGGAACGCGCTCGGACTGCAGTCGATCCCGCCGAACCAGGTGATCGCCGGGCTCGCCCTGTTCCTGTCCCTGTTCATCATGGGGCCGATCATCGGGCACATCAACGACGACGCCCTGCAGCCGTACCTCGCCGGGCACATCGACTTCCAGCACGCCGTGGACGTCGGCAGTGCGCCCCTGCGGAAGTTCATGCTCCACCAGACGCGGCAGGAGGACCTGGCGTTGATGACCCGCGCGGCCGGCCGGCCCAACCCGAAGAACGAGGCCGCGGTGGGGATGACGACGTTGGTCCCGGCGTTCATGATCTCGGAGCTCCGCAGCGCGTTCATCATCGGGTTCGTCATCTTCCTCCCGTTCCTCGTCATCGACCTCGTCGTGTCCGCGGCGCTCCAGTCGATGGGCATGATGATGCTGCCGCCGGTGATGATCTCGCTGCCGTTCAAGGTGCTGCTCTTCGTGCTCGTCGACGGCTGGGGACTCATCATCAAGTCGCTCATCGAGAGCTACCAGGTGGTGTCGTGAACCAACAAGCCGTCATCGACCTCGTCCTGCAGGCGCTCATCGTCGCGGGCAAGCTCGCCGCGCCCGTGCTCATCACGTCCCTCGTCGTCGGGTTCGCGATCTCGCTCCTGCAGTCGATCACGCAGATCCAGGAGGTCACGCTCGCGTTCGTCCCGAAGGCCCTCGCCGTCGCCGTCGCGCTCGTCGTGTGCGGCAACTGGATGATCGACGAGATCGTCGGGTTCACGCACTTCCTGTTCGACCAGATCCCGAACCTGCTCGGGAGCTGACGTGGACCTGTCGATCGACTTCGACCAGCTCGAGGGCACCATGCTCGCGGGCGTGCGGATGGTGGCGTTCATCGTCATCGCGCCGCCGTTCTCGTACAAGGCGTTCCCCGGCACGGTCAAGGCGATGCTCGCGATGGGCCTGGCGCTCGCGGTCGCGCCACGGGCGGCAGCCCGGTACCACGCGCTCGACAGCGGCGCGTTCGTCGTCGCGCTCGTCGTCGAGCTCGCCGTGGGACTGACCCTCGGGTTCCTGGTCTACCTCGTGTTCGCGGCGGTCCAGTCGGCCGGCGCGCTCGTCGACCTGTTCGGCGGGTTCACGCTCGCGCAGGCGTACGACCCGCAGTCCCAGGTGAACGGGGCGCAGTTCACGCGCCTGTTCGAGATGACGTCGCTCGCGCTCCTGTTCGCCTCGGGCGGGTACCAGCTCATCGTGGGCGGCCTGACCCGCTCGTTCGACGCGGTGCCGCTGGCCGGGTCGTTCTCGCTGGCCGACCCGGTGCACGCGATGCTCGCCGGCACGACGCAGATGTTCCTCTCGACACTCCAGATCGCGGGCCCGCTCGTCGTCGTGCTGTTCCTGTCCGACGTCGGCCTCGGCCTGCTCACCCGCGTCGCACCCGCGCTCAACGCGCTGCAGCTCGGGTACCCGATCAAGATCGGTCTGACCGTCATGTTCGCCGGCGCGTTGTTCATGGCGCTGCCGAGCGTCGTGTCCTCCCTCACGGGTGACGCGGTGACCCTGCTGACCGGAGGGCGGTGACCATGTCCGACACCGGAGAACGCACCGAACAGGCGACCGAGAAGCGGATGAAGGAGGTCCACCGCAAGGGCCAGCTCAGCCGTTCGACCGACCTCAGCGCCTGGCTCGGGGTCGCCGCGGCCGCCGTCATGGTGCCGTCCACCATCGCATCGGCCGCCGCAGCGGGCACGGACCAGGTGTTCCGGATCGAGCGGGTGATCGCCCACCCGACGGTGGGCGCCGTCCGCGAGACCATGGCCGCCGACCTCGGCTCGATCGGGTCGACCCTCGCCCCGATGCTCGGCGTCGTCGCGGTCGTCGTGGCGGCCACCGCGATCGCGCAGGGCGGCGTGCACATCAAGCGCATGACCGGCAACTACGAGCAGTTCAACCTGCTCACCGGCATCACCCGGGTGTTCGGCACCCAGGCGCTCTGGGGCGGCGCGAAGGCCCTGCTCAAGAGCGCGGTCGTCGGGCTCGTGCTCTGGGGGGCCGTGCAGGGCCTCGTGCCCGTGCTCATGTCCTCGGGGTCGCTGCCGCTCACCGCGGTGCTGCAGGCCGCCGGGAACGGTGCCGCCACGCTCCTCCGCGCGGCGATCGCGGCCGGCCTGCTCCTGGCGGCGGTCGACGTGTTCGTCGTCATGCGCCGGAACCGCAAGAAGACCCGGATGACGAAGAAGGAGGTCAAGGACGAGCACAAGAGCACGGACGGCGATCCCCACGTCAAGTCGCACCGGCGCTCCCGACAGCTCGCGATGAGCCGGAACCGCATGATCGGTGCGATCGCCACGGCCGACGTCGTCCTGACGAACCCGACGCACTTCGCGGTCGCGATCCGGTACGAGCCGGGCAAGTCGGCACCGAAGGTCGTCGCCAAGGGCGCGGGCGCCGTCGCCGAGGTCATCCGCGACCGTGCCGAGGCGGACCGTGTCCCCATCGTCCGCGACGTCCCGCTCACCCGTGCACTGCACGCCGCGTGCGAGATCGGCACGGAGATCCCGGTCGACCTCTACACGCCCGTGGCCCGGGTCCTGTCGTTCGTCATGGCGCTCCGCGCCCGCGGCGCCGCCACCGGCGTGCACTCGGCCCCGCGTCCCACGACCGCCGACGAGGTCGCCACCGTCATCGCCGCCGACCAGCTCGCCGGGGACGCCCTGCCCCGCCGCATCCGTCATGCCCGGACCACCGAAGGAGCCCCAGCGTGAACCGCAAGGACCTGCCCAAGCTCGCCGTGCCGATCGGCATCGTCGGCATCATCCTGCTGCTCATCATGCCGGTGCCGTCGTTCGTCCTCGACTTCCTCATCATCTGCAACATCCTGCTGGCGCTCGTCATCCTGCTCACGACGCTGTTCGTGCGGAAGCCGCTCGACTTCTCGGTGTTCCCGTCGCTGCTGCTCGTCGCGACGCTGTTCCGGCTCGGACTCAACGTCGCGTCGACGCGACTGGTGCTCGGCAAGGGGTTCGCGGGCGACGTCATCCAGGCCTTCGGGCACGTCGCGGTCTCGGGGTCGGTGATCATCGGCGCGGTGATCTTCATGATCCTCGTCGTGATCCAGTTCGTCGTCGTCACGAAGGGCGCCGAGCGCGTGGCCGAGGTCGGGGCGCGGTTCACGCTCGACGCGATGCCCGGCAAGCAGATGGCCATCGACGCGGACCTCAACGCGGGACTCATCACCGACACCGTCGCCAAGGAGCGCCGGGCAGCGGTGTCCGCCGAGGCGGACTTCTACGGCGCGATGGACGGCGCCTCGAAGTTCGTCAAGGGGGACGCGATCGCGGGCATCCTCATCATCGTCATCAACCTGGTCGGCGGCATCGCGATCGGCATGGTGCAGAACGGGCTGTCGATCACCGACGCGTTGGGCAAGTACGGCATCCTGACGATCGGTGACGGCCTCGTGACGCAGATCCCGGCGCTGCTCATGGCGGTGTCCACGGGCATGATCGTCACCCGGTCGAACGCGGACGCCGACATGGGCTCCTCGGCCGCCACCCAGCTGACGCAGTCCCGCAACGCGATCCTCATCGCGGGGATCGCGGCCTGCGGCATGGCGTTCATCCCGGGCATGCCGATCGTCCCGTTCCTGCTCGTCGGGGCGGCGCTCCTCATCGTCGCGTACCGCCTCGGGGTCACGGCGAAGGCCGATGCGGCCGCCGCGGAACGGGCCGAGCGGGCCGCGGCCGTCGCCCCGACGGGGGACACCCCCGAGGACCTCATCGAGCAGATGCGGGTGCACGCGCTCGAGATCCTGCTCGCGCCCGACCTCGTCGACATGGTGTCCGGGGCCTCGGACGACCTGCTCGGGCGCGTCCGCGCCCTCCGCCGCAAGATCGCGGTCGACATGGGACTCGTCGTCCCGCCGGTGCGCACGCGGGACAGCGTCGACCTGCCGCCGTCGACGTACGCGATCCGCATCGCGGGGGTCGAGGCGGGCCGCGGCACCGCGCCGGCACGGAGCGTGCTCGCCCTCGGCGACCAGCTCGACGGGCTGCCGGGGGAGCCGACGACCGAGCCGGTGTTCGGGCTGGCCGGCAGGTGGGTCCCCGCCGAGCTCCGGCACGCCGCCGAGATGACCGGCGCGACGGTGATCGACCGCGTGTCCGTGCTCGTCACGCACCTGCAGGCGATCATCGGGGACAACGCCGCCCGGCTGCTCACGCGTGAGGACGTCAAGGTCCTGACGGAGGGCGTCAAGCAGACCAACCCGGCAGCGGTCGAGGAACTCGTGCCGGGCATGCTGTCGATGGCCGAGCTCCAGCGTGTGCTGCAGGGCCTCCTGGCCGAGCGGGTGCCGATCAACGACCTCGGGCGCATCTGCGAGGCGCTGACGCTCCGGGCGAAGGTCTCGACGGACCCCGAGGGACTCGTCGAGGCGGCCCGTGCGGCGCTCGGCCCCGCCCTGGCCGCGCGCTACCTCGACGGCAGCGTGCTCCGGGTGATCATGATCGACCCCGGGCTCGAGCAGTCCATGCTCGAGGGGCTCCGCCCGTCCGAGCAGGGCACGCAGATCCTGCTCGACGCCCACCGGGTGGAGCAGGTGCTCGGATCGGTCCGCGATGCCGTGGGCGCCGTCGAGCACCAGGGCCTGTCGGCCGTGCTCGTGTGTGCGCCGCAGCTCCGTCCGGCGATCCACCGCCTGGTGTCCGCCCAGTCCAACGGCCTGCCGGTGCTCTCCTACCAGGAGGCGACCGCCGCGGGCTCCACCATCGAGACCGTGGGAGTCGTCCGTGCCGCCGATCCGATCGCAGCGTAGTGCGCCGACGCTCGACGCCCTGCGCGCCGACGTCCGCGCCGAGTTCGGCCCGGCGGCCCGCATCGTCGCGGCCGAGCGGGTGACGACGGGCGGCATCGGCGGCCTGTTCCGGAAGCACCACTACGAGGCGACCGTCGAGGTGCCGGCGCCCGGCGACGAACCGGTGGCGCGCGTCGCCATCGACGCGGGTGGGCCCCGTCGCGCCGGGATCCTCGCGTTGCTCGAGGACGCCGAGGCCCGGGAGGACCGGCTCGCCGCCGCCGACGCCGTCACGACCCGTCGTGGTCGCCGCGCCGCCGAGGAAGCGCGCGGGTCCCTCCGCCCCGTTCCCGGCATCCCGGCCTCGGGCAGGTCGGTGTCGTCCGGTGCCGGCCCGGCCGGTCCGCTCCTGGTGGGAGCGGACGAGGAGGTCGTCGCGACCCGCTCGGACGCCTTCGCTTCGCTCATGGAAGACTTCACCTTCAACGGCCTGGCGCCGCGCGTCCCGCTCGGTGAGGCCCTCGGTGGGGCCGGGACGGCGACGCCCGCGGTGGGCCCGGCCGTTCCGCTGCCGTCCGACCGGGAGGACCGGCTCGTCGAGTCGACGCCCCTCACCCCGGTCGCGGCCGGCGTCGACGGGTTCGTGCGGGCTCCCGTCCCCGACGCGACGGACCGGATTCCCGACCCGCCCGCGGTCCGTCGCGCCGACGGTGACCTCGTGCTCGTCGTGGGCCGGTCCGCGGCGGTGACCGAGGTCCTCCCGGTCGTGGCGACCGCACACGCGCTCCGGATCCTGCCTGTCGAGGACCGGCGATCGGCGATCCTCGCCCGAGCCGCGGGGGTCCAGGAGGGCACGGCGGTCGTGTCGTCGTTCGTGTGGAGCGGTGCGGCGGACGACCCGGAGCGTGCCGCACGACTCGTGGGGATCGCGCCCGACCAGGTGTGGGTGGTCGTGGACGCGGGCCGCAAGCACGACGACACGGCGCGCGAGGTCCGCGCGGTGCAGCGGACGATCGGCGTGACCGGGGTCCTCAGCGTCGGGGCCGAGGACACGACGACGCCGGAGACCGTGCACATGCTCGGGTTCCCCGTGGTCGACGTCCGGAGCTGGCGGTGACCGTCGACGCGATCGGCGCCGTGCCGAGTCCGCACCGGGGGCTCCCCGCGCCCGTCCGCCGATAGGCTGTCGGGATGCTGGTGCTCACACGCAAGATCGGCGAGCGGATCCTCGTCGGTGAGGACATCGTCATCACCGTCCTCGACTCCCGCGGCGACGGCGTCCGCATCGGCATCGACGCCCCGCGCGGCGTCAAGATCCAGCGTGAAGAGGTCGTCGCCGCCGTCACCGAGGCGAACGTCGAGGCGAGCCGGTCCTCCAGCGATGCCGAAGCGCGGCTGCGCGCGGCGCTCGGTGCCCTGGGCGGGGGCGGCGGCGCCCCGGGTGGGGACCGTCGCGGCGACGCCGAGGAGCGTCGCTGAGGCTGCCTCCCGGCTGACCGCGTCAGGCGAGCGCGACGAGCGCTGCGAACGCCCCGGCCCACAGCATGCTCGCGAGCGTGCCGATGATGAACCGTTCCCGGGCCTCCGCGCTGTCGAGCTCCGAGAACCGGCCGAGGCCCTTGATCGCGATCACCGCGGCGACGATCTCGAGTCGACCGACGAGGATCGCCGCGACCACCGCGATGCGTTCGAGGTGACCGATCGCCGCGCCACCGCGGAGGACCTCGTGTCGCTGCCCGTCCCCGCGCTGGTCGAGGATGAGGATGCCTCCGTTGCGCCCGGGCGTCGCATCGCGGTGCGTCGCCAGGCGGAGCACGACGGCGGTGGCGGGTCCGCCGCCGACGACGCCGAGCACGCTCATGAGCACGGTCATGACGCTCGCGAGTGCCGGGTCGGGGGCGGGGACGCCGACGTGGAACGCGAGCGCGAGTCCGCCGGCGGCGAGGGGTACGACCCCGGCGAGGCCGGCCGCCGTGCGGGGTTCCCGGCCCGAGGTGAGTGCGAGCATGCAGCAGACGAGCAGGACCACGGGGCCGACGATCCAGACGAGGACCTGCACCGCGGTCATGTCGGCGCTCCGTCCGGTTCCGGGCGGTCCGCGTCCTCGAGCAGCCGGACCAGCGCCGCCCGCACGGCGTCGTCCTCACGGAGCCCGGCGGCGGCCGCGCGCTTGCTCGCCGCCTGCGGGCTGATCCCCAGGTGTCGGGCGGCCTCACGCTGGCTCATGCCCTGGTCGAGCAGGTCGGCCAGCTCCCAGCCCTCGGGGGACCGGCGCGCGCGGAGCCGGATTGCCTGCGTGACGAGGGGTTCGACGTCGTCGGCGGTGCGGTGCCGGCCCGGCTCCACGGCGACCGCGACGTGGTCGGGCCGGTCCTTCGCGCGCTCGACGGCTTCGCGCGCACGGTAGAACGCGGTCCCGGATGCCGCACGGGTCGCCGTGGGCAACGGCGTCTGGACGTCGCCGATGCCGCACCCGATGCTCCAGTCACCCGCGCGGGCGAGCCGGAAGACGACGTCGAGTGCGGCGCCCGCGTCGGCGGTGGCGATCTGGAGTTCGTCGCCGGCGGTCCGGTCCGCGGGGAGGAGCAACCGGGTCCCCACGGCCGCCCTGATCGCGGCGAGCGCGGCCTCGACGAGGTCGGCTCCGTGTCGACTGTCGATCTGGTCTGCGGTGATGACGTACATGCTCGACCTCCGCGTCAACCCTACGAGGTTGATCTGGTGCCGATCAACCCTGGGAGGTTGATTGCTCCCGGATCAACGCACCAGGGTTGACCGTTCTGCTCATCGTCGCGGGCGGGGCTCCGCGCCGGGAGTCCGTCCGGCGGCCCGCTCGGCGGCGTACCACGCGCGGGCCTCGTCCTGCCGTCGCGCCTCCGCCCCCGAGGCGATCGGCGCGCGGACGTGGCCGGGCTCGTACCCGAACGTCGCCACGAGGTCCGTCGCCAGCGGCCGGAGTCGGCCCACGAGCCGGTCCATGGTGGCCGAGACGGCAGCGCCCCGCTGCGCGGACAGACGCCCGTGCATGAGGTGCCAGGCGAGGTGCTCCTCGACGAGCCCGAGCCCGAAGCAGTCGCGGAGCCACGTCAGCACCGTCCGCGAGTCGTCGTCGGGGGCGTCGGCGAGCGCCGCCGTGAAGGCGTCCCACTGCATGAGCTCCGCGTGGGCACGAGCGGCCTCGATGAGCTCGTGCTGCTGCTCGTTGAGGAGGCGCGCCTGGCGGACGCGGTCCTTCCCCGCGCTGCGGAGACGCATGCCGATGCCGGCCACCATCGTGTCGACGCGGTCGGCGAGGAGTCGGCGCTGCGTGACCGGGTCCCGGAGGTCCTGCGACGCGCGGCGGACGGAACCGCGGTCGAGCACGGTCTGCCCGACCGCACGGACCCGCGTCACATCGGCGACCCGGCCGGCGACCCGAGCGGCCACGAAGCGGGCTGCCCCGGCCGGGTCCCGTGGTGCCGCGGCGGCGAAGTCACCGAGCAGGCGCTTGCCCACCAGCTGGAGGAGCACGGTGTTGTCGCCCTCGAACGTCACGTACACGTCGAGGTCGGCCCGGAGGCCGGTGAGCCGGTTCTCGGCGAGGAACCCGGCCCCGCCGCACGCTTCGCGGGCCTCCTGCAGCGTGTCGAGCGCGGCCCACGTGGACAGCGGTTTGAACGCCGCGGCCTGCGTCTCGAGGTCCTCGCGCCGCTCCGGCGTGTCGGCGCGACCGCTGAACACGTCGTCGAAGGTGCGGAGGAGCCGCTCGTGGGCGAACGACTGCGCGAACACGCGGGCGATGCGGGGGATGAGCCGGCGCTGGTGCTCCCCGTAGTCGAGGAGCACGCCCTCCTCGCCCTCGGCGGTCGGGAACTGCCGACGCTCGGACGCGTACGTGACCGCGATCTGCAGCGCGAGCTTCTGTGCGACGACCGCGGCGCCGTCGAGCGACACACGGCCCTGCACCAGGGTGCCGAGCATGGTGAAGAACCGGCGGCCGGGGGACGCGATGGGCGACGAGTACGTGCCGTCCGGCGCGACCGCGCCGTACCGGTCGAGCAGGTTGGTCCGCGGGACCCGGACGTGGTCGAAGTGCAGCCGGCCGTTGTCCACCCCGTTGAGGCCGCCCTTGACGCCGTCGTCCTCGCCACCGATCCCGGGCAGGAACGCGCCGGTCGCGTCACGGAGCGGCACGTAGAAGGCGTGCACGCCGTGCCCGACCCCGCCCGTGACGAGCTGCGCGAACACCACCGCGGCGACCCCGTGCACCGCCGCGTTCCCGATGTAGTCCTTCCACGCACCCCGGAACGGCGTGTGGATCTCGAACTCCTCGGTCGCCGGGTCGTACGTCGCGGTCGTGGCGATGCTCTGGACGTCGGAGCCGTGCCCCGTCTCGGTCATCGCGAAGCAGCCGGGCACCGTGAAGTCGAGGATGTCGGGCAGGAACTCCTCGTGGTTGTGCTCCGTACCGAGGTGCAGCACCGCCGAGCCGAACAGGCCCCACTGCACGCCCGCCTTGATCTGCAGCGACGGGTCCGCCGTGGTGAGCTCCTCGAAGGCCGCGACGTTGCCGCCGTGGTTCTCCTGACCGCCGAACGACCGCGGGAACGGACGCTGGATAGCGCCCTGCTCGACGAGCAGCCGGCACTGTGCGAGGGCCCGCTCGCGGTGGTCGTCGACCGAGGCGCCCTCGAGGCGGTGCGTCGCCGGGTCGAGCGCCAGCGCGCGCGAGATCCGGCGGTCCGCCGCCCAGCGTCCGAGCAGCATCTCGGCCACACCGGGGACGTCGATGCGCGGACGGGACCGCCGGTCGGCCGCGTGGGGTGACGAGCCACCGGACGCGTCCGGTGTGGGTGCGATGGGGACGTCAGGGACGGCGATGTCGACCATGGACGGGAGGCTATGCCCGCCTCCGCGCGCTCGCCAGCAGCCGCGTGGTCGCCCGACAAGGCCGACCCGGGGGAGTCGACGCCCCTGTGGAGGTTTCCTCCAAGCGGCCTCCGGTGCGGGTCCACAGGATGCAGGCCGTCCGGATGGGGGAGCCGTCCCTCCCGACCGGGTAGCGTTGCGGACGCACCGTTCGGATCTGGAGGACCCCCATGCTCACTGTCATCGCAGTCGTCATCATCGGCATCGGCGTGCTCGGCGGCGTCGGCGTGTGCGCGGCGTTCGGCGCCATGCTCAAGGGCGGCACCGAAGGCCGCAGCTGACCCGACGGGACGCCGTGCCACCATCGGCGCGCCGTCCCGTCGCCGTCCGGGCTAGCGTGGCGAGGAGTCCCGTCCAGCACTCCCTCGAAGGAGCAACCGCGTGCCCGCCTCCACCGTCCGCGTCGGCGTCCAGATCGCCCCGCAGCACTCGCCCTACGCCACCATCCGCGACACCCTCGCCGAGCTCGAGGACCTCGGAGTGGACATCGCCTTCAACTGGGACCACTTCTTCCCGCTGTCCGGCGACCCCGACGGCACGCACTTCGAGGGCTGGACGATGCTCGCCGCCTGGGCCGAGCAGACGACCCGGATCGAGTTCGGCCCGCTCGTGACCTGCAACACCTACCGGAACCCGGACCTGCTCGCCGACATGGCCCGCA
The DNA here is from genome assembly GCF_003234875.1 of Curtobacterium sp. MCBD17_028. Classification (NCBI taxonomy): domain Bacteria; kingdom Bacillati; phylum Actinomycetota; class Actinomycetes; order Micrococcales; family Microbacteriaceae; genus Curtobacterium; species Curtobacterium sp. MCBD17_028. The sequence continues at coordinate 32,642 of NZ_QKTQ01000001.1, read as the reverse complement.
CCGTCGACCACATCAGCGCGAAGGACGGCGCCGGGCGGCTCGTGTTCGGCATCGGGTCCGGGTGGTTCGAGCGCGACTACGCCGAGTACGGGTACGACTTCGGCACGGCCGGGAGCCGGCTCGACGCGCTCGATGCCGCGATGCCCCGGATCGAAGCCCGTTGGGCAGCGCTCAACCCCGCGCCGACCCGGAAGATCCCCGTGCTCATCGGCGGTGGCGGCGAGAAGAAGACGCTGCGCATCGTGGCGGAGCACGCCGACATCTGGCACAGCTTCTCGGACGTCGAGACGCTCGAGCGCAAGCTCGGCGTGCTGCACGAGTGGTGCGAGCGCGTCGGCCGGCCCACCGACGCGATCGAGATCTCGACGGGCGTCGACGTCTCCGGCACGCTGACCGCCGAGCAGGGTTCCGCCCTCGATGCCCAGCACGCCCTCGGGGCACGGCTGTTCACCATCGGGGTGAGCGGGCCGGACATCGACCTGGCGCCGGTCAAGGCGCTGCTCGCCTGGCGGGACGGCGTCAGCGGCTGAGACGACGCCACCCTGCGGAACGACGAAGGCCCCGGGGACTCCCCGGGGCCTTCGTGGTGGTGGGCGATACCAGACTCGAACTGATGACCTCTTCGGTGTGAACGAAGCGCGCTACCAACTGCGCCAATCGCCCCTGCGCGGCTGCCCGCGCCCATCGATACTACTGGAAGCAGCGCCGTCGTCCTATTCGGTGACGTCCGCGCGCGTCGTCAGCTCGCTGACACGCCCGGCCTGGCTCGTTTTGCGATCCGGGCTGGAGGTCGGATAGAGTAACGGAGTCGCAGCGAGCGGCGGGCCGGAAACGGACCGTCCAGTGGCGGCGATGCGGATGTGGCGCAGTGGTAGCGCATCACCTTGCCAAGGTGAGGGTCGCGAGTTCGAATCTCGTCATCCGCTCGAGTGCAAGGATCCCCGGATCCTGAAGGCTCACCAGAGAGGATCCCCACCGATCCGGTGCTCACGGAGACGTGAACCTCAGCACGGTGGGGTGGCCGAGAGGCGAGGCAGCGGCCTGCAAAGCCGTATACGCGGGTTCGAATCCCGTCCCCACCTCGAATTCGTATCGTTCGCAAGGGCGGTAGGAGTTCAACTCTGGGCGATTGGCGCAGCGGTAGCGCGCTTCCCTGACACGGAAGAGGTCACTGGTTCGATCCCAGTATCGCCCACCACGTAGCAGCCCCCGGGTCTCCGGGGGCCCTCTTCGTTTCGCGGTGTGGTCGTGCTTCTCGCTTCATCCCGAGGCACCGTTTGGCACCCCCTGCTGCTGACGTCGCCGGCAAGGTGACGAGAGGGATTCTGCGGTTCACGCAGACGTGCCTCCGCCTAGGCGATGCGCCCCGGCGGATGCCGACGTTCGAATGACGTGCCCGCATCGAGACTGACACCGGACGGGCTCTGTGAGACACGGCGTCCGGCGCATCGTCCGGTCGTGCGCCGTCGTTCGGTGGTCGTGCTCCGTCGTTCGGCGGCGGACCATGCATCGGGCACGGGTCACAACGAGGCGTCGACGACGGGTGCAGCTCGAGCACCGTCGATCACGGTGAGCAGCAACGCGTTCAGCTGAGCACTCTGCGAGGCGTCCAACCCGAAGGTGCTGAGGTCGTTCGTCGCCAGGGCCACAGTCTGTGCCGCATCCAGCGCGGCCTGCCCGGCCGGCGTGATCGCCGCCGGGTTCCTCCGGCCGCGTGCGCGGACACCGACCCTGTGGACGAGGCCGCGTCGCTCCATCCCGTCGAGTACATCGGACATGCTCTGCGGGCGCACGAAGACGGCCCGCGCGATCTCTGCCGATGTCATTTGCGCACCGTCCGCCAGGCACGACAGCACACCGAACTGCACCAGGCTCACGTCACGCTCGGCCATGCCCGCGGTGATCCGCGAGCCGATGATGCGTGCAACCTTCAGGGCATTCCAGCCCAGCACCGAGTCGAGACCGGTTCTTTCAGCGTCGTCCACGTTCGGCGTCTCCTTGCGACAGGGAAAGCAGGTTCCTGCTTGTGCGTATATGGTGCAGGAACCTGCTTCTGCGGGACCTCCTTGGAGTGTGCATCACGCACCCGTACTCCGTCGAATCGACAGGACAGACACCATGACCGCACCCGCACTACCTGACAACAGGGGCCGTTGGGGCGCCGACGACGAACTCGGCACGCTCAACCTGATCGATGACGCCGCGAGAGCGCGCGCCGCGGAGCAGGTGCAGGTCGGCAAGAGTGTGTCGCTCGCGCTGCCCGTCGAGCCAGCGTCCATGCTCGGGGGGCCGTTCGCTCCGCCGTCCCCGCCGTCACCCCCGGTCCAGCAAGCGCTGCTGTACACGGGCACACCACCCATGGGCATGTCCGAGGTGCTCATCGTCACACCGCACCACCCGGCGCTGACGCACCTCGACGCGTTCGCCCACATGCCCGTCGACGGCACCGTCTACCCAGGACGCCCGGTCACGGATGCAGTCAGGGCAGGAGGCGTCCTCTTCAGCTCGACGACCGCCTTCGCCGAGGGCATCGTCACGCGAGGCATCCTGCTCGATCTGGCATCGAACGGTCCGCTGCCGGCCGCGCACCCGATCACATCCGCCGACCTGAACACGGCAGAGGAACACGCTGGGGTCAAAGTCCTACCCGGCGACGCCGTGGTCGTGCGGAGCGGCTGGGGCTTCAGTTGGGACGCCCAGGCCCAGGCCCCGGGCATGACCGTCGACGCGGTGTCGTGGATGCACGACCGCGGCGTCTCGCTCTACGCCGGCGACGTCAGCGACTCCTTCCCACCGAGCGATCCCCAGATGCCCATGCCGATGCACATGGTGGGGCTGGCCCGCCTGGGCATGCCCCTCATTGACAGCGTCGCCACCGATGACCTCGCCACGACCTGCGACGAGCTTGGTCGACACGCCTTCCTCCTCAGCGTCGCGCCACCCCGCCTCCACGGCCTCACGGGCGTCCCCGTCAACCCTCAGGCGATCTTCTGATTCGACATCTCAGTGATGAGCGTCCCGATGACCGATCCTTCACCGGGCGGTAATGAATGGATGTATGGCGCTGATCCACTGGTCGAACGCATCGAGGTGTGCGTCGTGCGAGGCGTTGCCGAGGTCCACGCGCTGCACGTTCCGGCCGCGGCGCACGAACTCCGACTTGTCCGCTTCCGAGAACATCCCGCCATCGGCGTAGATGACGAGCACCGGTGCCTCGATGCTCTCCCACTCCGCCCAGCGAGGTTCTTCCGTTGCCTCGATAGTGGCCTGCATGACGTCGGCGTCGAATCGAGGGTGGAGCCCATCGGCCCGTTCCTCGAGGTCATTGACCCATGCGCGCTTGAGGGGGCTGTCTCCCAGCGCGGCGGCGGCGACGAAGCGGCTGGCGAATGGGACGGTCCAGGACCGGAAGTAGTTCCCGAGCGCGGCGTGTTCTTCGGCTGTTCCTCCGCCTTGGTTCCCTTCGAGCATCACGAGCCGCTGGACGAGGTCAGGTCTGGTTGCCGCGAGGAGCATCGCGGTGTGTGCACCGATCGACTGTCCGACTACATCGACCGGTTCTGATGTCTCCGCCGTGATAACGCAGACGATGTCGGCGACGAACGCGCCACGGGACGTGTCCGTCGGCCGTGTGGTGCTTCGGCCGTGCCCACGCTGGTCGACGAGGATCACTCTCCGCCCCTCGAGCGCGTGGGCCGTTGGGATGAACTCACAGCTGCTGCCCGCGAGTCCGTGCAGGATCACGACCACGGGGCCCTCACCCGCATAGATCGTGTACGCGATTGCTGTCCCGTCATCGGCACGCACCTGCTTCCGTACAGCACCCATGGCGGCGATCCTAGGGACGCACACCGGGTCTGTTTCGGAAGCGGATCGGCTACCGGACGTTCAGCAGTACGGCGCGTTCCTCTGCGGCAGTGCGTCCAGAGCTGCAAAGCGTCATCGTCGGCTCCGGTGATGTACGGATCGCTCGGGCTGCGTGCTTCGGCGCATCCGCGCAAGTCGTAGGCGCACTCGAATCGACCCCTTCGTCCTGCTGAGCGTTTCGCGGAAGTACCACGCGAAAGCCAACCCGATCAGCACCACGGGAAGCAGTTCGGGCGCAAGGAGGAACGTGCCGAAGATCATGTCGAACATTTCGAAACCCACGAACGACGCTGCCGCGAACCATACCCAGCCGGTGAACAACATCAGGAGTCTCGCCGCCCCGTACCGAGCGCGCCGCACGCGAGCCCGCCACAGGCTGATCTTGCGCGGAAAGGGCTGGCGGTATCGCGGGGGCACTCTTGATGGGATGTGACGACGACGGAAGCTGTCGAGCATGAGCGCTCCTGATGGTTTTGCGGGCAGCGGACGGCGAACCGTCGAACCACGCACGCCACTCGACGAGCAGTAGACAGCCACTACAGCGGTAGTGAACCGTCCTAGCGGGAAACGATCAGGTGCGTGCGGCAGGACGACGGACGAGCCGCCCCGGCGCACGCGGCCCGTGCCCGCTTGCCAGCATCACGCTCATCTGAGGCCGCAGGTCCGGCTGCGGCCTCGACGCGCTCGCCACCGACCAGAGGGCAATGTCAATCGCGAATACAACGCAGATCACGCGGTCCGCGGCATGCACGAGGACCATTGCCACAGCCGTGCCGACCGTCAAGACCAGGAGCGCGGCAATCGGATGCGCGGCTGCGGACGGGAGAACGAGATGCATCCAAGTCTCGATATCGACAACGCGAGCGAGCAGAACCCATCCGAGTGATGTCATGGCCCCTCCCCCCGCTCCGCTTGGTCGTACAGTTTAGGCAGGCCAGGCACTCGTCGGTCGGCGACGAGGACGTGTCGTTGACCCATCGGCGATCGGACACGACAGTGCCGGGCGCCAGTCGCTGCTGAGGCGACTCTCGGGCTGACCAACCTCAGGCGTGCGCGAGGATTCCTCGCCGCGGTCGCGTGCAGCCGTGATCGAACAGCGGCGGCAGAACAAGACCCTGCAGTGGATGCTCGGCACACCGCGCCTCCGGGCCGCGTTCTGGCTCCTCGGCGGAGTCACTCGACTCCTCATCACGCGCCGCGAACGGAAGAACGAACTCGGGCAGAACGGACACCGACCGGAGCCGATGACGTCGGAGCGCAGGGACGCGTCCGCCCCGACGATTCCGCCTCCACCGAAGGGCAGGAACAGCAGTGACGGACGAACAGCCGGAAGAGCCGCCTCGGTCGCCGGAGGAAAGCCGCCGGTTGCGGAGGTGGATCTGGGTCATGTGGATCGCAGCCGGTGTCTTCTTGCTCGTCCAAGCGATCGTCAACCCGATCATCCTGAACTTCATCTTGGTTGCGGTCTGGCTCCTGGGCAACATCGCTCAACTCATCGTCACGCTCCACCAACGGAAGAGCGGAAGCGGGCACTCCGGCAGCTGACCGCCGCCGGCTCCCACAAGGCGGTGACCGGCCTACACGACCCGTCTCGTCAGCCGATCGACGACCGGACGGTGCCTGGCGCTGGTTGACTTCGAGCATGTCGGCACACCTTCCCCCTCGAGTGCTCGGCCTCGCGGGCGGAATCGGCGCCGTCGCCGGCGGGCTCGTTGTCGCGCTCATCGGCTTTCTCGTCCGGTACATCGGACTCGGAACCGGCGGACTCGTCATCTCGGGGATGGGGGCGTTAATTGCAATCGTTGCCGCAATCGGGTTCGCCCTCCACGGCTCGGCTCGTGTCGAACGGCCGGACAAGGAGATCAACTCCGACGACGGTCCGTGACCGGGAAGCTTGTCCTGCGCGGCCCTGGTCACCGGCGCGTCTTCGCTTCGGTCGCCCAGTAGGGGATCGTCAAGGGAACGGGTCGGGCTCCTCCCCGTTCATCGGGTTTGGCTGAGCAGCTCCCGCCAAGCCGAGTCAAAGTCCGCCGTCCGGTCGAGTCCGCGGGCCTTGGACGAGCGCACCTGGGACACCGTGACGACCGTGCCATTGGTGTGCTTCTTGAAGGACCCGTGCTCGCGCACCTCGACTGGAGTCCACTCCCGCGCCGCGACGACTTCACCGGCTTCGTTATCGATGACGAGGAAGGCGCAAATGTCGAAGTCGAACGACCGGAGCGGCGAAAATACGGCGCCGCTTGCCATGCCGGGCCGGACCAGCCGCACCTTCACCTGCACCTTGCGACCATCGGCAGCGGTCAGGTCGTACGACTTCTCCGAGTTTGGCGCGAGCAGCCCGTCGTAGACGATTGCGGCGCAGAACTCGGCGAGGTCTCCGATGGGTGCGTTGTTCGTGCGGATCAGGTGTCGGGTGCGGAGTTCGGCGAGGACGTTCGTGTAGGTGTCGAGCAGATCCCCAACACTCAGGCGCGCGAGTGGCGTCGCAGATTCGCCGCTAACCTCATCAAGGTCTTCTGGTTCCGGCAACGGTGCGGAGGCCGTTTCCACCCCGACGAACGGCTCCGTGGCGGAGAGGGCCGTGGTCTTCGAGAATCGGGCAGTCAGAATCGCGATCTGCTCGCCGGTGAGGCTCCACGGCTGCCCGGTCTCGCTCGGGTGCCGCCAGCCTTGCCTTCGCATCCAGCCACGCATCTGCTTCGGGTCGGCACCGATCTGCGCCGCGAGTTCGGGAACGGACAGCTGCTCGCTCATGCTCGAACCGTAACCACCTCGCCTGACTCAGCTGGCTCGGCGCGCAACGGACCCTCCCACTGAGCTCCTTGGGGCGAACTGCGCACGAAGACTTCGGGAGCCGGGTCGGTCGAGGTCCCGTTGACGATTCGCTAGCGAACGGTCGTGGTTCGCAGGGGTGAGCACGCAGCGACAACTACGGCGGCGGCGAACACGAGAGTCACCGCGAGCAGGGCGAAGCGATCTCCGGCGACGGTCATGAGGGCACCGCCACCCACTGCTCCTACTGCGGCGAGCGTTCGGTTCGCGCTGCGCATCGTGCCGTTCATGCGGCCGAGGAGGGCGTCGGGTGTGACGGTCTGGCGGAGGCTCATCTCGTTCGCGTTCTCGCACCCCGCCGCAGCGCCATGCACGGCGAACGCGACGAACAAGACCACGACGGCCACCAGCGGCGCTGCAGCGCCACTGCCAACGGTTGCGAACGTGATGGCCGCCCACGCGATCGGGTACGCGGCTCGAGCGGCGATGATCGTCTGGCCGGCACCGAAGCGGGTGCCGAGGCGCGGCGCAGCGGTAGCGCCGAGGAGCATCGCGACTCCGCTGACGGCGATGATGGCCCCGTACACGGCGGCTGGTAGTGCGAGGGTGCGAAGCGCGAGGGTCGCGAATACCGTCAAACCCGCGGCGTTGGCGAGGAACCACAGGTGTGTGGACAGCGCCAGAGGCGCAAGCGTTGCATGACCGTACGTCCAACGCAGACCGTCAACGATGTCGTGCCGCAGCCGCGTACCCGGCAGGCGTGCCCGCTTCTGCTCGACAACGCGGACCCGGGCGATGAGGACAGCGTCGACGAAGTAGCTCACCGAGTCGAGGGCGATCGCGACCGGCGCGGTGACGACGCTGACCACGACACCGCCGAGAGCCGGGCCCACCGTCTGCGCTGCCGCGTCACTCTGATCCACCCGCGCATTCGCCGCCAAGAGGAGCGGGCGAGGGACGATCCGAGGCAGGAGAGACTGCGTGGCGGCGAAGCCCACGACCGACAAGGCACCGAACACGAACAACGCCGCCGCCGTCACCCAGAGGTTCAGTAGTCCAGTCAGCCAGAGGACCGGAATCGTACCGAGGCACACGCCACGACCGACCGACACTCGCCCAGATCAGGAGTGGCTTCCGCCGGAAGCGATCGACGTACGCGCCGACGATCAGACCGAACAATGCATACGGGAGGAATTGGGCAGCGTTCACCAGGCCCACCTCGAACGGAGTGGCGTGCAGCACCGTCACCACGAGAACCGGTACGGCGACCGCGCTCACCGCTGATCCGAACGACGAGACTGTCGCGGCCGACCAGTACGAGCGGAACCCGGGCACTCGACGCAGCGTGGTCACGTTGTCGCCCATGCGCCAACGCTTGCAGATCGCAAACCCACGAGCAAGGAGCTTGGCACCATACGTCCCTGTGCGGGTGGCTGATTGCTCGCCGGGCGTTCGTGGCACTGTGAGGTCATGGTTTCCAGCGTCGCCGTCCTCTCCGATGTGCACGGCATGCTGCCTGCGCTCGAGCGGGTCCTCAGCGAGCCAGCCGTGCAGCGCGCGGAGCTGATCGTTGTGACGGGAGACCACACCTGGGGCCCTCAACCGGCGCAGGTCCTCGACCGCCTCATGCAACTCGGCGACCGGGCGGTCCTGATCAGGGGGAACGCGGACCGGGAGCTGCTGTCCATGTCTCGTGGGATCGACGTCGGCCTCGGCGATGACCCCGTGTCAGTGTGGGGCGCGGCGCAGCTCGCCTCCGAGCACCGTGCCCTCCTGGAGCCGATGGCTGAGAACGTCACGGTCGACATCGACGGGTTCGGGCCGGTGTTCTTCTCACATGCGACGCCGCGCAACGACGAGGAAGTGGTCCTGGCGCTCATCGCGTTCGGGCCCCGGGACGGCCGGTAACGGCGCGGTGCGCCTCACCCTGGAGGCTCTCCACAGCCGATCAAGTCACGGGTACCTGCATCGCGTCGTCGGCAATCCCCACGTCGCGGTGTTCGGAGGTGCGAAGATCGCGCCGTGCCAGCTCGCACCCTCGCGGCTCTCGACGACGCGACGTTCGACGTCACCGCCGCTCGAGTGAGCGGCGGCCAACTGCTCCTGCACGGGTGGGTCGACGAACACGACACGAGCCTCTGGACGGTGCGACTGCCGGTCATGCTGACTATTTCCAAGGCAACCGACGTCGTCCTGGACAGCACCGGCGGGACCGGCGAGCTCGTGCCCGAAAGCATCGACGTCATCGCAACAGCGGCGGCGCTTCGAGGCGTCATCCCATGTGTGGTCGTCGTGACCACGTCGACGCGGAGCGAAGTGCCGCTCGACGTCGGAACCACCCCGATCGCGCTCCGCCGATGGGGCCGATGGCGGCCATGGGACGGTGCGCCGGCGCCTCTGAACTACGGCGCCGTGTCGAGGCGGCTCGGGGGCACGGCCTGCCCCGCATGCACGCATCGGTGGGACGAACACCCGGGCGGAGAGGACGTGACGCGGACGACCTGCAATGAATGCGAGTACGAGCTCGGCACGGTGAGCTGCCGCCGGATGGATCGATCTGCACGGCAACGGTGCCGCGTTGGCTTCTCGAGGTCGGCCCAGCGGACCCCGGGCGCGGGCACCCGTTAGCGGGGGGCGATCAGCATCCCGCTAGCTGATCTTGCCATCGAGACGCGCGTCGACGCCGGCGTGGCCGTAATCTCACTCCATGGCCGAGGCCCTGTTCCCCCTGGTGAGTGTGGCGATCCTCGTGCTCACCGTCGCAGGGATCGTTTGGCGAGGGCGAGACAAGCGATGGGCTCGTGACGCTCAGCTCGCGCTCAACGCTCAACCCCTGTTGAGCCTGATCCCGGCTGCATTCCTCGCACTAGGTGCTGTTGCACTCGCCATCCTGGGCTTTGGATCGCTTGCAGCAGGCTTCGCGCCCGGGTGGGGCTTCTTCCCCTTGGCTCTCGAGGCGCTAGTCATCATTGGTTTCACCGTGTGGATCGCTCGTCGTCCGTTCCCCGAGGACTGACGCGTCGCTTCTCCAGCTATGCCGACGTCCGGCTGCCGATCGACTAGCGAGACGGAGCGTGCCGGGCTGCCGATGGTAAACAGACGCATGCGCATCCGCCCCTGGGCTCTCACGCTCCTGATCGTGCTCGCGGCTTGCGGCGTTGCACTCTTCGTCCTGCCCCCGGGAATGCCGACGCAGATCCTCGGGGCAGTGCTCATCGTTGTGGCGTTCGCGGTGTTGATCGTCTCAGAACGAGCTGGTCGGTCGGGGCGCTGACGGCACGGCAGGTGATCCACGACGGGTGAACCAAAGCGACAGCGGTCTCGACGCATCGGTGAGGGGGACACCAGCTTCATGACGTGGCTCGCGGCGCACCTCTTTCGGCGCTATCAGGATCGTCGCGCTCGGCAGCACCCAGCTCAGGCCTCGGCCGCGCGCCCGGCGCTTTACCCGTCCCTGGGACTTGGCGGCCGCTCCATCGAGCGCTCGATCGCGTCGAACGTCACTCCCGACCCGGGTGCTTTCGAACGGGCAGCTGAACACCTGCACGCTCGAGTCGTCCAACAGGACCGGGGCCACATTGACCTCTTACAGGCGGGGCGGTGGCTTCGTGATCGTTGGCCCAGTGAAGCACCCGCACCGGTCCTCGCACGGCTTGGTGACGACCTCGCGGAGCTTGCTCGCCGCGAGCAACCGAAGGGGGCCGGTTGCGATCGGCTGACGAGCAGCCCTGGCTGCCAAAGCTGCCGGCGCGCTGTCTCTGACGGTCGGCATGCTCCGGGAAGCTCCTGTCTGACGTGGTGGAACGTCCGCGTCGTGCTGCCGGAGCCTCCGCTGCAATGACGCAGATGACGAGCGGGTCGAGAGCGCCGACGGGATTTCCCCAGGACCATCCCACGAGAGGTCCTATGCTGGTTCGTGCCGTCGCGATGCCGGGCATTCGGGTTGCCCTGGAACGAAACGGCTCCGTGCGTGCCTGCAGCATTCGGGTTGCTGCAGGCACGCACCTCCGGCTGCCCTCGACGATGCCCTCCGCGGCTGGGTCGCACGGTGCGACGTGGACGAGCTCACCATCGACGGTACCGGCGACACCGATTGGCTTGCGGAGGTGCGCGGCCTGCTCCAAGCACTGTGGATCGAGATCGCGAACCGGTACCCCGTCGTCGTCGACGAGCCCTGGTGGGGGTGACCGGTCCGCTCATGGTCGACAGGTGCCTGTTGGTGATGGCTCGTCTGAGCTACTGCTGACCGTCGTCCCAACGGATCGGCTGCCGGCGGTCGTCCGTCCGGAGCACCGCCGCCAGGAGTTGGTCACGGCGCGACCCTCGATGTGTCAGGGCTGATCGAAGCCGTCCTTCGAGGCGGAACCCACATCGTTGCGCGACCAGAGCGGAAGCCTCGTTCTCAGGGAGGGCATGCCACTGCACGCGGCTGAGCCCGAGACCGTCGGGAGGACCGGCGAACGCCCAGTCGAGGATCGCGCTGACCGCTTCGGTCATGAAGCCGTGGCCGCGACCGGCGGGCGCGAGCAGGTACCCGACTTCTCCGGCTCCGTCTGCGACACCGAAGATGCTCACCGCGCCCAGGACGTCGGTGGGGTCGGCTCGCGGGCGGACCGCGAACTCGAACCGGGTCCCGTCCCGCCATCCCGCTTCGACCTGCCGGACGAACGACTCAGCTTCGTGGCGTCCGTAGGGCACCGGTATCGGGGTGAACGCGATGACGTCCGGGTCCTGGCAGTACGCCACGATCTGATCCGCGTCCTCGGTCCTCTGCGGGCTGAGGACGAGCCGCGGCGTTCGGAGCGTCACCGGTTCCATCGCCCCACGCTACCGAGCGAGACGGCGCAGGGAGGGCCTTCGGGCCCAGCTGCGGCCGGTCCTGGTCTCACCGCCCCGCGCCCGTCGCCGCGACGCACTGGCGGCCGCGGAGGAGGTCCTGCAGGTCGGGGCAGTCCCAGGTCGTCCATCCGCTCTGGCCGTACGCGTCGAACGCCGACGTGGAGGCCACGGAGACGCCCGACGGCGTCGTGCGGACGAAGGTCGGTACCGGATCACCCTCGGTGGTGAGACCGACCCAGCTGAACGTCGCCGAGCCTCCAGCGGCACCGCGACCACGGCGAGCGCTGCGGCCACCGCCACCACGGGCCTCCCTACCGACATGGCACGAGCATGGCGGATCAGGCGGCCCGGCGACGTCACGATCGAGCGACGGTGCCGTCGGGTCGAACGTCCTGCTGACTCTCGTGCAGACGGTCGATGACGGACCGGTTGGTGGCCGCCCCGACGGTCCCGTACGCGATCAGCGCTGCACCGCGGAGCGCGTCGAGCGCGGCCGGCACCAGTGCCGCCGGTGCGTACGTGTCCTCATCGAGCGCGTCCGCGAGGCGGGCGGTGAACGCCGGTGTCGTCGCCAGACCGCCCGTCGTCGACACCGTCACGCGGTCGCCGCCGATGAGGGGAGCGAGCAGTCCGACGCCGCGGGCGGTCTTGCGGGCGAGGTCGCGGAGCGCCCGATCCGCCAGCGGCGATCGATCGGCGGCCTCGGTCACGAGGGGCGCGAGTGCGCCGAACCGGTGCCGGACCTCCATCCGGTCCACGTGCGCGAGGCCGAGGATGACGTGGCGGAGTCCCGGCACGTCGTCCGCGCCCCAGGAGCGGAGGACCGCGGCGACGAACTCGTCGTCGTCCGGACCGGCGGCGCCGAGCAGGATGAGCTGCACCGCCTCGTAGGCCAGGTGCCGAGCCGCGCCGGCGTAGTGCTCGAACTGCCCGCTCTCGACCTCGGTCCCGTCCGCGTCGATCGCGAGGATCATCGAGCCGGTGCCGGTGACCACCATGATCCCCGGGGCACCGAGCAGGGCGCCGCGGTGCGCGACGACCGCGTCGTTCAGGATGAGCCGTTCGCACTGCAGCCCCGGCACGCGGAAGAAGTCGTCGGCCCAGCCGTTGTCCCCGTCGCCCTGGTTCGAACCGGCACGGCTCACCATCGCCAGCCCGGCGACGAGCGCGACAGCGTCAGCAGCGTCGCGGCCGGCGTCCTGCAACGCGCGGACCGTCGTGTCCGCGACGTTCGCGGCGGCGTCCGCTTGGTGGTACGGACTTCCGCCTCGGCCCGTGGCGGAGCCGAGCAGGCTGCCGTCGAGGGCGAAACACCCGACGCGGGAGAACGTGCCCCCGGCGTCGGCGGCGATCACGAAACGGGGGTCCCCTCCGGCGTCGGACATGGGCCGAGCGTAGCCAACCCGCGCTCGACGCCGCGCTGTCGCCGCTCCGTGCATCACTCGGTGGCACTACCGCACCGTCGGCACGTGGACCACGGGCCGGTGGCGGTTGTCGATCTCCGCGCTCGGCCGCCACCATGGCACCACGCTCGGTGACCCGCGTCGTCGAACCGTCCGGTCGACTCGGATGCGCTGGGGATCCGATGCGCCCGTTGACGAGCGGATCCGGACCGAGCAGGCTGGCTCGCGACGGCGACGACCCCGGAGGCATCGATGACGAGCAGCATGTGGGTGAGCATCACGTCAGCTGATCTGGCGCGGTCGGCTGCGTTCTACGAAGCGTTGGGGTTCCCCGTCAACCCGGACTTCTCCGATGAGCACGGAACGTGCTTCGAGCTCGCCGACAACCTGCACCTGATGGTCGTCGCACGAGACTTCTTCGCGACGATGACCACGAAGGAGATCGCCGACCCGCGGACCCATGCGCAGGTCGGCCTCAACCTGACACGCGACTCCCGCGACGAGGTCGATGCGATCGTGGAGAAGGGGATCGCCGCCGGTGGGCACGAGCCCCAACCCGCGCAGGACCTCGGGTTCATGTACTCCCGCGACCTGGAGGACCCGGACGGGAACAACCTCGGGTTCCTCTACATGGCCCCGGCCGACTGAGGGTCGCTGGTCTCGCGGTCGCGGGCTCGCAGGCCGGGATCACCCTTGGCCGGCGGGCGCGTCCGCGACGAGCGGTGTGCCGTTGGCCGCACAATCGCGCTGTGCCCGTTGCATCCCCGCGCTGAACGCGGGCGCATCCGGGTCGAACTGCGCCGAGGCGACGACCGGTGGGGAACTGGCGATCGCGTCCTGGATGCTGGTGAGGTCGGCGACCAGGCCGCGGTTCGGGGTCCGCAGCATCCCCGACACCACGGTCGGTGTCAGGTTGACGATCGCGGCGTAGCCGGCGTCCTGGATGGTGCCCGCACTGCGCTCGATGCCGGCGGCCGACAGGTCCGTCTCGAGCTCCGTCAGCCCGGCGCAGGTCACCGCGATGCCCGGGTCGGGGGTGGGTGTCGACGCGGCTCTCGTGGTGTGTGCGGCGGTGCTCCGCGGGGCGTGATGCGGCGCGGCGGTCGAACATCCCGTCAACGCGATCACTGCGCATGTGGCAGTGACAGCGACCAGCAGTGTGCGCATGGTGCCCCCTCGTGCGGCACGTTTCCCCTCGCTGCCGCGTCGACTCATCCTGCCGTATCCGCTGTCGCCGCTGTCAGCAGAACGAGCCGGATCGCCACCTCGAGCCGCGCCCGGTACTCGTCGCGGGTGTCAACCTGGTGTTTCAGCCCCACCGACACGCTGCTCAGCGTTCGCGCGACATCCGCTGCCGCCTCGCAGTGGTCGCTGATCGCCGCGGTCACCATCGCCTCGAACCGCGCGGGAGCCTCACGGGCCGTGTCATCGAGGAGTTCCGGGTTGTCGGCGATCACGGCGGACACGTCGCGCACCATCGGTCCGACGTACCGTCCGGCCCACCGGTCGAACGCGTCGAGCAGGCGGTCGGCGATGGGCCGCGTGTCGTCCGCGAGGAGCTGTTCGATCGCTGCCAGATCCTGGGTCAGGACGTGTGCCGCGGCCTCCCGGAACAACGCCTCCTTCGACTCGAACAAGAAGTACAACCCCGGGCGGGAGATCCGTGCTGCTCGCGCGATGACGTCCATCGATGTCCGCCGGTATCCCGCTTGTGCGAACGTGTCGAGCGCTGATTCGAGCACGCTCCGACGGCGTCCCACATCCGTGCCGGTGGAGGTGTCGACCATGCCGCCGATGATACCGCCTTCCATACCGACTAGACAGAACCTGTCCAGTCGGTACAGTTGCCCGCATGCCCCTTCCGCTCATCCGAACGCGGTTCGACGCCGAGTCCACCGCCGCTGACGTCCTCGTCGACGTCGATCTGATCGGTCTGCGCGCGATCGTCACGGGCGCGTCGTCAGGACTCGGCGTGGAGACGGCCCGCGCCCTCACCGCCGCCGGCGCTGCGGTCACGCTCGCCGTCAGGAACACGTCTGCCGGCACGGCGGTGGCCGACGTCGTCGCCCATTCGACGGGCCGCCGGCCGGACGTGCGTCACCTCGACCTCGCGGATCGAGCCTCCGTGGCCGCCTTCGTGGCGCATTGGGAGGCTCCGCTGCACCTGCTCGTCAACAACGCCGGTGTGGTGACCGGGGGGCTCGAGCGGACGGCGGAAGGGCGTGAGCTGCAGTTCGCCACGAATCACCTCGGCCACCACGCGCTCGCGAATGGTCTTCGACGGTCACTCGCCAGAGGCGCCGCGGAGCGCGACGGCGCCCGGATCGTCGCGCTCAGTTCCACCGCGCACATGCGGGCGAACGTCGACCTCGACGACCTCGACTTCACCCGATCCGAGTACGATCCCCAGATTGCCTACGCACGAGCCAAGACCGCGAACTCCCTGTTCGCCGTGGCGGCGACGCGCCGTTGGGCGGACGACGGCATCGTCGCGAACGCCGTCAACCCGGGCGGGATCGCCACCGGGCTCCAGCGGAACTTCTCGGCGGCGCAGAAGGCGTCGTTGGAAGCCGCCGAAGCCGCTGGCGTGTTCGCCTACAAGACGGTCGAGCAGGGCGCCGCGACCACCATGGTCGCCGCGGCCGCGCACGAGTTCGCCCACACCGGCGGGCACTACCTCGACGACTGCCAAGAGGCCTACACGGTTCCGAACGAGGCGAGTCTCGCGGATCACCCGCACGGGGTGAAGGCGTGGGCGCTCGATCCCGACGCGGCGGATCGGCTCTGGAGGGCGTCGGAGGAGCTGACGCGCGGGCCTCACTGATGAGGATCCGCCGAGAGCGACCCAGGCAGGTGCTCCGTCGTGCCGATCTCGCCCACGTGGTAGCCGAGGGCGACGACGTCGAGACGTGTGATCGACCCGTGCGGGAGCCCCGCGAGGGCGTCGGGGCGGTGCGATCGCATCTCGTCGTCGGTGTCTCGCAGCACGTCGCGGATGATGCCGCCGTGGGTGACCACGACGAGATCACCTGCGTCGGGGAGTGCGTCGTCGATCAGGTGACGGAGCCGTGCCGCGGCGGCGCGCGACGAATCGCCGACGGCCGGAACGAGGTCCCGATCGCGCTCCGTGCGGTCCCACGCTTCTCGGAACGCATCCCACGATGCGTCGTCGACGACCGGTGGGTCGTACTCCATGCGCTCACGCGCCCGGTCGTCCACTCGAACAGGGACCGCGGGGCCGTCGATCAGCAGCGGCGTCGCGGAGTCGCGGGCGCGGCGTGCCGGGCTGATGACGATCCTCCCGATCGGCTCGGTCCGGAGGCGCCGCATCACCGCGTCGGCCTGCTGCGTCCCACGCACCGTGAGCGCTCCGTCGCGGTGCCGGACCTGCTCGCCGTGGCGGACGAGCCACACGTGCTGCAGCACCGTCGGATCCTCGGTCATCGGGAGGTCAGCCGGTCGCGGCGGTCAGACCGGACCGAGCGGCTGCAGCTCGCCGGTGGGCAGCTCGACCCGGATCCTGTCACCAGGACGGACGACCCCGCCCGCCACGACGACACTCATGACGCCGCCCTTGCGTTCGACGGAGCCGTCGTCAGCCCGCCCGAGCACCGCCCGCAGGAGACCGGGCTCGAACTCGTTGATCTGCTGGCACGGATTCCGGAGGCCCGTGATGCGGACACGAGCATCCGCGCCCAGGTGCAGCAGCGTGCCTGTCGGAAGACCGAGGAGGTCGACCCCGCGAGTCGTGATGTTCTCGCCCATCTGCCCGGGCGCGACCTGGAATCCCGCTTCCGCCACGTCGTCGAACAGCTCGGCGTGGATCAGGTGCACCTGGCGCAGGTTCGGCTGGGACGGGTCTCGTGCGACGCGAGACCGGTGCTGAACGGTGACGCCGGCATGCGCGTCACCCTCGATGCCCAGTCCCGCGACGAGCACCACCTCCTCCACCACCGGTTTGCTGAACCGATGGGCACCGTCCCTGCTCACTGCGACGACGCGAGGGTGGGTGGCGTGATCTGCGCTCATGGCTCGATCATGGCGCAGGACCGCTCGGGACGAACCCTGGCAGACTGCACGACATGCACATCGGGGGAAGGGTGCCGGCGGACCAGCCGGATCTGAAGCTGGCGATGCGTGCCGAGGCGGACGCGCTCGGGATCACCGTCGCCGGATTCGTTCCGCAACGGCATCTCGAGGACCTGGGCGTCGCCGGTATCTCGTCGCATGGCCAGGGGAGCGGCGCGGACGCCGTCACCGTCAGCGCGGCCGTGGCGCGGATGTACACGGTGTGGAAGAACCCGGACGACCGTTCGGACCCGGTGAACCTCGCCGACCTGACGTCGGAGCTGGAGGACGCGCTCGCTCGGCCGGTGGCCCCGGATCTTCCGTCCTGGTTGCTCGAGCGCCGGGAGCGGATGCGTCATCCCTCGCTGTGGGAGGCCGTCCAGACACACTGGTTCGCTCCGGGATCCGCCGCGCCCGGCGGCGACGAGCGCGATCCACGGGAGTTGCTCCGCGCCCACGTCGACCACGTCCTCCACAACCGGTTCCGAGACGAGTACGGACTCGGCGACCCCACCATGGAGCCCGGCTGGACCGAACTGGTCTCGGTCCGCGCGGTGCAGCCGCGGGTGGTCGTCGCGGACGGAACGGCGAGGGACGGGTTCACTATCGACACCGACGCGTTCGTCCTCGGGCTGGCGTTGCCACTCGACGATGGCCGGGTGATCACCTCGGTCGTGGAGCGGGACCTGCTGCCCTGGGTGACGACGGAGTTCGTCAGCGACGCAGGCTGACGCCACCGCCGTCGTTGCCGCACCGATCTCAGCGAATCCGTTCGGCCTCCTCCGCGTCACCCGGATGTCACCCGAACAGGGTTGAATGCTGCTCGTCGGGGTTCAGGGGAGAGCAGCATGCGACGTTCAATCGCAACATCGGTCGTGGCGGCCGTGGGGATCGCCGGAGGTCTGCTGACCGCGACGCCCGCGACGGCGGCGCCGTCGGCGGATCTGGTGGTCAACGAGGTGTACGGCGGCGGGGGCAACGCCGGCAGCAGCTTCACGAACGACTTCGTGGAGTTGGCGAACCGGGGATCGTCGACCATCGACCTCAGCGGTCACTCGGTCCAGTACCACGCCGGGTCCGCGACGGGCACGTGGCAGGTGACCCCGCTGAGCGGGACGCTCGCTCCTGGTGGTCGCTACCTCGTCGCCGAGGCGAAGGGCGCTGGCGGGACGACCGCGCTGCCGACGCCGGACGCCACGGGCACCATCGCGATGAGCGCCACCGACGGCACGGTCGCCGTCGTCGCGAGCCGGACCGCGCTCACCTGCGCCGACAGCGCCTCGTGCGTCAGCGCGGCGGTCGACCTCGTCGGGTTCGGCTCCGCGGCGATCGCCGAGAGCAGCCCGGCCGTCGGCGCCTCGAACACGGCGTCGGTGCAGCGGCAGGCGACGTCCGACGACGACGACAACGCGACGGACTTCGCTGCCGCTGCACCCACCCCGGGTGCGGCGAACACGGCATCGACGACGACCCCGCCGACCGGCCCTGCGCCCGAGCCGGGCACGGTCCGCATCCACGACATCCAGGGGACGTCGTTCGTCTCGCCGCTCAACGGCGAGCAGGTCACGAACGTCCCCGGCATCGTGACCGGGATCCGGACGTCGGGCAGCAGCAAGGGCTACTGGATCCAGGACCCCGACGCCGACCGCGACCCCGCGACGAGTGAGGGCGTCTTCGTCTACAGCTCCTCGAGGGCGGCGGTCGCCGTGGGTGACAGTGTCCTCGTCAGTGGCACGGTCAAGGACTACTACCCCCTCGCCTCCGGCGACACCACGGCGACCACCTCGAACCTGTCGGTCACGGAGCTCACCAACGCCACGGCGACCGTCGTCTCGACGGGGGACGCGCTGCCGGCGCCGATCGTCCTCGGCCCGACGAGCGTGCCCGACACGTCCGCTCCGGACCTCGCAGGTGGGAACATCGAGTCCACGCCCATCACGCCGACACGCTCGGCGCTCGACTTCTTCGAGTCGCTCGAGGGCATGCGCGTCGAGGTCGACGACGCCCGCGTGGTCGGGCCGAGCGACGAGTACGGCGAGCAGTACGTGACGACGAAGCCGTCCCAGCTCCCGACGACGCGCGGCGGCACGCTCCTGACCGCCGAGAACGCGATGCCGTCCGGACGTCTCGAGGTCGTCGCGGCGAACGGCAGCAATCCCCGGGTGGACGTCGGTGACGTGTTCCGTGGTGCCACCGTGGGCGAGGTCGACTACTCGCAGTACGGCGGGTACGACCTCACGGCCACGACACTCGGGTCCGTCGCGCGGGGAGGCATCACCCCGACGGTCGCGACGACCCCGAAGCCCGACCAGCTGTCGGTCGCCACCTACAACGTCGAGAACCTGGCGCCGTCGGATCCGGCGACCAAGTTCGCCGCGCTCGCGAAGGGGGTCGTCGCGAACCTGCGCTCGCCCGACATCCTGACCGTCGAGGAGGTGCAGGACGACGACGGCGCGACCGATGACGGTGTCATCGCGGCGGATCAGACCATCGCCAAGCTCACCGCTGCGATCACCACGGCTGGAGGCCCGTCCTACGCGTCCCGTGAGATCGATCCGGTGAACGACGCCGACGGCGGTCAGCCCGGCGGCAACATCCGCGTCGTGTTCCTCTTCAACCCGAAGCGCGTGAGGTTCGACGACCGCGGTCCTGCGTCGGTGAACCGGTCCACCACCGCGACCGCGGTCACCTCCTCCCACGGCGTGCCGGACGTCACCCTGTCGCCGGGGCGCATCGCTCCGACGGACGCCGCCTGGCAGAGCAGCCGGAAGCCGCTCGTGGGCGAGTTCACGTTCCGCGGCCGGCGCGTCTTCGTCATCGGCAACCACTTCGACGCGAAGCTCGGCGACCAGAACCAGGACGGCCGGTTCCAGTACCCGGCGCAGTCCTCCGCCGTGCAGCGTCAGCAGCAGGCGCAGCTCGTGCACGACTTCACGGCGCAGATCCTCAAGGTCGACGCGAGGGCCGCGGTCGTCGTGGCGGGCGACCTGAACGACCACCAGTTCAGCCCGGCGCTCGCGACCCTCACGGGCAAGCCGTTGCACGGCCAGGCCGCGACGAAGCCGGTCCTCACCGACCTGATCACCACCCTGCCGGCGAACCAGCAGTACACGTACGTGTACGACGGGATCAGCGAGGTCCTCGACCACATCCTCGTCACGTCGGGGGTCGGCACGCCGGACTACCAGGTGGTGCACCTCAACGCGGAGTTCGCCGACCAGACCAGTGACCACGATCCGCAGGTCGTCCGCGTCTTCGGGCATCATGGAGGCCCGTCCCAGGCTGTCCCGCCGGCGGCAGTGGCGCTCGGCTACAGCGACGCGCTGGACAAGCTCGTGCACAACGGGGCCGAGGTGGGCGGCCTCTCGTCGCTGGCCTACGACGGCCGGTCGCGGTCGTGGATCTCCGCCGTGGACAACCACGCGGACGACCCGTCGCGGATCTGGTTCTTCCGGGACCTCCACGATCCGACGATCACCCGCGATCCGCTGGTCCTCAAGAACGAACAGGGCGTCCCCTACACCGGTCTCACGGCGGACGACGAAGGCCTGGCGGTCCTCCCGGACGGCGACTACCTGGTGAGCTCCGAGTCGGAGCCGTCGATCCGGGTCTTCGGCCGCGACGGCGTGCAGAAGGCGCAGCTGCCGGTCCCCGGACGGTTCGCGGTGACCGGCACGACGCTGTCCGGAGCGGGGCTCGAGGGTGCGAGCGTCCCGGGTGAGGCCACCTCGAACGCAACGCTCGAGGGCCTGTCGATCTCACCGTCCGGTCACACGATCGTCGCGTCGATGGAGGGCGCGCTCTCCGGCGATGTCTCCGCCGCCGGTGACGCCACCGCCCACCGTCTGCTCGTGTACACCCGGGGGCGCTCCGGCGCGTGGGCGCTGACGAAGCAGGTCGGGTACCGCACGGACACGGGCAACCGCATCCCCGAGGTCGCGCTCGTGTCGGACGACCGGATGCTCGTCGAGGAAGCCGCGTTCTCGGCGACCGCGGGCAACTCCGCGGACCTGTACTCGGTCTCCGGTCTGTCGCGGGCCTCCGACGTGAGCGGGGTCGGGAACCTCTCGGCCGCACCGGCGTCGCGGATCCTGCGGAAGACGCTCGTCGCCGACCTCGTGAAAGGCCCCACGCTCGGCGCGACGGCGCTCGAGACCCAGACGAACCCGCTCCTCGACAACGTCGAGGGCATGGCGATCACGGGCCGCGCTGCCGGTGGGCGCGTGGGCGTGGCGCTCATCTCCGACGACAACTTCGGCGCGCTGCAGCGGACGCGGATCCTGGACCTGGCCGTGCGGCTGCCGCGGTAGCCGCGCGTCTGTGCTCGTCCGCAGCGTCCGTACGTTGCCTTCGGCGGACCAGGCACGAGAGGGTGGCCGCATGACACCTTCCGCTCGTCGTGGTCCTCGTCCAGGCGGGGGCATGCGCGTCGCGGCCGGCATCGTGTTCGTCACCGGCCTCGCCGCACTGGTGCTCGGTGGTTGGTGCAACGCGGTGACAGCGGACGACGGCGGCGGGGCGAACATCGGGGCCGGCGTGCTGATGCTGTTCGGCGGAGTCGTCGCGGCCACCGGGGCGGTCATGCTGCTCGTGATGGCCGTCGTCGCCGTCACCGCACGAACGCGAGGGGAGGCGCGGGACCGCACGCGACGCGGTCAGGACGACACGCGGTGGTAGCGGTACCAGTCCACCTGGTCCGGGTCGCCGACCACGAGGTCGAGCTCGCGATGTGCGGCTGACCCGCGAACGATCGCGGTGCAGCGGTCCGCATCGCGGTCCTTCCAGCACACGGTCTTCCACCCCCACCCGTGGCTGTCCTCGAGGGACCACCGGCCGGTGCTCGTCGAGGGTGTGGCGGGGTCGGCCCGCCGAGCCGTGATCCCGCGGAGGGGCACACCCACCAGGTGGATCGTGCCGCCGCGGTCGAACCGGATGGTGCCAGCGCCGTCCGAGGCCCACGTCCCGACGAGGTCGGCGCGGGCGAGGGTCGCGGTCGGGAGGTCGGCCGCGTCCTGGCCGCACCCGGCCACGGCGAGGACCGTTGCCAGGGCGATCACGGCCCCGACTGCTGTCCGCACTCGTCCCATCCCCAGCCCCCTCGTGCCGACGTCACACTACGGGCCCGTCGGCCACCGCCCGCGCTCGCGTGTGTGCGGCGCGCAGCGGTCAGGACCAGGGGAGAGCGTGCTCTCGCGGCGCCACGGTGGGTGCCATGTCGTGGACCGCGCTCGCGAACCCCCGGGCCCGCGCCGCCTGGACGAGCGACGTGATCCACATGACGGCGAGGAGCGCCGGGAGCGTGCACGCGATCAGGACGTCCAGGGTCCGGAACCCGCCGACGTCGCGGGTGCCCTGGTGGAGCAACTCGAGCACGATCCCGACATGCAGGAACGAGGACGTCATCACCGACACGCGCGCGGAGGTAGCGCGGTCGTTTGCGAACACGACAGCCGTGTCGAGCACAGCGGTCGGGAGGTCCTCCGGGGTCGCACGTCGGATGGCGCGCAGGACGGTCGCACGGTCGTCGCGGTCCTCGGGCGTGACCGTGTCCCACTGGTGGCGGGGGAGCCCGTGGTGCGTGATTCCGGACGGCAGGGCGCCCGCGAACGCCCCGAACCCGAGGGCGAGGAGGACGTCCTCACCGACCGGACCCGGCGTGAACAGCGCCATGAGGGCGAACGTGCCGCCTCCGGCGACGACGAGCGCCGCGAAGGCCCAG
Organism: Curtobacterium sp. MCBD17_028; assembly: GCF_003234875.1. Lineage (NCBI taxonomy): Bacteria > Bacillati > Actinomycetota > Actinomycetes > Micrococcales > Microbacteriaceae > Curtobacterium > Curtobacterium sp. MCBD17_028. Next base: position 9,974 of record NZ_QKTQ01000001.1, on the reverse strand, counting down.
GCGGTCAGCGCGCCGAACCGCACCGATCGATCCGCCCGGATGATGCGCAGCGACGGCGAGACCATGACGCGAGTATGCACTCGTCCGGCACCGATCGTGGGGTTCATCCGGTCGGTCGGACCATGTCAGCAGACGGATCCTGGTCGATCACGAGCGCGGCGCTCCGCTCCCCGGCGTCCGCGGTGGCTGCCCAGGCCGCGAGTAGCTCCAGCGCCTGTTCCGAGGCGGAGTCCGGCAGCGTGCCGTAGACCACGAACGTCAGACCCGTGTCGGCGTTGAGGTCCAACGCCTCGTAGGTCAGCTCGAGGTTCCCGACCACCGGGTGGTGGATGCGCTTGAGGCCGCTCCGGTGCGCGCGGACGTCGTGCGTGGCCCATCGCACGCGGAAGTCGTCGCTCCGGGTCGAGAGCTCGCCGATGAGGTCGGTCAGCCCCTTGTCGTACGGGCTCCGGCCCGCCTCGGTACGGAGGACCGCCACGAGATCGGACGCGAGCTGGTCCCAGTCGGGGTAGAACGTGCGGGCACGGGGGTCGAGGAACGCGAACCGCGCGGTGTTGGGCGTGCCGATCGGGTCGATGAACAGCGGCGAGTAGAGGGCACGTCCGAGCCGGTTGCCGGCGAGGAAGTCCGACCGGCCGTTGCGGACGAACGCCGGGGCGCTCACCGCGTCGAGCATCCGCTGCACGTTGGGCCGGACGCGGTTGGTGAGGCGACGACGCCGGGCGGTGGGCGCGGCGTTCTGGGCGTGCGCGAGGTCGAACAGATGCGCGTGCTCGACCTCGTCGAGCTGCAGTGCGCGCGAGAGCGACTCGAGGACGGTGTCGGAGACCCCGCCGAGGTTCCCGCGTTCCAGGCGGACGTAGTAGTCGACGCTGACACCGGCGAGCAACGCGACCTCCTCGCGTCGGAGTCCGGTCACGCGTCGGTTGCCGCTGAACACGGGAAGGCCGGCCTGCTCCGGGGTGATGCGGCCCCGTCGGGAGGTCAGGAACTCCTTGACCTGTGTCGTCGCGTCCATGTCATCGACGGTACGACCACCGTCGGCGACCGGGGAGGTGCTGTCGGTACCCCGCGCCACCGCCAGGAGTTCACCAGCCGATCGGCGAGCGACTGGCGAGCGGCCGGTACGCGGCCGGACGGGAGGCCCGCTACCGCCGGCACCGCGCCTCCCGTCCGACCGGTCGGCGCGTCAGGCCTCCGGGATGACCCGCGCGTCGAAGCGCGAGGAGTCGCCGTCGGGGTCGGGGCCGCCCCGCCGTCCGGTGTCGAGCGCGTCGAGCCGCGCGAGCTCGTCGTCGGACAGCGCGAAGTCGAACACCGCGAAGTTCTCGGCGATACGGCCGGGGTCGGTGGACTTCGGGATCGCGTTCCGGCCCTGCTGCACGTGCCATCGCAGCATCACCTGCGCCGGGGTCCGCCCGTGCGCCTCGGCGATCGCCCCGATGGTCGGGTCCGCGAGCACGCTGACGCGCTCGTCGCCGCCCCAGCCCGGGTAGAAGGTGATGCCGCCGATCGGGGACCACGCCTGGTCGAGGATGCCGTGCTCGGCGTCGACGCGCTGGACCTCCGGCTGCGTGAAGTACGGGTGCAGCTCGATCTGGTTGAGCGCCGGCACCACCTCGGTCTGCGCGAGGAGGGACTCGAGGTGGTGCGGCATGAAGTTGCTCACGCCGATCGCGCGGACCTTGCCCTCGGCGTTCAGCGACTCCAGGGCCTTGTACGCCTGCACGGTCTTCTCGAACCGGTCGGGTGCGGGCTGGTGGAGGATGAAGACGTCGATGGTGTCGATGCCGAGCTTGCCGGTGGCCTTCTCGAACGCGTGCAGGGCCTCGTCGTACCCGTAGTCGGACGGGAACACCTTCGTCTCGATGACGATCTCGTCCCGGTCGAGGCCGGAGGCGCGGACCGCCTGGCCGACCTCACGCTCGTTGCCGTACGCAGCTGCGGTGTCGATGTGGCGGTAGCCGACGTCGAGTGCGGTGCGGACCGCGTCGACGGTGTCCTCGGGGGAACTCTGGAAGACGCCGAAGCCGATCGGCGGCAGCTCGACGCCGTTGTTGAGTGTGATCATGTCCATGACGACGACGCTAGGTCCCGCGGCCGGACCGTGACGGGGGCTGTCGTTCCCTCCCTCCGCTGCACCGAGGGGACGCTGTGCAGCGGAGGGAGGCCCCGGCAGGAGCGGGGGTGACGGGCCCCGCCGCCGCTCACGGGAGGACGATGACCTTCCCGGCGATCCGACCGGCCTCGGCTTCCGCGTGGAGCGCGGGCAGGTCGCCCAGCGGGATCCGACGGGTGACCTCGACGGTGAGCGCGCCGTCGTCGACCAGGGACACCAGTTCGGCGAGGCGTTCGCGGTTCGGCAGCACGAACACCGTCGATGCCCGCACGCCGCGGGACTCGTCGTCGGGCGTGGCCATGAACGCCGTCGTGCTGACGACCACGCCTCCGTCGCGGACGGCGGCGACGTCCGCGGCGAACTGCTCCGGGTCGATCGGTGCGAGGTTGAGCAACACGTCGAACTGGCCGTCGACGGAGGCGAGCAGATCGGCGTCCGTGTGATCGATGACCTGGTCGGCGCCGGCCGCGCGGACGGCGTCGATGCTGCGGGGGCTGGCGGTCGCGCTGACGAACACGCCGGCGCGCTTGGCGAGCTGGATCGCGTACTTCCCCACGACGCCACCGGCGCCGACGATGAGGACGCGCTGACCGGCGCGGAGGCCACCGTCGTCGAAGAGCGCCTGCCATGCGGTCAACGCGACAGACGGCAGCGCGGCTGCGTCGGGGAGCGGGATGCTCGTCGGGGCGGGGACCAGGGCCTCGGCGGGTGCGATGACGTACTCCGCCGCGCCACCGTCGCGCTCCATCGGCAGGAAGCCGATCACGGCGTCGCCGACGGCGAGCCCGTCGACGTCCTCGCCGATCGCGTCGACCGTGCCGGACACGTCGTACCCGGGCACGTGGGGCAGCGCGATCGGGATGGGGAGGAACCCGCCGCGCATCCCGGCGTCGGCCGCGTTGTAGGCGGACGCCGCGACGCGGACCCGCACCTGCCCGGCGCCCGGGGTGGGCTGCTCGATCTCGACCTCCTCGAGGACCTCGGGACCGCCGACCTCGTGGAACTGGACTGCCTTCATGGTGGACTCCTTCGCTCACTGCTTCGAACTCGAAGCGATACCAGAACCGTACACCTGCTTCGAATACGAAGCAACACTGATCCGGTCCCTGATCGCCGAATGCGTCCGGAAGCCCCCGAACTGGGCACTACGCGCGCGCCGCCGAACCTGTTGTCATGGGCAACAGCTCCGCACGTGTGCACCCGACGCACGTTCCTCTGCCCCCGTGTGACCCGACGCACGACCGCGCCGAACCACGTCGTCAGGAACGTCATGCCCCGCTCGGGATCCCGTCACCCCGTCCGCCTCCGGACCGCGACGCGTGCCTTCGCCGCGACCGTGGCCGTCGCCCTCGCCGCCCTCGCCGTGGGTGCGAGCGTCGAGCCGGCGAACGCGGCCACGCAGAACCCCGTGGGCGCGTTCGACACGGCATCGGGCGGTGCGGGCGCGGTCACCGTCGCCGGGTGGACCGACGACCCGAGCAGCGCGGCGTCGAGCAACAGCGTCACCGTCACCGTCGGTGGCACGAACGCCGGAACGCTCCGGGCCACCGGGGTCCGAGCGGACGTCGACCGGGCCAGGCATGTCAGCGGGAACCACGGGTTCTCCGGGACCCTGACCACCGCGAAGACGGGTGCGCAGTCGGTCTGCGTCACGGCGGTGAACACGGGCGCGGGGACCGACACGAACCTCGGCTGCAAGACCGTCACGATCACCGCCGCGAACCCGGTCGGCGCGTTCGACACGGCCTCGGGTGGTACGGGCACGGTCGGTGTCGCGGGGTGGACCTACGACCCGAGCAGCGCGGCCGCGAGCAACAGCGTCACCGTGACGGTCGGTGGTGTGGCCGTCGGCACCCTGCAGGCCACCGGCGCCCGTGCCGACGTCGACCGGGCCAAGCACGTCAGCGGGCACCACGGCTACTCCGGCAGCCTGACGACGTCGAAGTCCGGAGCGCAGTCGGTGTGCGTCACCGCGGTGAACACCGGCGCGGGTTCGAACACCGCGCTCGGGTGCAAGACGGTCACGATCACCGCCACGGGCACGGCACCGGCACCGGTGAGCGGCGCGAACGTCACCACCAGCCCGTCCGGGGTGGCGATGCCGAAGGGCGACGTGACGTCGAACGGTCGCGTGTGGAAGCAGGCGTACGCGCAGGACTTCACGACCCCCGCCGCGGTCGGCACGGTGCTGTCGACGTACCACGACCTGTCCGCGTACGACGGCTCGAGGGACACGTCGGGGCTCGGGCAGTACGCGCCGAACAAGGTCCTGTCCGTGTCCGGCGGCGAGCTGGACTTCGATCTGCACAGCGAGAACGGACAGCCGCTCGTCTCCACGGTCGTCCCGGACAACTACCTGCCGTTGACCACGGGCCGCGTCTCGGTCCGCTACAAGACGACGAAGACCCCCGGCTACAAGTTCGTCGGCATCCTCTGGCCCGAGGACGACAACTGGAACGAAGGCGAGATCGACTGGCCCGAGGCGGACCTGGGCGGCACCCCGCGCCCTGCCTCCGCCATCCCGGGTACCTACGCGAACGGGCGGATGAACTTCGCGCCAGCCGTCACCAAGTACGCCGGGTCCGACACGACGGGTTGGCACACCGCGACCACCGAGTGGGACCACGGCGTCGTGCGGTTCTCCTGGGACGGCACCCTCGTCGACTCCGTGACGAACGCCGTCCCGACCACCGCCTTCCGGCTCACCCTGCAGGCGGAGACCTGGATCGGTGAGGGCGCCGTCCCGGCCACGGCGACGGGACACGTGGACGTCGACTGGGTCAGCATCTGGAAGTGACGACGCTCCTGGCGGTCCTCCGAGCACGAGCCAAAGCGGTGGATTCGTCACTTTTCCTCCTCCCGCTCTAGGATCGTGACGGGCATCCGGTGGTTCCGTGTGCCCGTGGGGGAGGGCCCATGTCGATCCGTAGTGTCCCGGGGTCGATCGCGTCCGGGGGTCGGTCGCGTTCGTCCCGTCCGCGACATCCGACCCGTCCGAACGGGCAGGGACTGCCGCAGCCGGTGCAGCCGACGCTGTTCCACCGAGTGGCCGAGTGGACGCGCACGCCGGTCCCCGGTGACGCGGCGTGCGAACGGAGGGTGTGGATCGCGTTCGACGAACGGCTCGTCTCGTACTCCGAGTGCGAGGGCGAGACCTCGCACACGGCGGTGTGGTGCGTGGACGAGTTCCTCCAGCACTTCGCAGACCGCCTCGACGAGGACGACGCGTCGCGCTGGTTGCTCCCGCACCTCGAGCGGCTCGCCTCGACCGGGGGCGGCAAGGCCGCGACGCTGCGCGCGTACGCTGCGCGGCACGACGGTGCACCACCGCCGACGGTCGTGTGCGATGTCGTGCTCTGACCGCGGCCGCGCACGCGGTCCGCGGCTCAGCCGGGGCGCTCGGGAGGCCCGCTCAGGCCACGCGCGCCTCGTCCGCCGCCAGGTGGTCGGCGAGCACGTCGCGCACCGTGGTCCACGGGTACGGCCCGTAGCGGTCGTTGTCGACGTGGCGGAGCTGCGCCTGCCCGCTGAACATGCTCACGAAGTACTGCATCCCCTGCCACGCCGGGAACGTGTCCTGGTCGCTGCGGGACAGTCGGCGGACCACCTTGCTCATGACGGACAGGGACCCGGTGGTGCCGGCCCACTGCAGCCCGAAGGGCGTGCCGGTCAGTTCGGTGAGCGTGCGGGCGACGTCCCGGGCGGAGACGCGGTCGCCAGCGACCTCGACGACACGCGGGGCGTCCTCGTCGAGGGCCACGAGCGCGGTCACACGGGCGACGTCGTCCTTGGTGGTGAAGTCGAGCACCTGGTCGGGCGACGACCAGTACATGACGCGGTGGCGCCCGAACGCGATCATCGGCGCCTGCCCGGTGAGCATGTCCGTGAACGCGCCGTTGAGGACGGAGGTCGCTCGGATCGGCGCGGCGTCCACGTCCGCCGCGAACTCACGGCGGAGCTCGAAGTTGCGGTTGCTGCCCACCGCGATGCGGCGGTAGTCCGAGGAGTAGTCCGACGGGACGAACCGGGGCACGCCCGCGGCGATCGCGGCCGCGAGCAGCGCGCGCTGCGCGTCGACGATGACGGGGCGCACGCCGCTCACGGCGGAGACGACCGACTCGACACCCGTGACCGCGCGGGTCAGGGCCTCCCGGTGGGAGTACGCAGCGGCGACGACCTCGACGCGGTCGTCGGACCCGTACCGCTCGTCGGCGGCGGTGCTGCCCGGACGGGTGAGGACGCGGACCCGCACGTCCCGCTCCAGGAGCGCACGGACGATGCGGTGACCGAGGTCACCGGTGGCTCCGGCGACGAGGACGGTTCGGGTCATGGCGGTGCTGCTCCTGGTGGTCGCGCAGACGTGCCGGACGCCGACGGCGATCGACGGGACGGTGACGGCCGGAATGGTACTCGACGGGCCGCGCCGTCGGTGGCACACCCCGGAGGCTACCGCGCGGGGACCGCCGGCGCCCTGGGCCCCGAAGGCGGGGCTTGTGCGGCGGACCGCGGTGCGGATTCACTGGCGGAGCACCGTCGTGCGGCCGTGGTTCGCGGGCCGACCGGCGGATCGAGGCCGCCCCGCCCGGAATGAGGATCCCCATGCTGTCCCTGGTCTACATGAGCACGAGTGTCCGACCGCTCTCGGACGACGAGTTGTCCGCGATCCTCACCGACGCGCGCACCCGCAACACGGCGCTCGAGATCACCGGGGTCCTGGCACACCGCGACGGCCGGTTCATCCAGGTCCTCGAGGGCCCGGACGACGCCGTGCGCGAGCGGTTCGAGGTGATCCGGCGGGACCCCCGACACACGGACGTGCGGCTGCTCTGCGAGGACCCGCTCGACGAACGGGCGTTCCCCGGGTGGTCGATGGCGTTCCAGCCGGCGGACGCGGACATGACCGCGGTCGCGGGGTTCTCCGACCTGACCGTGGCCGGTCGGGACGAGCACCGGAACGCGTCGCGCGGTCGTGCCCTGGTCGAGTGGTTCCGGAAGCGTCCGTCGTTCACCTGATGCCGGTGACCGGGGGCAGGGCCCTGGATCAGCCCGCTGCGCGTGCGACCGTCCATCCGGCGTCCGTCCGGTCGTAGCGGAGCCGGTTGCTCGGTGCATCCGCGGCGCCGCGCCAGAACACCATCCGCACCGGGGTGATCGCGTAGCCGGCCCACGTGGTCGGTGGATCCAGGTCGGGGCGGTCGGCGTCGAAGGCAGCCCAGCGCGTCCGGCGGTGGTCGGCCTCGACCGCGGCGAGGTCGTCGTCGTTGAGCCAGGCGAGCACCTGCAGGTAGCGACTCCGCGCGGTGTAGGCGTCCCGGGCCTCCCGGTCGGTGACGCGCTCGACGTCGCCGGTGACGACGAGCTGCCGGGCCAGCTCGGGCCAGACGAGCGTCACGGTGGCACGGGGCACCGCGGCGATCTCGGCGGCCTTCCGGCTGCGGCTGTCGGTGTGGAAGTGCACGCGACGGCCGTCGAACAGGGACATGAGGACCGTGCGCGCGGCGGGGTAGCCGTCGAGCCCGATCGTCGACAACGTCATGGTCGGGGTCCCACCGGATCCGGGCGCCGGCAGCCAGCGCGCGGCGAGCGCGAGCGGGTCTACGGGGACGTCGTCGTCCGCGTCGGCGCCGTGGGCGAGCCCGCCGACGACGACGCCCCCGTCCGTCACCGCGGGACCGCGGGGTCGAACCGGGCGATCTCGTGCAGGGACGCGACGGCCTGGTCGAGCGACACGTCCCACAGGAGCTTCCCGTACTCGGCGCTCGCACGGCTGGCGTCCCCGACCACACCGGGCGTGCCGAAGTCGTTCGAGAGCCAGCCGAAGCTGACCGGGCCGCCGTTGAACGCGATGCGCTCGAAGTCGGCGATGTGGTCCGGCACCCAGCGGTCCGCTCGGGCGAGGTCCACGAGGTCCGGACGCAGGTGCAGGATCATCGACGTCTCCGCGGCACCGCCGTGGATGCCGAGGCCGCGCTCGTCGGCGTCCTCGCCGTCGGGTCCCGGGACACGGGCGAGCGTCGGCATGAGGAACGTCTTCAGCCCCGTCCGTCGGCGGATCTCGCGGAGCGCCACCTGGAGGAGTGCCGTGTTGCCGCCGTGGCCGTTCGCGAACACGAGCGTCCCGGCGCCCATGAGCGCGACCGCCCGCCCGATCTGGACGACCGTGTCGAACATCGTGTCGGCGTCGAGCCAGACGGTACCGGGAGCCCAGCTGTGCTCGTCGGACTTCGTGAACGCCAGGGTCGGCAGTTGCCAGACGTCGAGGCCCTCGTCGGCCGCTCGCTCGACCGCTGCGCCGCCGATGTGGTCGGCGAGCAGGAAGTCGGTGACGAGCGGCAGGTGCGGGCCGTGGTGCTCGACCGCGCCGGTCGGCTGCACGACGATGGTGTCCGGGCCGAACCGGGCGGCGACGTCCGGCCCGGGCAGCTCGGCGAGCTTGCGCGTGCTCACTTGCCGAACCCCGGGATGCCGGTCGAGGCGGCCGACGCGGGCTGCGCCGAGGCCGTCGAGCCGCCCGTCACGACGAGCGCGGGGTCGACGAGCGCGGGGTCGACGATGTGTCCGGGATTGAGCACGCCCTCGGGATCGGTCCGCTGCTTGAGCGCCACGAGGTCCTCGACGCCGTGGTCGACGTAGTATTGGTGCGGGCTGTGCACCCGCACGCCGAGGGCCTCGAGCAGCGGGTACCCGGCGTACACGTCGTCGGCCCCGGTGTACGGCGCGGTGAGCATGCCGATCGGGAACCGGTGGGCGGCCTCGATGTGGAGCATGCCGCCCGGGTAGACGCCCTCGACGTCGGCGATCCGGTCGATGAGCGCCTCGCCGCCGACCTCGACGTGGAAGTACACGGTGTCGGGCGTGTTCCGCTTGAGCCACCAGATCGGGTGGTTGTACGAGAGCATCGACACCTTCGTGGTCTGCTGCAGGCCCTCGCGGACCTCGACGACCGTGCCGCCGGCGACCTCGATGAGCCCGGTCGCGTCCTCGAGTGCGGTGGCGTCGATGATGCCGCGCAGGCTCGCCGCACCCGCCACCACGGGCGTGTCCTTCGGGAGCGTGGCGGCGATCTCGGCACGGTCCGCGCTGACGAGCCGGGGCGCGGGCGTCAGGCCGCGGAGCGTCCGGACGGCGGTCAGGGCCCGCTCGAACGTCGGGAAGCTCGCGTAGACCGCGCGCCAGTCCTGCAGCGGCTCGAGCCGGACCGTGGCCCGCGCGATGACCCCGGCGGTGCCGTAGGTGTGCACGAACGTCTGGGCCTCGTCCCCCTCGACGTGGAGGAGGCCGTCCTCACCCGGGAGCGCGATGTCGAGGGCGGTGACGAATCCCTCCCAGTTCGAGCCGTGGGAGATCGACCCGGTCCCGCCCGAGCCGCCGGACAGGAAGCCGCCGATCGTCGACTGCGCGGTGGACGGGTACATCCACAGCTGCTGGCCCTGCGCGGCCGCGGCCTGCTCCATCATCACCATCGGAGTGCCGGCCTCGGCCGTGATGACGCCGTCCCCGACCTCGACGACCGCGCGGGCACGCGAGGTGTCGAGCACGAGACCGCCGTCGAGCGGGATGCCCTGCCCGTAGTTGCCGGTGCCCTTGCCGCGCGTCGTCACCGGGACGCCGTGCCGTGCCGCCGCCTGCACCGTCTGCGCGATCGCGTCGGCACTGGCCGGGTAGGCGACGAGGTCGGCGAGGCCGAGGGGCAGCTGCTCGGTGAGGATCGGGCTCATCGTCGCCTCGTCGACCGACGCGCGCTCGCGGGTCTTCGGGTCGGCACTGACGCCGCGGTCACCGAGCAGGTCGACCAGGTCGAGCCGCAACGCCTCGAGGGCGGCGGGGGTGGCGGGCATGTGGGGCTCCTTGCTGG